>JALYRR010000092.1 GCA_030855265.1 Bacteroidota bacterium | reverse complement strand
ACATCACCCTGGTTACTTACCGTCCATTGACCTTTAAGTGTCTCAAAAAGTCCTATTTGACTTATTTAGTCATGGCTTTGGGTGACAAGGCTAAGCTGTTTAGGGGTCATAGCAGCGATGAGGTGCTTAAAAAGCACTATCTGTCGAGTGCCCATATAGCAGGCGGGCTCAGCGATTTCACGATATTTTAATCTCTTTCCTCAAAAAAATATCGCACACCAATATCGCACACCAAGGCATTAAAAAAGCCTTCACATTTCTGTAAAGGCTTGATTCTTAAAGTGGTACCCACTGGGATCGAACCAGTGACACAAGGATTTTCAGTCCTTTGCTCTACCAACTGAGCTAGGGTACCATTTAATCTGTTGGTTCAGGTAATAGTTCCTTTTAACGGGAGGCCAAATGTAAGAAAATATTTACAACCCGAAAAATAATTTATTCTTTTTTCATCCTATTATAACCTCACACCAATCAGCAATACATCATCCACCTGCTCAAGCCCGCCTTTCCAATCTGTAAATGTTTGAAAGATCTGCTTTGATTGCTCCTGTTGTTCCAAACCCGAATTGCTGATAAACAAGGAAGCCAGTTGCTTGTACTTGAATTTTTTTCCATGAGGCCCGCCGAATTGATCTGCCAGTCCATCCGTAAATAAATAGAACTGAGTTCCTTTTTCGTAAACGATCCTGTGAGTGGTAAATGGATTGGGGGAATCCGTTTTCCCAATCGGCTGTTTGTCCGGCTTAATTTCCTTCAGCTCGTTATTAAATATATACCAGAGAGGGTTGTTGGCTCCGCTCCAACTTACTTCTTTGGTTTCCATGTTTATACAAAGAAGTGAAATGTCCATTCCGTCTTTCACTTCCTTGCTGCTTCGCTCAAATGTTTCAAGAACCAATTCTCTTGTTTTATCGAGAATCTCCCCCGGAATGTTAAGGCCAAATTCTTTGATAGCTCTGTTGAGAGCATTTCCGCATACCACAGAAACCAATGCCCCCGGAACTCCGTGTCCTGTGCTATCTGCCGCCGCAATAAAAAAGTTACCATTCCTGTATTCCGACCAGTAAAAATCTCCCGCCACCAGATCCTTGGGTTGATAAATAATAAAATTCTCTGGTAGGTGTGATGCAATGAACTCCTTAGGCGGAAGGATTGCTTCCTGAAGTCGCTTCGCATAATTGATGGAGTCGATGATCTCCTTTTGTTTGTATTCAATGATGACCTTTTGTTGCTCCGTCAGCGCTTTTTGTTCAGTAATGATGAGATTCGCTCTCTGCTTATTCCTAAAGGCTCTGAAGGAAATTACGGCAACCAAAAGCATCAGGACAAATCCGATCAATCCTCCGTATGTATAGGAACGTTGTTGGGTAATAGCAGCCTCGCTCCGGATACGTTCTTCACTGATCTTCGCAACATTGCGGATACTATCGGTCGCGGCATGCTTTTCATATTCGATCTGAAAGCCTTTCCTGATGGCGTTCCGTTTTGTCTCCGCATTCAGCACACTGTCATTCATTTGCATGGATAGCTTCAGCATCTCCAGTGATTTCTCATACTGATGTTGCTTCTCATAGATTTGATTGAGCAGAAAGGCCGCATCCTTTATCCGTTCGGGGTCACCAAGTTCATAGGAGATGGAAAGTCCTTTTAATCCATATTCCAGGGCTTTTTCCGGCTGACCGTTATTCATAAAATGTTTTGTCAGGCTGGAATAGGAAAACGCAAGTCCTGCGGTATGGCCTTCCTGGGCCCTGAGTTCCAGCGCCCGCTGATAATACTCAAGTGCTTTTTTATCTGAAGTTTTGCGGCATTCTTCTACGGAACTTTTACATAGCGGATCCCCATATTCATCGTAAATACCACCAAGGATATTCAGCGAGCTGGCTAATCCATGAGGATCATTTATTTCTTCGCGAAGCGCAACAGAGCGATTCAGGTATTCGATTGCTTTTATCATTGACGCTTTTCTGCATGCTTCTTGGTTTTCTTTACAAGCCGGATCCAATTGTGTTGAATGTATGTATCCAAGATTCGCGGAAGCCGTAGCAATACCATCTTTGCTGTTAATCTCCTGATAGAGTTTTAGTGATTTCTCATAATAATTCAGGGCATTTGCGCTCTCGCCCTGGCTATCGAAAATGTACCCGATGTTATTATAGGAAGCTGCCATACCGTTCTTATCGCCTGTTTCCAGTTGAATACGGAGTGCATTGTGATAATATTCCAGCGCTTTACTAATATTCCCTTCCTGCCTGAAAATCATTCCAATATTAACCAACTCTGTTGCCATTCCATTTTTATCGTTATTGCTTTTCATGATCTCCAGCGCCTGGTTGTAATACTTGATGGCCTCGTATGAATCACCTCTTTGCATGGCTTCATAACCGGAATTATTTAGGGCATATGAGTAATAATGATTGAAAAACCTTTGAAGTTCCTTGGAGCCTTTCCCGAGATTTTTTTTGCTGATTTCTTTCAACTGCGCATTGTACACCGGCCATACTTCATCGATTGTTTCCTGTTCGATGAGGGCACTCAGAAGTTTGCAGCGTGTTGTGTCATGCGTTGCACGTGCCAGTTCGTTCTTTAATGAATCGGACTGGCAATAAAGCTGCGACTCAGGAACAAGAACAAAAAAGGCGATTATGAAAGGAAGAAGTGATTTCATGTTGGCATAAATTTAATAAAAGATTTCCTGTTTAAAATTTTACTTTCCCATTTTAACGAAGAGAAAAAGGAGAGAAAAGGAGATGGGGAGTTTTACCGCGAAGACGCAAAGGCGGAAAGAAAACATTCATTTAAAATGTTAAATTTTTCAGAGCTTGCCCAGGAGAAGGTTAGAGAAATATTCTTCAGCCTTGATCTTCCTGCCTGCCGGCAGGCAGGTTTGAACTTTTTATTTCAAGACAAAAAGTTAGGAAGTAAAAAGAATTAAATTTCATTCTTTTTACTCTTTCGCTGAAGCTTCAGCATAGGTGCAGGGAAAGGGGCAAGCGCCGAGGTCTTGTACCTACCACCTATTTTCGTAGTTTTGTCTATTATGCAATTAGTCATCGATATCGGCAATACCCGTATCAAAGCAGCGGTATTTAACGGAAACCTCCTTCAGGAACATTTTATCTTTAACACGAAGGAAGAATTCCTGGAAGGTGATCTTTTCACGCGATTCAGCATTCAGAATTGCATTTTGTGTACAGTGGTTGATGGTTTAGAACCCTTTATCGATACAATTAAAAAAGCCGCTCCGTTACTTCTTTTTACTTCCTCTACTCAAACGCCCCTTATCAATCGTTACAAATCGGCACATACGCTCGGTAGCGACCGACTTGCCGCCGCTGCAGGCGCCAATGCGCTGTATCCTCAAAGCAATTTGCTGGTTATCGATGCCGGAACGTGTATTAAATACAATTTTGTGAGCCATAGGAATGAATACATTGGTGGCGCCATTTCACCGGGATTAAAAATGAGATTTAAAGCGCTGAATACTTTTACCTCCCGCCTGCCGTTACTTGATGTTGATGATTCTTTTGATACTCTCACCGGAATGGATTCCTCAGAAAGTATCCTGTCTGGAGTTCTCAACGGCGCTGTGGCCGAAGTTCAGGGCCTCATTGAACTGTACAGGGATCAATATCCCGATATTACTGTGATATTAACAGGTGGGGATGTTAATTTTTTTGAGAAACGGTTAAAAAAACCCATCTTTGCGGACTCATTTTTAATCCTCAAAGGATTGAACAGTATATTAGCTCATAATTTAAAATCAGGTATCAGTCAATAAAGTATGAAGATCATTCAAATCGTTAAACTAAGATCGTTTGCATTATTTGTACTTAGTCTCTTTTGTTTCATTCCGCATTTTATCTCCGCTCAAACTGGTACTTCTTCTCCTTATTCCCGCTATGGCATCGGTGATCTTTCCGGAAAAGGGTACTCACAGGGCTTTGCATTAGGCGGAACGCATATCGCCATGCAGAATGATTCTACTCAAATGTTCTTTATCAATTCGGGGAATCCCGCTTCTTATAGCAACATTCGACTTACCACTATTGAGCTTGGAGCGAATTACGTCAGAAACCGACTGGAAAGTACTGCCTTTAATAAAACCATTAACAACGCTTCTCTCGGATACATTTCTCTCGCTTTTCCTTTAAAAAAATGGTGGGGCGCAAGTATCGGACTTGTTCCATATAGTTCTGTGGGATATAATATTTCCGATCGTCAGGAGATCTACCAGGTTGGAACTGTTGATTTCCTTTATGAAGGTACCGGTGGCGTCAATCAGGTTTATTTCGGAAACGGTATCAAACCTTTTTATGGCTTACCAAGAATGTATGCGCGCTCCGCTAAATACAAAGCGTTGATGTCGCCCAGAAAAGCAGACAATACATTGAAAACTGCCCAAGAACTTTCCAACGACAAAGCAGCGGTACGTGCTGTGATGAAACGCAAGAAAGCCATGCAGGGATTGTCTCTTGGAGTGAACGCTTCTTACCTTTTCGGAGGATATGAAAATACACGCCGTTCTATTTTTGATCCTGCGAACTATTCATTCAATACCCGCGCCAGAACGACTACGCGTGTAAGCGATTTTTATATGGATTACGGACTGCAGTATTCTTTCCTTATAGATTCCGTTAAGACAAAAGATTCAACCGGCAGAGTGTATAAAAGAGATCTCCGTGACAATGTGAAATTTACATTCGGTGCCACCTTTGCGGCGCAGACTGATATCAACGCTAAGATCGATACACTTTCAGTAAGTTACTTTTATAGTTCTACCGGAAATGAGATCGTAAAAGATACCATCGAACTCAGCTCCAATACAAAAGGATCGATCAAATTTCCACTTTCTTTCGGGTTCGGATTGGGATTTAAAAAAGGTGATCGCTGGATGGTTGCCGCTGATTTCGCTTTACAGAACTGGAGCACCTATACCGCGTTTAACCAGTCGCAGGGCTTAAAGAACAGCATGCGTGTTTCCCTCGGAATCCAGTATGTTCCGGATGCGAAAGCAAATGCCAGCTACCCGAAACGGATTCATTACCGTGTGGGCGGACGGTTTGCCCAAACAGCACTTGAGTTAAAATCCACTCAACTGACAGAGATGGCAGCAAGCTTCGGAGTCGGATTTCCGGTAGGAAGAAATTACCTGCTTCAGAATTTCTCCATGGTTAATATCGGCGTTGAGCTTGGAAAACGTGGTACAATAGATTCCGGGTTGATTCAGGAAAATTTCTTCAAAGCCACGATCGGATTCACAATCAATGACCGTTGGTTCGTGAAGCCTAAATTTGATTAAATTTGTACTGTATCAGATTAATCATTTTGAAAACACGCTTTTCTTTTCCTTTCTTTTTAATTCTGCTTTGTCTCAGCCTGTTCGCTTGTGAAAATGATATTGGCGAAGTGAATTCAATCACCGCCGCTAATCAGAAAGCGCTTCCTCTCGAATCAAGCAAAAACGTAGAGATCATTTACAGCGATTCGGCCGTGGTGCGTGCACGACTCAAGACCAAACAGCTTGACCGTTATCCCGGAGAAAAACCTTATGTTGAAATGCCTAAAGGAATGGAAGTGGTTTTTTTTAATGAGATAAAAGAACAACAGACCCGGCTCACAGCAGATTACGGAATCGGATACGATGAAGGAAAAGGATACAACCGCATGGAAGCGAAACGCAATGTGGTGGTGATCAATGAAAAAGGCGACAGGCTAAACACAGAGCACCTGATCTGGGATGCAGTAACGAAAAAAATCTATACAGAACAGTTCGTGAAGATCACTACGAAAGATGAAACATTGTGGGGAGAGGGAATGATCGCGAACCAGGATTTTTCTGACTACGAAATAAAGAAAATACAGGGAAGCTTATCCGTGAAGGATGAAGAATTAGAAAACGAAACAGGGACAGAAAAAAAATCAAAAAAGAATGAATAAAACCTTCAGGATCCTCGAGATCATCTGGCTCATCATGGGCGCATTGGGAATTGGAATGTGTATATACTTTATCATCAATCAGGACAATGAAGGATCCATTTACTTTCTTGTTTTTACAGTGATCTGCGGAGTGATGTATTCCGTAAGAAAGCGTCAGAGAAAGCGTCATGAAGAGGCGGTAAATGCAAAACAGCAACAGAAATAATTGAGCTCAACACTTATCATACTAATTTGTCTGATCGCTTCCGCCTTTTTTTCGGGGCTGGAGATCGCATTTATTACTTCCAATAAGCTGCGCATTGAACTCGAGAATAAACAAGGAAACTGGTCGGCGAAGATCCTTGCGCATTTTACAAAATATCCATCGCGTTATCTGGGCACCATGATGCTTGGAAATAATATCGCCCTGGTTATTTTCAGTATTTACATGGATGAGGAATTCAAGCAGTTGTTCGGACCTTACATTCATTCCGAAATCCTCCTTCTCCTGATCGCGACCTTACTTTCAACGCTTATCATTATGGTGGTGGCAGAGTTTCTTCCGAAGAATCTGTTTCGCATCAATCCAAATAAAACGCTTTCCCTCTTTTCATTTCCGCTAACTATCGTGTATGGCATCCTGTATCCTGTGGTTATGCTCACGATTGGATTCTCTGAATTTATTCTGCGTGTCTTATTCAGGGTCAGGATAGAAAAGGAAAATCCTGTTTTCACGATGATCGATCTCGACAATTATGTGCGTGAAGGAACATCTGCTTCAACAAAAAAAGCGGAGATCGATCATGAGATCCAGATCTTTCAGAATGCACTCGATTTTTCAAGTGTGAAAGCAAGGGAATGTATGCTTCCCCGCACGGAGATCATTGCATTGAATGTGGATGACAGCATTGAATCACTAAAGCAGAAATTCGTTCAGACTCGTTTGTCGAAGATCCTCATCTACGCCAAAACCATTGACAACATTATTGGTTACGTGTATTCAAAAGAACTTTTCAAAAAACCGGAAAGCATTCGCAGCATCCTGCTTCCGGTAAGTATTGTACCGGAATCGATGGCAGCGAGTGAAGTGCTCACGGTGTTCATACAACAGAACAAAAGCATAGCGGTGGTGGTGGATGAGTTCGGCGGAACCTCGGGAATGTTAACGATGGAGGATATCATGGAGGAGATTTTCGGAGAGATAGAAGACGAACATGATAAAGAAGAAATGATCGAGCGTGAACTCGGATCCAATGAATATATTTTTTCTGCGCGATTGGAGACGGATTATATCAATGATAAATACCGACTGAATTTACCGATCCTGGATAATTTCGAAACCATCAGCGGACTCATCATGCATTATCACGAAAGTATTCCGAGAATGAATGAGGAGATCCGGATCGAGAACTTCCTGTTTACGATCACGGCCGTGACCCGTACACGCATCGAAACCGTCAATTTGAGGGTTTTGAAACCAAATACCTGATAATTAACCAATTACATTACAAAACCTTTTGCCTAAAAACTTTTAAGATTTCGGCAGGAATCTTATATTTGCAACCCCATACCGGAAAAGCTTCTTTTCCAATGGCAACGGGAAATTAATTCAAAAAATAATAATTGATATGAGTGTTTTAGAAAGTTTACGCCAGCGTTCTGGATTATTGGTAACAGTGGTTGCTGTTGCACTGATCGGAGGATTTGTATTAGCAGATCTTTTCAATCCTGAATCATCTTTGTTTTCAGGATCTGACAATGTAGTGGGTGAGATCGCCGGAAAGTCCATCAAGTACCAGGATTTTAATCAAAAGGTACAGGATGCCATCGAAAATCAGAAAGCCAACAGCGGCAAAGCCACTTTGGATGACCAGGAGATGGATAACATCGTTCAGCAGGTTTGGAACCAGGCGATCAATGAAGAAGTGTTGAATAAAGAATACGAGAAACTCGGCATCGCTGTTTCAGAAGATGAATTGTATGATCTCATGGTAGATCATCCTCACTCCGCATTGTTGCGTAACCTGAGCGATCCTCAGACAGGAAAGATCAACCCGATGTTTGCTGATCCGCAGACAGGTCAGTTGAGCCCGGCCAAGATCCGTGAATTCACTCAAAACATGACTCCTGAGCAGGAAAAATCATGGGCGCAGCTTGAAAATTATATTACTCAGGTTCGTATCATTGAAAAATACAACAACCTGATCAAAAAAGGAATGTATGTAACAACATCCGCTTCAAAGCGTGATTTCCTTGCTCAGAATACAAACCTCAACATCCGTTATGTAGTGAAGAACTATAAGCTGGTTGCTGACAGTACGATCGTTCCTACAGAATCTGAACTGAATGCTTATTACAATGCACATCAGAATGAATTCAAGCAGGAAGCATCCCGCGATATCGAATACATCACTTTTGATATCAGCCCATCAGCGGAAGACATTGAAGAAGCAAAAACTTCTATGACTACAATTGCAAATGATTTTAAATCCAAAAAAGCAGATGAGGATTCAGCATTCGTGATTTCTGAATCAGCGAGCCGTTTTGTTGACAGATCATACCATACTCCCGGATCTCTATCTCCTTCCATCGATACCGCTATGTTTAAAGCAGAAGTAGGAACTGTAATGGGACCTTACGAAGAGAATGGTGCTTTCATTATTTCTAAATTAACAGGATCAAAAATTTCTGCCGACTCTGCAAAGGTTCGTCACATCCTGATCGCTTATGGTGGTTCAGGTGCTTCCCAGGAAGTGACCCGCACAAAAGATCAGGCAAAAGCAAAATCGGATAGTTTGTTAGCTGCAATTAAAAAAGGTTCTGCAAAATTCACAGATATGGTTGAAAAGCATTCTGACGATAGCGGAAAGAAAAAGCCGGAAAACAAAAAAGAGGATGAGTATTATATGGGTAAAGGTGGTGATTACGGCTGGCTGAATGCAAAGAGCGGATTTGTTGATCCATTCAAAAACGCTGGTCTTGACGGAAAGAAAGGTGATGTTGTTATCGCAGAATCACAATTCGGTTACCATATTATTGAAGTGCTTGATTCAAAAGGAGCACAGAAAAAGATCCAGGTAGCGAACATCGACAGAAAAGTTGAGCCTAGCAGCAAAACAATGCAGGCGATCTTCCTGAAGGCAAGTGAATTCTCCGGAAAGAACAATACCAATGAGCTTTTCCAGAAAGCGGTTGTTGCCGACAACACAATGAACAAGCGAGTTGCAAAAAACATCAAGGAAAATGACCGTCAGATTCCCGGCGTAGATGCTCCAAAGCCTTTGATTCGTTGGGTATATGAGAACGAAAAAGGAAAAGTTTCTGAGCCACTTGAATTCGGAGAGAAGTTTATTGTTGCTTCTATCACTGAAGTAAGAGAAAAAGGAATTGCTCCTATAGAACAGATCAAAGAGCAGGTAACTGCACAGGTTGTAAAAGAGAAAAAGGCAGAAATGTTCGCGAAGGAATTCGAATCAGCAATGGCTGGCGGAGCAAACATCGATGCAATTGCTTCGAAATTAAATTTAGCAGTTGAGAAAGCAGAGAATGTGAATTTCAATACCTCACAGATTCCGGGATCAGCAAATGAACCAGCTGTAATCGGTGCGATCACTGTTGCGAAAGCACAAACCATCACGAAGCCGATTGCAGGTAAAGAAGGTGTGTTTGTTGTGTTTGTAGAGTCAAAAACAGAAGCTCCTGCACAAAAGGATTACAAAGCACAGCAGACTCAGCAGATCTCTGCTTTGCAGCCACGTGTTGATTACGAAGTGTATGAAGCATTAAAAGACAATGCGAATGTAACAGAGCATTTAGTGAAATTCGGGTTCTAAGAACTCTCCTAATACAATATCAAAAGCGCTCTGGATTCAGGGCGCTTTTTTTATGGGAGTTTTTGTGAGACTTTAATTAGTGAAGTGCTCTATTTCTGGCTTTGGTAAATTGCCATTGCCATAATAGAAAAAACAATAAAAAGAATCACTGCAAGCCCGCCCCAACTGAATTTTGGAGGTTTTGATTTAAAGTCTCCTGTTGATTTATATTTCTCTCCGTACATTTTTTATTAATAATCCTTAGCCCGTACTTCAATAGCTTTTATAAAATCTGTTTTGGCTGCGGCATACTCATTTCCATTCAGCCAATCTTTCTGGGCAAGTTGTCTTTTTAATAATGCGTATTCGTTTTTTGCATTTTCATTTTTTCTTAAAAAGTCACGGAATGAAACATGTCGCTCCCAGAATTCTCCACCTATTTGGACTAAATGAATGTGAAATCGTTGTTCTCCGTTTTTCCTGAAATAAAGTCTTTCAGGAATAATTTTATTATACTCTTCTACATATTCATAGTTAAGTTCTACTATTTTATCTATCAGATCCTTGGAGAAACTAAAATGCTCAACTCCACAAAGGATGTCAATACCGGGTTTTGCACAAAGATCTTTAATTGAAGTGCTTCCAATGTGTTCAATCAGAGATTGGAAAGGCAACACATTTTCTAAGATCTGTTTTTCTTTTAGAAAAAGGTCTGTCCAGTTAGAATTATATTCGGATAGCTCAATTTTCATTTCGCTAAGGATAGTAGTAACATTTTATTCATTTGTCACTTTTAAGTCGTCCATTATTTTATAAGCAATTTCGATTCTTGCTCTTGCAAAGTCAGCATGATCAAGGTTAGTGGATTGAATGCAATTGGAAAAGTAATAAACATTATTGTTTTTTTCTACGTAACCAATATACCAACCAACAATTCTTTTCTCTTCGTCAGAGAAACCTGTTTTTGCTCTAATCACATAATCTAAGGTGTCTTTTGTGATCATTATCTCTTTTACAATATCGACTGATCGTTTCGTAAAAGGTAATTTATTATCGTGAAGACGTTTTAAAAAATCAATTTGTTGTTCGGGCGTCACGCGGAGTCCACCTTTGAGCCAGAATAGATCTACGCCTCCTGTAGTGTCAGCATTTCCATATTGTGCCTGGTCAAGCCAGAACTTCATTTTCTCCCGGCCAACGCGTCTTGCAAGTTCACGAAAATACCAAACCGTAGAATTCTTAAATGCGAGCTTTAAATCGTGGTCTTGATTCCATTTAGGGTTCGAGCGCACAATGCTGTCCCACGGAATAACAAAATTTTCGTCTTTAATTACACCGCTCTCAAGTCCAATTAGCGAGTTGCATATTTTGAATGTAGAAGCGGGCGAAAATGATTCTTTATATTGCTCCTGATTGTAAAAAGTAAATTTGTCATTGTTTTGATCATAAAGTACAAACGAACCTTCGACTTTGAATTGGACGTAATACTTCCTGAAATCCTCACGGTTTTCTGTAGTTTGCTTTTGCTTACAGTTTGTCAGAGAAACAATCGTCAAAACTGATAATATAATTGCAGGTGTTATTGTCTTCATAAAATATAACTAATTGCCATGCTCTGATTCGCATTTTTTTTAACACCCATGGTCTCCCAAATCTAATCCATTTCATCTACAAATCAAAAAGGAGTGTAAATGCAGGATTGACCATTTTATATCTATGTCCAAATTAAAATTCAAACCTTAAACTTTGTAACTCCTTCTTCAATTTCGTATATTTATAGTAAACAAAATTTCATATGCTACAAAAAATCCTCCTTACACTTATTGTTGTTGTTTTCGCTTCGTCATATACTCAGGCTCAACAATTCATACAGCACAAATCCGGAACGGAACAAACCTTCAAAGAGGTACAGCGACAATTCAATGAATGGTCGAAAAAAACAGATCTGAAGAACACTCCGCACTGGAAGTATTTTAAGCGATGGGAAAATGATATGAGTTTGCATACTGATAAAACCGGAGAGATTGCCGATCCTTCCTTGTATATCAATGAGGCTGTAAGGGTAGCATCAGAAAAAAACCGCTCTGCCGGTTCAACCTTCTCTGCTGCGAGCTGGTCTCCACTCGGACCATTTGTTCTGCCGGGAAATCTTACAGGATATATGGAAAATGGAATCGGCAGAATCAACTGCATTGCATTTCATCCTACACTTCCTTCCACCTATTTTGCAGGTGTTGCACAAGGTGGCTTGTGGAAAACCACCAATGACGGTGCCAGCTGGACGCCTCTCACCGACGCACTTCCTATTACAAGGATAAGTGATATCACTATTGATCCTAACAACACGGATGTCATGTACATTTCAGTTTGTGATTTTGAATACATTGATGTTGCGCTGGATATTGACGGCAGAAAAAGAAATACGCATTATGGACTTGGAGTCTACAAAACAACAGATGGAGGACTGAGCTGGAACCCAACTGGATTAAGCTTTCAGTTAACCGATGGTGACGCCTCATTGATCCGCAAGGTGCTTGTCAATCCTTCCAACAGCAGCCAGCTTGTTGCATGCGGCGTGAATGGAATGTATACTTCCGCCAATGCCGGCACTTCCTGGACTCAGGTAATGGATTCATTATTCTGGGATCTTGTGCAGGATCCGGTGAACCGCAGATTTTATATGCAGCATCGGGTTGGCTTGCCGGCTCTTCGCAAGGATATGCGGCTATTTATAAATCGCTGAATTTCGGTTCCAGCTGGACAATGCTGAGTTCAGGGATTCCATCAACGGGTGTGGTTCAGCGGATCAAACTCGCTATAGCACCATCCGACAATACCTGCATTTATGCCATGACGGTGGATGCATTTGAAGGTTCCTATGGAATTTACAAATCGGTGAATTCCGGCAGCAGCTGGACATTCATTGATCCGGGTGTAAATATGCTCGAAGGTGGAGATGGTTCTAACTTGGGTGGGCAAGGGACATACGATCTTGGTTTTACGGTGAATGCAACAAACAAAGATGTGCTCTATGTAGGCGGTGTGAATATCTGGGCTTCAACAAACGGAGGTGTGAGCTTTAATCCTGTCAGTCATTGGACTACGGGTTACGGGCCGACTCTTCATGGTGATATTCATTTCATTGAAACGCATCCGGTAACGGGAAATATTTTCGTTTGCAGCGATGGAGGTTTGTATAAAACAGCAAATGTAGTTTCTCAAACATGGGCATCAGCATCTGGCGGAAGTCCTTGGCCAACAGCATGGACAAACATAAGTGACGGGATGGCAATCACTTCATTTTATCGTTTATCGAGTTCAAGAAATACAACAGGAAGAATTGCTGCCGGTGCGCAGGACAATGCTACTTTCTACTATGATGGTTCTGTATGGAATACGATTTTCGGTGGCGACGGAATGGACAACTGGCTGGATCCCGCCGATGACAATGTGGTGATCGGATCATCGCAATATGGTTATTTTTATATTTCGAACGATGGAGGAAATACAGGATTCGATCCGGGTACCAATGCAGGTTTTGAAAATGGTGAATGGGTGAGCCCGATCGTTGCGGATTACAA
>JALYRR010000274.1 GCA_030855265.1 Bacteroidota bacterium | reverse complement strand
ACATACCACTCAGGGCGGTACTCACCAGGGAGCATTCCGGGAAGCGGTTGTAAAAACCATCCGTGATTTTTTTAAGAAGGATTTCGAAGCGGTGGATGTAAGAACTTCAATTATTGCTGCTGTCAGCATTAAAGTGCAGGAACCTGTATTTGAATCCCAGACCAAAACAAAATTAGGATCTCAGGAAATTGCACCTAAAGGACCTTCAGTAAAAGCATTTATTGGTGATTTCCTTAAAACAGAGCTTGATAATTTTCTCCATAAGAATCCGGAGGTGGCACAAACCATCCTTCAAAAGATTCAGCAGAGTGAAAGAGAGCGCAAGGATCTCCAGGGAATTCAAAAGCTGGCCAGGGACCGCGCAAAAAAATCAAACCTGCATAATAAAAAGCTTCGCGATTGCCGGGTTCATTTTAACTCTAACGCGGAGCGTAAGTTGGATACCACCTTATTTATATGTGAGGGAGATTCCGCGAGCGGGTCTATCACCAAGACAAGAGACGTAAATGTTCAGGCGGTTTTCAGTTTGAAAGGGAAACCACTTAACGCATATGGACTGACAAAAAAGATCGTTTACGAGAATGAAGAGTTCAACCTGCTTCAGGCAGCTCTTAATATTGAGGACGGCATTGAGAATTTACGTTACAACAATATTGTAGTGGCAACAGATGCCGATGTGGATGGTATGCACATCCGGCTGCTGCTTATGACCTTCTTTTTACAGTTCTTTCCTGATCTTGTAAAAAACGGACATGTTTATATTCTTCAGACACCCTTGTTCCGTGTAAGGAATAAAAAAGAAACGATCTATTGTTATAGTGAAGAAGAAAGAAGAGAGGCGATCAAAAAATTAGGTGCCAAGCCGGAGATCACACGATTCAAGGGATTGGGGGAGATCTCTCCGGATGAATTCAAATTGTTTATCGGGAAGGACATCCGTAAAGACCCTGTGATTATTGGAAAGGATAGAACTATTCCGGATATGCTCGGTTATTTTATGGGTAAGAACACCCAGGAAAGACAGGATTTTATCATTGATAACCTGGTTGTGGAAAAGGATTCGGTTGAAGAACTTGAAAAGGTTTAAGGAGAAACAGTTATGCCAAATACATATTCACAGATTTATATCCAAATTGTATTTGCAGTTAAAGGCCGTCAAAACCTAATAAGCAAATCAAACCGGGAAGAGTTGCAGAAGTATATTACCGGAATAGTTCAGAACAGAGGCCAAAAACTGCTTGCTATTTATTCAATGCCAGACCATACCCATATTTTGGTAAACTTGAAACCTTCGATCGCCATAGCTGATTTGGTTCGTGATATCAAAACAGGATCCTCACAATTTATAAATGAGAATAATTGGATTAAAGGGAAGTTCAGTTGGCAAGAAGGATATGGTGCATTTTCTTATTCACTGAGTGAGGTTTATAATGTTATTAATTATATTTTAAATCAGGATGAACATCATAAAAAGAAGGCTTTTAAAGAGGAATATATCGAATTGTTGAAAGGGTTTGAAATTGAGTTTAAGGATGAGTATTTATTTGAGTGGAATGAATATCCTCAACAGG
Organism: Bacteroidota bacterium; assembly: GCA_030855265.1. Taxonomy (GTDB): domain Bacteria; phylum Bacteroidota; class Bacteroidia; order 2-12-FULL-35-15; family 2-12-FULL-35-15; genus 2-12-FULL-35-15. Next base: position 2,475 of record JALYRR010000274.1, on the reverse strand, counting down.
TCGCTGCTACGGAGTTTTGAGTTCTTTATAAGTGTTTTATTATAAACAGTATGCTCCTCCGGAGCTTTAATAAGGTTTAATTAAGCCTCAGAGAGGCGACTATTTATAGAAAGATCATCGTACAGGTCGCTGCTACGGAGCTTTGAGTTCTTTATAAGTGTTTTATTATAAACAGTATGCTCCTCCGGAGCTTTAATAAGGTTTTATTAAGCATCAGAGAGGCGACTATTTATAGAAAGATCATCGTACAGGTCGCTGCTACGGAGCTTTAATAAGGTTTAATTAAGCCTCAGAGAGGCGAACTATTTATAGAAACAAAAGCAAAAACAAAATTTTGGAAGCTCCGTAGGAGCGTCCTGTAAAAATTCCGACCGGTGGTCAAATAGATTAAATTATGAGCGAAGAAACAATAGATAATACAATAGAAGGCGGCGGTGATGAACTTCACAACATCATACACGTTTCAGGAATGTACCAGAACTGGTTCCTGGATTACGCTTCTTATGTAATTCTTGAACGTGCTGTTCCTTATGTTGAAGACGGATTGAAACCCGTTCAGCGCAGGATCCTGCATTCCATGAATGACCTGGATGACGGCCGTTACAATAAAGTAGCGAACATCATCGGACATACCATGAAGTATCATCCCCATGGTGATATGTCCATTGGAGATGCTTTGGTGGCCCTTGGACAGAAAGATCTTTTAATTGATACTCAGGGGAACTGGGGGAATATCCTTACCGGTGACCGTGCTGCCGCACCTCGTTACATTGAAGCCCGTTTATCCAAATTCGCAGTGGAGGTGGTCTTCAATCCGAAAACCACCAAATGGCTGTTGAGTTATGATGGAAGGAATAAAGAACCTGAAACACTTCCTGTTAAATTTCCATTGCTGCTTGCTCAGGGAGTAGAAGGAATAGCGGTAGGACTCGCATGTAAAATGCTGCCACATAATTTCATTGAATTGTGTGATGCTTCTGTCGCCATTTTAAGAGGAAAGAAAACAGACATCCTTCCTGATTTCGCTACCGCAGGGATGGCGGATTTTTCGAATTATAACAACGGTTTACGTGGTGGGAAAGTAAGAGTGCGTGCGAAAATCTCCCAACTCGATAAAAAGACACTGGTTGTGAATGAGATTCCTTTCGGAACTACCACAGGTTCTTTGATCGATACCATTGTAAGTGCGAACGACAAAGGAAAGATCAAGATCCGCAAGGTAGAAGACAATACAGCCGAGAATGTTGAGATCGTTATTCATCTTGTTCCCGGTATTTCACCTGATAAAACTATTGACGCGCTGTATGCTTTCACCGATTGTGAAGTATCCATTTCGCCAAATGCCTGTATCATTGAGAATGATAAACCAAGATTTGTAGGGGTGAATGAGATCTTAAGAATCTCTACAATGCAAACACTTGAGTTGTTGAGAAGAGAGCTGGAGATTGAAAAAGGTGAATTACAGGAATCATACATGTTTTCCTCATTGGAGAAGATCTTCATCAAGGATGAAATGTACATTGAGTTTAAAAATTATTCCGACAAGCCTACCTTATTTGAATACCTGGAAGGACGCTTTGTTAAATATAAAAAGCAATTTATCCGTGCTATCACAAACGATGATTATGAGAAGCTGACACAGATTCCAATGATCCGTATCACACGATTCGACTCTGCAAAAGCGGATGAAAAAATGAAATCGCTTGATGCACGCATTAAAGAGATCGATCATCATCTGGCTCACATGACCGATTACGCCGTTGAATATTTCAAGAACCTGAAGAAGAAATACGGTGCAGGAAAAGAAAGAAAGACAGAGATCAAATCATTTGAGACCATTGTAGCAACAAGTGTTGTAGTGGCCAATGAGAAATTGTATGTCAACCGTGAAGAAGGCTTTGCAGGATATGGTTTGAAGAAGGATGAATTTGTCGGTGAGTGTTCTGATATAGATGATATCATCGTTTTCCGTAAAGATGGAACCATGCAGGTTTCCAAGGTCGCTGATAAGGCTTTCGTAGGGAAGGATCTGATCCATATTGCGGTTTTCAAAAAGAATGATGAGCGTACCGTTTACAACATGATCTACCGCGATGGAAAATCCGGCGCTGTGTTCATGAAACGTTTTCCTGTAACCGGCGTTACCCGCGATAAACAATATGAACTAAGCAAAGGAACAAAAGCATCAGAAGTATTATATTTTTCTGCAAATCCAAATGGTGAAGCAGAGATCGTTGAGGTGCAGTTAAAGCCGATGCCGGGGTTGAGAAAAGTGCAATGGGATCTGAATTTCGCTGAACTGGCTGTGAAGAACAGAAACTCGATGGGTAATGTAGTCACTAAATATGCAGTGAAAAAGATCCTTCTCAAAGAAAAAGGAGTTTCTACACTTGGAGCACGTGATATTTGGTTTGATGATACCGTTCAACGTTTGAATACAGATAAAAGAGGAACCTACTTGGGAAGTTTTGCACC
>JALYRR010000091.1 GCA_030855265.1 Bacteroidota bacterium | reverse complement strand
CTCCCGGATGTTCTTTTTTGAGCCACTTGCAAACCAAGTTGTGTTCCTGTGATTCTGTCATTTATATGAAAAATTTAACTCTGTAAAAAAATAAGCTGCCTGATCACTCGCCATGTTCATCATCCCTAAAGGGAACACCTGTAATCAGGCGAAGCAGCTTCATAGGTGGACAATCAACTACAAACAAAACCACCCGTAATATTTATGCTGCAACCTTTCCAAAGTTGATCACCTTCTCTGCCCAGAAATCATTGTAGTTAGAAGAGCAGTCGACATGAATCATGAAGTTCTTTTTCAAAGGAATACTGTGAATCATCAGATAAGAATTCGTTAAACCGGTTCCCTTTGCATAGTGCCACAGCTGATTTTTATACCCCATAAATTCAATCAAACCTTCCACATCCTTCATCATGGTAACCTTCAGGTCTATCACAGCAAACTTCTCCAGAAGAAAGTCAAGCCTTCCTTTCGTTGGCATCGTAAAGCCATTGCACGTGACATCGGCCCGGAAGCTTACTTGCTTTTTAAGTCGGCCCAGAATAGTGCCGAATGATCCTTTCACCTCCATTGAAATAGACCTGGCGATTGGGTAAAGCGGATCGAGCATGTTTACTGTTGAAGGGTCTGTCAGTATTCCATCGACAAGCTTTCCTATCATGATGTTATCGGTCATTGTAAGCGCTTCCGTTACTCCGAAGCGTTCACGCTTTAGGAAGCTATGGGACAGTCCGGGCCACTTCAAGTACTCCTGAAAGTCAACTCCGTCTTCTCTTTGAAAATTACTATATGTGATCATTTTATGAGATAGTTAAGCATTACAATTTTCTCTTCTATTTTTTCGATTGACAGCCTCATGTTATTTGCGATCTGCTGCCTAGTTCTTTTTCTGGCCATCAAATGCAGGTGCGCTCCAAGCTTTTCTTTCTTAATCATTCTATTACAGCTTGTTTACGACCTTGAATGTCAATCCGGTTGGCGAAAAACTATTTTTATCGCTTTTGATCTTTGCAAGCGCGACCGCTGCCTGAGCCGGTGTAAAAGCGAACCACTTGTTCACTTTCAGTTTATCAAGGCAGGCCGTAAGGTTTAACGTGAACGCTGTCATAATGGCGATGGCGCTCTCTACCGTTTCAGGCATGTCGATCTCGTAAGACTCTTTCAATTCCTTCAGTCCGGAAGTTATTGTCGGTGTTACCGCTGCAAATGTTTCAAGTTTCGCTGCCACGTCCGCATTCTGTTTCTCCTCAACGATCACTTTTTTCGCCGCTTCTGCTTCTTGCTTGCTAAGTGCAATGGCTGATACTTTATTCAAAAGAGCAACCTCGTAATCAGAAAACTTTGCCCGGAGATCATTTTGATATTGGGCCAAGTATGGGGCAGGGCTGACGATCAGAATCTCGTTGCACATTTTAACGAACTCATCTGTTGAGATGGACGGAAAAGTGTTTAACGGGTAGGAAATTTTTACGTCTACTTCTTTAAGCCTAGTGCTTGCCAGAATGAGATAGTCGGGTAGATCAGCAAGTGATATATCGCCGTCACCAAGAGCATATTCATAAGCCTTGTTTACCTTAGTCAGGATCTTCTCTTTGAATTCAGCATCCGCATTGTTCCGGGTGTTTACAAGAAACTCACGGCATTTAATCAGAGCAGCTTGCTTTTCATTCTCCTTTTGCTGTCTTTCTTGGTCAGTTTTTTTGAGCGAAATAATTGCAGCCTCGAACTTTTGAACCGGCTCCAAGAAGGATTTTTCAGGCTCCATTAGTCGTTTGGTCACATCATCGAACTTGCTGGTGATCCCTTTGCGTTCAGTGGCAATTGCATTCGCTTCCGCTTTTACCTCTTTCAAGGTCTTCTCAGCCTCAGCAACCTCTTTGATGTTTGCAGGAGTCTTCAGCTTTGCAAGGGAGGCTTGAGCTCTTGCTTGAAGCAAAAGTTCTTTTTCATAAATCTGAGTACCCAGAGTTCCCCAGGCGGCTCTTTTCTTTTCAACGATCTCTTGATCAATGACCATTGTTGTTAATCCTGTTGCAGTTTCCATTGTGTTTATTTATTTATTTATCGTTAATACTTGCTTAAATAAAGCGGAGGGTGACTAATTCACTAATCAGTTATTTCCCTCCGCTTCTCTCATTTTGGTCCCGGAACCTATTCCCTCTGGCCGCTTTGCTCTCGAATAGGAAAGAACAAAACACACTATTGACGCCTCTTCCGTTTTGTGGACCCACTGGTTACTTATAAGTCATCCGATTTCACGAAATCAGCACCTATTTCGCTTGAAACCTCTTCGTGTTGGGTGTATTCCTCGTTCATTGCTTGCTGATCAGCCCTTGAGTCGATGATCACTTCCTTTGCACTCGGAATAACGATCTTTGTGAACTTCCCTTCGTTCTGATTCGTTCCGAGTTTTTTTAATCCGTGCCTGATCGCCTTTGCTCTTGAGAACTCAGGATCAATTCCGCCTTTCCAGCTCGTGTAGTTTTCGTTCGCATATTTGAGGCTTTCGGTGGCTTCAGGAGTTTTGAAGTCAGGCTTATATTTTCCATTCTCTTTGTGGGATGCTCTTCTCCAGCGATAGAAATCCGACTCATCAAACGTTCTTGTTTCCCATCTTGGCTCTGGGTGAGAAGGCAGGAGTATCTTCACGGATACTTCGGTTACCTTCCCTGTGGCATCTTTAGACACTACCGGATTCATCACATCCAGGACTCTTCCGCATTGCCTGTTGATGGATATAATCCCGTTCGCAGAGGGCGTAATCTCCAGGGCTGTCCTTTGCACGTCCTGACCGTCAACATTTACGTAGAAGTTTCTGGTCTTTACATAAACTAGCCCTGCGTTGGGATCTAAGGAAAGGTTCTGTTTAATTACACTCTTAACCGCCATGACGATCGTTGCGGGAACACACTCCATAATTTTCGGTGATGTAAGCGCATGAGCTCTCAGATATTCCAGTTCTTGGAGTACTAAGGTTTTTACATCCGTTCCAGCATCTGCGTTCAACATCATGATCGCTTCTAATTCGGGAGCTGCACTCTTAAGGAGCTCCATTGGTTTTGGTTCTTGTGACATTGTAGTTGTAGTTTTTAGGTTTAATTGTTTATAAATAGTTTTCTGGTAAATTGATAAGGCCGGAAGGTTTCGCCACTTCAATCTTATAATTTGGCTTTACAACCTTATTAATGTATTGACCAACAGACTCGCATTCTATGAGTTCCTTCCATTTGTCAAAAGGGAAATCCGTGTATGTGTATGCGCTGCCGTTTCTGAATACAACCCTTAGTTCCTTTGATTCATGATTGTACTCGGTCTCCGCAACCATTTTGCTATCAGGCCACGTCTTTGTATCAACCCCTCCATAAGGAGGCTCTTTGATGTCGACTCGATACATCTTATCGGATAGAGCGACTATTTGCTCAAGAACTTCATCCGGTGTCTTGTCGGTTTGGCTTTCTGTTGTGATTATGGCAATGGCAGCTAAAAGCAACTTGCCTTCTTTTGAGTAGTTTATTTCTGAGATAGATTTCATGTGTTGCATTTTTAAATTATTGAATTATTCTGATTGTTGACCAGGTTTCGATTGTCTGTCGTTGAAACATCTTCGACACGAAAAACCCGGCATTCTTTCCTGATCTGTAACATATAAATATTGGCCAGTAGGTTTTATCCTTTTCGATCTCTAGGTATTCAGACATCGCCTTCTGATAGGATCCCGAAGTCTTGTAGTCTTCCGGCAGATCAATGAGCAGTTGGGTAGCTTCCATTATTTAAAACAAGATGTTGCAAGCTCGTTGAATAATTTTGCCTCGTGTATAAGAATCAAGGTGTGCTTTAGCATGAGTCTTGCTTCTTCAGATTCCAGTTCCGGGCCTGTGATTTGAGCAAGAGATCTGCTGAAGTCTTTCATCAATTCCTTGTCAGTTTTCTTTCTCATCAGAAGGGTAGAAGCCATTTGCATATCAGTAGCCACCCTTTCTCTGGACTTATTAACCAACTTTGCGATTGATGTAAAATAATCCACCCACTCTTCGTCATTTTTCTCTGCCACATCCCGGAAAAGAACATGGTGATTGCGGTAAAGGAAGCCGGTTGATACCATTGCCATGCCGATGCCATGAAGCTGCTGACTTCTTTTCTGAGTGCGTATTTCAAACTCAGCTTTTGTTTCTTCCATTTTATTTGTTGTATATTTGACCTGTTTAATTCCTTATTTATTTGTTGTTTGAAATGCCCGGTGTTGCAGTCGGGCATTTTTTATTTAGATCTCCACAAGATTCTTTTCCATTCGGAAGTTTCGTGGATCCACCACTCTGATTTGAATGTTCTTGCCTGGTATCTGGTAGATAAAGCAGTAGCTGTCCAGCTCTTTTTTAAGTTCGAATGGAGAATACACATGAAGTTTCAGGCTTTGGGCAGAATCCATCAACTCTTGATAGTTAGATGCTTTGATCGTTGCCACAAGGTCACTGGTTGGGTTCAGTTTCTTTAGCTGATCTTCCAGATCAAGCAGATCGCGGAGGGTGTTGTTAGTTTTGATTGTTTCCATGTTGCAGTTTTTATGGTTGGTTATTAAACTTCTATTGATCTGGTGCCGATAACTTTCACTCCTGTTCCTCTGAATCCCTCGAAGAACTCATTCAGCATCCGATTCGTTCCCCTGAAAATGATTCGACCGTAGCTTAGTTTGGATAGGTCCGCAAAAGGGTTGGTCCTAAGCATGTCTTTTCTTGTTTCCGGAAACTGACCCTTCAAAGTGATCACATGATCATACGTTTTCACATCTCGGTTTTCTTTCCAGGTCATGATCCGGTAATACACTTCCCACTGAAAGTCTCTCTTGGGACCATCGGTTACTCGCGCTCGGATGTAAGCCTTTTCTAGAAGGATCTCTTCTGGTGTCATTTCTTGTTCGCTCATTATTTTATGGGTGTTAACACGATTTCACAATTATCAATAGATGCCTTTACTTTGTACAGCTGAACCTTTTTATATTTCAGAAGCGTTCCTTTCCTTCTTTCCAAGACATTCATGTCAACAAGCTGCTTCAGGTATCTGGTATTGTTCACTCCAAGTATCTGACAAGCCTCTTCCGGAGTGCAGTATTCAGAACCGTTGGTCTTCAGGTCTGATCTCAGGGCTTTGATCTCCTGTGTGTTCTCTTTGATCGCTTCGATCAACTTTTCTTCTATGCTCATGACAACGCTTCTTTTACAAGTTTTTCTTCTGCTTCCTTTTTCAATCGGTAATATTCGTTAATCAAGCACATAGTCTCTTCGTCAGCGCGACCGGTATTAAAAGCGTTTCCAATTGTCTTCGCGCTAACCTTTTTCTTCCTTTTAATAGATAGCCGATGAATGGCATCTATATCTCCCCACTCTTTTTTGAGTTTCCAGTTCTGGTGTATGGCCTTTGGTATTTTCATTTGGATTTGTCAGATTTTGTTTACATTTGTAAATAGGAACACATTTAGGTTCTTATTTGTGAATGCAAAGATTAGACAAAAATAGACATGATGCAAATATTTGTCTGTTTATTTTTATTAACAATTGACATATTATGACAAAATTCGAGCAATCCCCCGAAACAAAGCGCTTTGTGAGGGTTTACGAGGAACTATTAAACAAGGACCTTGTTAATAACCAGGTCGATTTTTGCGAAAAAATCAGCTCAAAAGATTATAGATATCAGGGAACAGCATTTACTCATGTCATAAAAGGCAGGAGGGATGTTCCCGCAAAAGCTGTGAACGCCCTAATTCGGACCTTCAGTGTTTGCAGGGATTATATATATGAAGGCGTCCTTCCAATATTTGCAGTAGAGACTCCCAAACCTCGTTCGCCAAAGGATCAGACCAGCGAAGACTTCTGCAATAATGTTGATGTGTTACGCATGCAAATTGAGATGAAGGATAGGATCATCAAACTTCAGGAGGAGCAGCTTGACATGCTGAAGAGGAATGTTAAAAAACTTTAAAATGCAATATCTGCAATGAATGTTCGTATTATTGATTCTGCATAACCCGCAGTGTTAAACTTAAAAAGCAAACATCATTATGTCAAAGAAAAAGGAATGCGAAAAATGTCCACTCAACATTGCCATTTCAGGTTTAAAAAAGGACATCCTTAAAGTTAGAAGCTTGATGGATCTTGAAAAAAAGCAACAGTTCAGTTTTATTCTCGGCACACAAGGTGAGTTCGACAGAATATTTAGAAATTAAAGTTTTGACTCTTGAGTTAAAAAAAAGCCTCCCTACTTAGGAGGCTTTTTTCGTTTAGACCTCGTGTTTCCCGACATCTGCCGGGACACTGGCCACGCTTGATGCGCAGCTGAATCCAGCCAACACACAAGAGAGAATCAGCAATCTTTTCATGAGGGCTAAGATAGATATTTTTTTAATTGATTGACAAATTGTATATATTTGTCATGTTATGGGGCAGAAAAATCAATACCTCGATAAAGTCATCCCGGCATTATATCGGAAGCAAATGCTCGATGTAATGATCTATACATTTATTGAAGCTCAGAGGTCGCTCGTCCCTGGGCTTTCTGTCAGCGATTCCGCCAAAAGCTTCCTCATGAGTTATGATATTGACGAAGGCGACATGACCCTGGAGAAAATCAAATCAACATATTTCCGAATTCAAAAAGACCTTTTCCATGAAAAAAAGACAAGACACTCAGATTGAGACTCCCGTTATTCAGATGAATACCAACAGAATGTCTGAAAGAGAACGCAAGAACAAAGTCGAACACGACAAAGCAGAACTGAAACTCAAAGAACTCGTTCTGGATTATTTCCGCGAGGCAAAAGACAGCCCAGCTGATCGTGAAACCATTTTTTCAAAAATCAATTCACAGTGGCAGATCTACGTGAACGTCAAGAACAAACAACAAAGAGGGATTACGCTATTCGGAGCAGCATTCGAAAAGCATGTTAAATACATCACCAATCTGGCAGAGAAGCAATTAGAAGATCTCCATCAGGAACAACCAACACTTACTACCAATGACCAAAAGACTAAATCCGAAGAAGACAACGAAAGGTCGTAAGAAGATTGATGTTGAAGAACTTATTCTAAAGATCTATTACGAACTTCCAAGGGCTCTGAATGATTCACAGCTTTGTTCGGCTTTGGGCGTTTCAGAGGCTTTCTTTTACGATACAAAGGCCCGGAATCCCGATTTTTTGGATGCAATAAAGCACTACAAGCGCGTTTCGCCCATTGAGGTCCTGCAATCGTTTAAGAAAGTGGCGGTGGGATTCTCTTACGACGAAACCACGAGGGAGCCTCAGAAGGATAAAAAGACAGGTAAAATTAAAATGGTCGCCACGAAAGTAGTGACAAAGTATGTTACTCCAAATGCTTCTGCTGGGTACAATTACCTAAAGAATCAGATGCCGGAGGAGTTTAAGGATAAGGTTGAGACAGTCCATTCGCTTGGAGCTGGAATGGAAATGATCGAGTTCAAAGCAAAAAGAAGAGAATGATATTGGCAATAATCATATTGATCGTGATGGCTCTGTGTTTTTTAGGGTTTAAATTCCTTTGTAAAATCAAGAAGGATTTATTTGGTGATGAATGAGCGAGCCAAAGAAGCAGGTAGACATTTGTGTCAGTGATCCTCAGGCTGATATACTGGAGAGTACGGCACAGCGGAATCTATTTCACTCTGGCGTTGGTTCAGGGAAGACACATTGTGGAGGGCTCGTTGCCGCAGACTTCGTTCTTAATAATCCTGAAGTCCGTGGGTTCATTGGAGCGAACACTTATTCTCAGCTCAGTAAGTCAACGCTGAATGGCATGTTCAAGGTCTGGGAAGAGAATTTCGGATGGAAGCGAGACGTGACGTTTGTCAGCAACAAGCAGCCCCCGTCACATTTTAAAAAGTTTGGACCCCAACTGGATGATTATGATCATGTGATTTCATTTGAGAATGGAGCGTTGCTGTTCACCGCTTCTCTTGATAACTACAAAATGATCGATGGTACCGAGTTCGCTTGGGCCATTCTGGATGAGACGAAAGACACTAAGGAGGAGGCTGTTCGTGAGGTCATCACGGCAAGGATGAGACAGCCGGGGATGTGGATTGATTCGCGCGGAGTTCTTTGTAAAAATGCTAGTCCAGGATCAACAGGATTTAACCCTCTGTACATCTTTACCTCTCCAGCTAAAACTGATTGGCTTTCTGAATGGTTTGATATTCCGGAATACTTCGAAGAGATCAATGCCTCGATATTTTCCGAAACAGATTATTTCCGGAAGCGGAAAGGAGACAAGATGGTGGTTATCTCATCGACCTATCATAATAAGGAGAATCTTTCAGAAGGCTATATTGAAAGGTTGATTGAAGACAACAAGCACAACATGCAGCGGGTGAACATGCTCATCTATGGATCTCCTTTGGCAAAAACTGGAGGCGAGTACTTCCCTTCATTTGAGCGACTCACTCACTTAAAGAAGTTGCCGATCAAATGGGACTTTCCTGTTCACTTGTCATTTGACTTTAATCGCAACCCATACATGACCTGCACAATGTTTCAGATATGGTGGGAAGAGGAAAGGAAAACCTGGGTGGTTTATAAGTTTGCTGAGTATTGCAATGAATCGCCCAGAAACTACACGGAAGCGCTCTGTGAGGATATTGTTGAAACATGGTCCACTCTGATGAAGAACGGCATTTATTATTATGGTGACTATTCAGGCAAGAACGGAAGGACCAATTCGACTGAGGATGATTACGATGTGATCATGCGAGTGTTAAAGCCTTTCCTTGGGTCATCTTCAGATAAGGTGATTACTAACAAGGGTCTTGCAAAGAGAAAGGATTTTATGAACAAGATTTTAGCCGGTGGTCTTCCGATCGAATTCATTCAGAACCCGGAGCTTAAAAACTCAGTAAATGAATATGAATACCTGAAGGAGGATCCAAACGGTGGGAAGCTAAAGCAGCTGGCCACCAATCCAAATACGGGAGTCCAATACCAGAAATACGGACACATTGCGGACAGTGACGAGTATATGTTTACTAGTGCATTTGAACAATTTTTTAACAACTAAGCCATGGCAAAGAAAACCACAAAACAACAAGGGATTGAGATCCTTAAAAGAACAGTAAGAACCACTGAACGTCACAAAGACTACAATCGCACTGTTGAAATTGCCAAGGCATACACTGCGTATGTGACCGGCGAAGGTGTAGGGGATCTGTTGAAACAGTTCAATCCACGGGAAAGTGATGAGCTTTTTAACCAAAGGGTAGCCCTTACTTCTTTGACCACTCCAGACATTGCAAACACCTTGATAACTCCAATGTATAAGGTCGGCCGTACAACCCCGAACAGCTCTTTTGTTTGGAGCGAAAAGGAAAAGGCTACTCAAAATAGAAAAGCTTTGACCGATATCGCGAACAGTTTTCATGGTAATGAATCTGTGACCGACTACTTAACTCTTCGCATGGTTGAACTTGATCATACCGACCCCAACTCATTTATTGTGGTTGAATTCGACGGCCTGGTAGATCCGAACGATAAGACCAGCCAAAAGGCAGAGCCATATCCGTTTGAGGTATCAAGCGAGGAAGCAATTAATTACCGGTACCTGAATAAACGTCTTCAGTGGCTTGTCGTTTACAACAAACATCGTGAACACTTTACTATCTACCTTGAGAACGAGTCTGTAACTGCAGTGCTTGTGACCAAGGAGCAAAGAACTGCGATTCTTTCTAATTACAAAAATGCGGTCTTCTTTAATAAGGACGAGAAGGATCCAAGTAGCCCGATCTACTTCATGCAGGAGTTCTCTCACAAAGCAGACAGAATCCCTGCTATGAGAGTAGGAACAAAGCGCGACCTGACCACAAGAGGCAGGACTTGCGTTCCAATGATTCACCCAGCCAAGTCTTATTTCGAGAAGGCAATAAAAACCATTTCTGAATTTGATCTTACAATGGCCCTGCATACATTCCCGAAGGTATTCAGGTACGGTGAAGTTTGTCAGGGTGACATGAAGAATGGAGAGATTTGTAACAAAGGAATGTGTGGCGAGACCAAGTGTAAGCATTGCAAGGGAACCGGTTACACCAATCAGACCAGCACAGCGAATGAGATCATCGTTAAATACCCGAAGGACCCAAAAGATCTTGTGTCTCTTGAGAATATGATGACCTATAAAGCTCCACCTGCGGAGTTGCTTGAGTTCCAAAAGAAACTCGGGCTATATGAATTAAAGGAATGCGCGATCAGGGCTATGTACCCGGGTGACACATTTTCTAAGAATACTGTGGCAACCACAGCAACGGAGGAGATGATCAACTTCGAATCGGTTTACGACACGCTGAAGCCTTTCGGTGGAACCTGGTCGGCAATGTACATTCACATCATGTCTTGTATAGCTTCGTACCGCGATCTTGGAAGGGATTTGACTATAACACACGACTTTCCAAAGGATCTTAAGATGAAATCTGTTGAGATGCTTCTTGCTGACCTGAAGCTTGCAAGCGATTCCGGAGCGGCTTCATACGTAAAGAAGTCTATTGGTCATGATATTGCTAAGAAGATTTACGTGGACCAGCCGGATGAGCTGCTAAGGCTTCAGGTAAAAGAGACGTTCTATCCTTTCAATGGTAAGTCTGAAACCGAAGTGAACTATATCCTTGCGAATGATGTATGCACTCGGTTCGATAAAGTTTTATATGCAAAATTCGATAACATCTTTTCTGAAATTGAGCTTGAACAGCCTGAAGGGGTGAGTTTCTATGATGTGGAATACACCAAGCAAAAGGAACTGATCAAAGCAAAGGTTTCCGCATACCTTGCGGAACTAGATGCTCAAGAGGCCGCTTCACGGGCAACCTCGTTTGGTAAAGCTGAGGACATTGAGCAACCAGGAGATCCTGCTGAACAAGAGGAAGGCCAAGAAGAAGAAGAAGAAGAAGATGAATCCGATGATATGGGAGGTGAATAATGCCAACACGTAAAGAAATAAGCAAGATAAGGGCAGAGTTCATTACCCTTCAGGAGAAAAGGATCAAGCGGAAGATTACCGGACAAGAAAAGGCTCTCTATGATAAGTTAGTTGAGCTTTACCTGGAGAACAATCCGAAAGGATCTGCTGCAACCCTACAATCTCTTAACAAGATAGAAAAGGAAATAGCTATTATTTTATCCAGCGCTCAGCCGGAAATCCTGATGAGTTATGTTCAGGCATCAAAGCAGCTGAACAATCTCAGCGAAATGTATTTCGCCACGCTTGTAAGCCCGGAACGGCTGATACAGATCAAGGAAAAAGCCGACAAAGTAATTGATAAAAAGTTCGGCCTTCTTCCTGATGGTTCTCTCAAAGAGGGAGGGTTTATCGATAGGGCAATGAAGGATCCTAAGATTCAAAAAGATATTATTAAGAATGTTCGCAAAGCCATTGCCAACGGCGCGGATCTGGAGGCTGTGAAGAACACCTTCCGGGAGATCATTGCTGCATCACCAGAAGAAGCAGGGATACTTCAGAAGTATTACAACACTATTTCAAAGGATATTCTTTCTCGCATTGACAACGGTAACAATAAGATTTATGCTGATGAGCTGGACCTGCAGCACGCGGTCTATCAAGGCGGACTCATTAGAACATCGAGGAGTCTGTGTCTAAAGAACAACGGCAAGATTTTTACGCGTGAGCAGATCGAAGACCTCCGTAATGATCCATTCATAAAAGAAATGTTTTCTGGAAAGATGAATGAGTATGATCCGTTCGAGCAGCCAGGAGGCTACGGCTGCTTGCATTCATGGGATTGGATTACGGCCGATCTTGTAAAGGGTATACTGCGCTCTCAGAATAAGAAAGCAACACAGCGGAACAATAAGTTTATTGAGAAAAACAACCTTTGATTACTTGATGGTGTAGGATAGCGAGATGTTCTTGTATCCTGCATCAGATTCGACCACATTGCCATCCACATATATTGTAGCGCTGAGCCAGGTTGTGCTTGTGTCCTGAGTCAAGGATAGCATGATCTGGCTTCCGCTTTCCAATGCATATGCCTTGTTTATTTCTGATGTCTCGCCATTTATAGTAAGGGTTTCTATTCCTCCGACATTCGAAGCATTAGAATGAAACTGAACATCGTATGTTCTGGTTTCAATTTTCTCTTTTTTACAGCCGATCATTCCGATCGCGATCAAAAAACCTAGGAATAAATTTCTCATGCGCTTACTTTTTGGTTATTACAAAGATATACCTAAAATATTTACAAATTGACAAATATCCGTTAATTTCCTCTTTTTTGTGCAAATCTCGAAAAGTTAACTAACTGTCCGAGAGCGAATAAAGCCTAAAAAGTATAACAGTGTTATCGCACTGTTATAACAGGCTTTCGCAAGGGTATCACAATTGGTGGCAAGTAGGTCCCAAAGACCATTTCCTAAAAAATCACTCAAAGGCAAAATCAAGGAAAATCTCCTTCAAAAGCCTTCATACAGGGCTTTTTATTTCTTTATGCTTTTCTCTGACAGCTAGTTATGGGTGCTATAACGGTGTTATAACGCTGCGATGATCTGCGATAACAGACGATCGCTCTTCTACTTCTACTTCTATATATTAATAATAATAATCAAAGAGCTAAATTTTTAGAATTGTTAATAACCCTGTTAATAAACTTTTTGAGTTAAAATCTTGACACGTCTTACAATTTGTCTATTTTTGGCAATACAAAATCCTCAACCATGTCAGAAGTTCTCGCCGTTAAAGGAAAATACAAAAAGAAGTTTACTGCCGAACAGTGGAATCTGTTGGGCGATGACAAAAACGGATGGACCGTTGCAGCGACCTCTCACCAGGTGGTTGTGAACAAAACATTCAAGACTCCTCCTTCTCCGGGAACCAAGGCCACTGCCCAGGTTGTGGATAACAAAGCCGAAGCGAAAGCAGAAGACGAGATTGTTAAAAACCTTGTTGTTTCTCCGGAGATCACAGAATTCGTGAAAGCAAATATTTCCCGTTCACAGATCAAAGATCTTTTCGATGCCAAGGATGTGAAATACAAAAATTCTTTGAACCTCGATGGTTTGATTGAAATTCTGGCAAAAACATATTCGAACAACTTGGATGATATTAAGGCTGAATTCAAGTTTGAAGACCTCAATAATCTTTAATTTTTTCGATCATGATCATCAGGAATAACTTAACCAGTATTGAGCAGAAAACAAATCAGCAAACGTGGAATGCTCTGACCAAAAGGCAACAGAACGGATTTACAGTGATCTCTTCGGATGATGTGATCGTGAAGGAACAGGTTGTGGTTAACAAAGCTGAGCCAGAAAAAAAAGCAGATAAGCCCGCAAAAGGGAAGAAGTAAAATATATCGCGAGATGGAGCAGTGGTTAGC
>JALYRR010000007.1:35015-37750 GCA_030855265.1 Bacteroidota bacterium | reverse complement strand
TAGTTTGTCTTTGAGTAATAGGAACAAAATCCTTTTTGTAAGCGGAATCAGCCACAATGGTTGGAAATACGTCATCAATTTTTGCGAGTGTATCGATCACAAAGGGAATATGTGAAATCGGCTTCTTGAATCTGCGTTTGGTAAAGCCCATCAACATATTCGACTGAAAAGGGTCAGATGCAACGGCTATTTTAGCAAAACCTTTTTCTTTTGCCAGATGGTATGAATAATAGATATTCTCTGTGCTATGTTCTGCTTTTTCTTCTATGAAAATATTTTCCCTGGGAACTCCGAGCGACTGCGCATACAACGCCATGACACGAGCTTCTACATAAGGTGAATAAACGGCGCCACCTGAAAAGATCACATTTTTTGCAAGTCCGTTTTTCACAAGATATGCAGCCCAGATCACGCGGGCTTTCATGGTCATGCTCCAGTCTTTCCCATTGAACGGAACTCCGGGAACAATGATAACATCGTAAGGTTGCTCTTTTAAAGCGCGTTGATATAATTTATGTGGACGGGGACGAAAAAAACTACAGCTGCTAAGCAACAAAAATCCCGAAAGCAGTAAAATGAATGATCCTTTTTTATCCCCCATAATTCAAAAATTTAATCCAATTTCTCAAAACAAATTGAATACCATTCTAACATACGAAAGGAAAGAAGGTTTGGATTAAGTGGAAAGTATTTCGAGCATACGGAGCATTTCAGAATCAATGACCTGCGAATGCTTTACTGCTTTTTCAAGAGGAGTATACGTGATCTTATTTTGGAACAGTCCGATCATCACCTGGTGCTTCCCTTTGATTAGTGCTTCTACTGCAGCAAATCCCAGCCTGCTGCTGTTGACTCTGTCGGTCACCGTAGGCGATCCACCGCGTTGTATATGTCCGAGAACCGTGACTCTGGTGTCGTAATCAGGAAGTTCCTGTTTTACTTTCTCTGCGATATGAAATGCGCCACCTGCTTCATCACCTTCTGCCACAAGGATGATTTTGGATGTCTTGTTTTTCCGTTTGTTTTTTAACCGGTTAATTAGTTCGGATAGATCAGTCCTGGTTTCAGGGATCAAAATGGATTCAGCTCCGGCAGCAATACCTGCGCTCAAAGCAATCAGTCCGGAATCACGTCCCATTACTTCAACAAAAAACAAACGGTCGTGGCTTTCCGCTGTATCACGTAATCTGTCAACGGCCTCCACAACCGTATTTACAGCCGTATCAAATCCTATTGTATAATCAGTTCCGTTGAGATCATTGTCGATGGTACCCGGACAACCTACCATTGGAATTCCATAGGTTTTCGTGAATTCGGCAGCACCCTTGAATGTTCCGTCACCGCCAATTGCCACAATTCCTTCTATCCCGTTCTTCGTTAAATTCTCAAATGCTTTTGCCCTTCCTTCTTCCGTTAAAAAAGCCTTACTTCTGGCTGTTTTAAGAATAGTACCTCCGCGATGAATGATGTTGGCAACAGAACTTTCTGTGAGAGATATAAATTCATTTCTGATCATCCCATCATATCCATGAATGATTCCGGCTACCTGCACATTATTATATATAGCTGTTCGCACTACCGCACGGATACATGCATTCATTCCCGGGGAATCACCACCTGAAGTAAAAACCGCGATCTTTTTCATATTTTAAACAGATAATAAATTTACCGGATGTTTGGTATGAATGCTTATTGAGGATCAGCCACATCACCGGCTTTGCCTTCTAACTTATGGATCTTTTTTGTTCCCTGATACATTTCGAACTTCATGAATTTACATTCCAGCTGTCCGTTGTATAAAGTAATTTTCCGCGATGGGCGCAATCCGACATTCTTAAGAGCTTCTATATTTGAACTGAGTATCCAGCAATCATAACCGGAGAAATTCTTTTTAAATGTGTCACCCATCATTTTATAAAGTTCCTCAATATTGTCTTTGTCCATCCTTTCTCCATACGGAGGATTGATCACTACAACACCTCTGCCGGCAGGCACTTCAAAATCTTTCATATCGATATTCTTAATCGACACCACATCATCCACTTTTGCATGCTTGATATTCTCCTTCGCTTTTTTTGCAACGTTGGGTGAAAGTTCTCCTCCGAGGATAAGTTGTTTATGATCCGTGATTTTATTTACGGCAGCATCAATGATCACATTCCAAAGTTCCTCATCAAAGGGCAGAAATTTATTCCAGCGCTCGAATCCAAAATCTTCACGATAATATCCCGGAGGAATGTTGTTGGCAATAAGCGCAGCTTCAATAAGTATTGTTCCTGAACCGCACATAGGATCAATAAAATTTGTTCTTCTGTCCCAACCCGTCAATAAAACGAGTCCGGCTGCCAAAACTTCATTTATAGGTGCGAGATTGGTTTTATCGCGGTACCCTCTTTTATGAAGTGATTCACCGGAACTATCCAGTGATACTGTGCAGACATCGTTGTGGATGTGAAGACTGATGCGAAGTGTAGGCTTATCAAGATCCACAGAAGGACGCTCGGCATGTTTTGCCCTGAACTGATCCACAATTGCATCTTTAGCTTTTTGCGAGATGTATTGGGAGTGAGTAAAAAGATCAGTGCTGAGGACAGTATCAATGGCGATGGTATCGGTAACGTCCATGTAATCTTCCCAGTTGATGGTCTGCATGGCAGAATACAGTGATTTCTCATCGCTTACCCTGAATGTTTTAAATGGAACAAGGATCCTTAACGCCGTTCGCAGGCAAAGGT
>JALYRR010000007.1:0-35005 GCA_030855265.1 Bacteroidota bacterium | reverse complement strand
GGCAAAGGTTCGCTTTGTACATAAAACCAAGGTCGCCTGAAAAGCTGACCGCACGATTGTGGATCTCTACTTTTTTAGCACCTAAGCGTTGCAACTCCTGTGATAATATCTCTTCCAGACCGAAGATGGTCTTGGCAATCATTTTAATATCCTGTTCTTTCTCCACTTTTTTTGCTTTTATGCAAAGATATTGAATCTATTTGAAGATGCCGGCCGGTAAATTTCTGTTCATTCCGTTAAAAGTACCATTCATGCCTTTTTTTGTACTAACCCTCCCTCTTCAGAACGATCTAATTTTACAGAATAAATTTAAAACCCAACTCTATGAAAAAAATATTTCTTTTTTTGATCCTTACTGCAACAGTAACTTCAAAAGCTCAATTCCTTAATGGCGGATTTGAAAACTGGACTCCGGTCACTACCTACATGACAGACACCCTACCGGATCAGTGGTGGTCGCTCAACTGCAATACAGTGAAGCAAACAACTGATGCCGCACAAGGCGCACTCGCTACAAGAATTCAGGGTTTTATGAGTTGTGGAATCGCTCAGGGAATGCTGATCAACGGACAATATCCACTATCAGGAAACATCATTGATGCAGGAACACCTGTATTTGGAAAGCCGGGGTTTATCACAGGTTTTTACAAATTCACGGGAGGTGCTGCAGGAGATTCTGCGGAGGCTATTGTGATCCTGAAAAAATTCAATTCATTTACAGGTCGCCATGATACCATTTGTATGGGCTCAACAGCTCTGCCACCGGTATCTGTTTATAGTCCGTTCACTGTGAACATCATTGATCTTGCACCAGGTATAAATCCTGATTCCATCCTTGTAATTTTTAATTCAAGTAAATATTATTCTGTTGATACCATTAACTGGGAGATGCCGGCTCTGTATATTGACAAACTCAGCCTCCCTCCTAATTTCACAGGTATTGAAGATCAAAATATCCTCCTGATGCAATCTGTTCCTTATCCAAATCCAGCATCAGAAAACATCACAATTCAGTTATCATCTGGCAAGGACGTTTCTAAGCTTTCAATTGTAATTTATGATGTTACAGGAAAATTGATTCTCAGTCGTGCACAGTTGAGCGAGAACAGAACAGTGATCAACTGCCAAGAGCTTATTGAAGGGACTTATTTCTATCAGTTCGTTTCAGAAAGTCAAGTGATCAGTTCAGGAAAGTTTACAGTAAATTAACAGCTGAAAATCCGGATTAAAATGCTGAAAACAATCAGGCGCGGAGGGATTCGCGCCTTTCTTTCCATTTGCAGGTATTCCTATTTTTAGTCCTTGAAGAACCTATAACCATTTTTCGGATCGGATTCATCCTATACTACCATGGAGAATCCTGAGGTTTTTCATGAATTCTCCCAGCTTCCCACGTTCTCATCCCCCAAAATACTTTTTTATTCGATTTCCTTCTGAAAACAAGCACAGAGGCTGGTTGGCGGCGCGTAAGGTCGAAAAATAAAAATATACAGATGAATTGTTTGATTTATTAGATAAAGTCTTATTTTTGAGCATTCTTTAGAAAATGAAGATAGGATACTTACTATTAGTAAACATCATTTAAAAACACACGTTGAAATGAGATTGAAATTAATCACTTTTAAAGGAGTTATATTCATTTTTTCTGCCGCAGCACTGTTTACTACAGGTTGTGGGCCTGATGATGCGAATGAAGGCCAGGACCTTCCACCGGTTGCTGATACACAAAACACAATTTTGAACGTAAATGGTGAAATCTTCAGTATTCCTTCACCGATCCAGACAGCTTTCCTGATTAAAAACAGCGGAGCAACTTATAACAAAGAGATCCTGAATGCTGCTAATAAATCATCTCAGTATTCTACCAATTTCTCGAAAGCAGTTAACCTTGGGATTTACGGAGCTGACTTAGGTTATGTTACCATTTATGACCAGACACAAGATGCAATCGGATACCTGAATTCAGCGAAAAGACTTGCTGATGAATTAGGAGTTTCAGGAGCATTTGACACACAAACCATTGAACGTTTTCAAAAAAATCTGGGTAACCAGGATTCAATGCTGGTGCTTGTAGGAGTTGCTTACCGCTCCAGTGATGCCTATCTGAAAAACAACGACCGCAGTGATGTGAGCGGATTGGTACTTGCAGGCGGATGGATCGAGAGTTTATACTTCGCAACCAATGTTTACAAGACCAAGCCTAACGAAGATGTTAAACGCAGGATTGCTGAACAGAAATCATCTTTACAAAGCCTTATTAAATTGCTGACACAGTATTACAGTCAGCCTGAGTACACTGAATTCATTGATAATCTGAACGACCTTTCAACTGTATTCGATGGTGTTGAATTCAAATACACATACGAAAAACCAACAACTGACGCTGATAAAAAAATGACGACGATCAACAGCAAAACAGAAGTGAAGATCACTCCTGAGCAGATCGAATCCATTACACAAAAAGTGAAATCCATCAGATCACAAATCGTAGGATAATTATTCCGTGAATACAAAAAATTGATTTAAAAAAATTTACAACGAATATGAAAAAAGGAATATTAAAATTAGCTCTCATAGTATGCGGTTCCATTTTAATGAACACAGCATCTGCACAGATTGCTGATACCGTAGCTAATTCCTGCGCCAGACACCTTGAAAACCAATTCATCTCCGACGGACAGCAATACCGTGCATTATTAATGAATGCAGATGAAACAGCAGAATTTCACACCACTCTTTATGGAGGAACTCTTTATCGTATTGCTGCCTGCAGCGGATTGAGCGATGGAAACCTTATTTTCTCAGTTTATGACACTGAAAGAAATCTTTTGTTTACCAACAGTGAATTCAAGAATGCACCCTACTGGGATTTTAAAATAAAAAGCACCCTTGATTGTGTGATCGAAGCCAAACTTGATGGTGGAGCGCAGGGATCAGGAAGGGCTGTTGTTCTAATCGGTTTTAAACAACAAAAATAAAAAACTGTACTAATTTAAGAAAGGCATTACTACTAAGGTATTAATGTCTTTTTTTTTAATAATTCTATAACCACCTTTTATGAGTGAACGGATATTAAAAGCCCTCATGCAAATGTTCGCAATTATTGCGAGGGTTGACGGTATTAATAACAGCGGTCGTTTAATTGTACAGTCGTTTTTAAAGCAACAGCTGAATCAGGAACTCGTTGATCAGTACCTTGCCATTTTTGATGAGTTTCTTGACGCCCACCACAATGTTTCTAAAAAGAAAGATGGTTCCGCCAAGAGAACTTCCCTTAACTCTGTTAAAGTTCTTAAAATCTGTACTCAGATCAACGGGGAGCTGACTCAATTACAAAAGGTTGTCGTACTGATCCGTTTGATCGAGTTTATAAATTCGAACGAAGAAATCGCGGAGCAGGAACTTGAGTTCGTTGTTACTGTTGCAGAAACATTTAATATTGAAGATACCGAATTCAAAAGCTGCATGGCTTTCGTGCAGGCGAAAGAAGAATCAATTCCCGACTCATCCAAGATCCTAGTGATCGATAACAAAACCGATCATTCACTACAAGTTACCAAACATATTTTTGCTGAAGGAATTACCGGACAAGTAAGAATCCTGTGGATCCCAAGTGTAAACATGTATGCTTTGCTTTATTTCGGCAAAAGCGATCTATACCTGAATGGCCAGATCCTTACTCAGGGAAAAGTTTTTATCCTTACCCCGGGATCATCTCTGAGAAGTTCTAAAGTAAAACCTGTTTACTACAGTGATATTCTAAGTGCTTTCATGAGTGATACTACGAAAGCAAAAGTATCTTTTGTAGTACAAAACCTGGAATATAAATTCAAAGGCGGTAAGCTTGGGTTGCGCGATATCAATTTCAGTGAAGAATCCGGAAAGCTGATCGGGATCATGGGAGGATCCGGTGCAGGAAAATCCACTTTGCTGAATGTTCTTAATAGTAATGAAATTCCAAGCGGAGGATCTGTAAAGATCAACGGTATAAATATCCATACAGAGAAGGATAAGATTGAAGGAGTGATCGGGCACGTTTCTCAGGATGACCTTCTGATCGAAGAGCTGACCGTATTCCAGAATCTCTATTACAATGCAAAACTTTGTTTCGGAAACAAAGGAGATGCGGAAATTTCCGGGATGGTTGTGGATGTTCTGACAAGCCTGGGCCTGATCGAAACACGCGACCTAAAAGTTGGTAGTCCGCTTGAAAAAACGATCTCCGGAGGACAAAGGAAACGATTAAACATTGCATTGGAGCTGATTCGTGAGCCTTCAGTACTTTTCGTGGATGAACCTACTTCCGGCTTATCCTCAAGAGATTCCGAGAATATCATGGACTTACTCAAGGAACTTGCCCTGAAAGGCAAATTGGTTTTTGTGGTGATCCATCAGCCTTCTTCTGACATTTTTAAAATGTTTGATAAATTAATGATCCTGGATGTAGGTGGATATCCGATCTATTTTGGAAATCCTGTTGATTCAGTGATCTATTTCAAAACTGTTGTCAATCACGTAAACTGCAATGAAAGTGAGTGTGCAGAATGCGGTAACGTAAATCCAGAACTTGTTTTTAACATCATTGAAGCGAAAGTACTTGATGAATTTGGTAACATGACCCATAACCGGAAGATCTCACCACCGGAATGGAATGTACATTACAAAGAAAAGATTGAAAAGAAAGTTGATTCCGTTAATAACATTACGGATATTCCAGAAAGCACTTTTAAAGTTCCGAATAAGGTAAAACAATTCAAAGTATTTATCACACGTGATGTGCTTTCCAAGCTTACCAACAAACAATACCTGAGCATCAATTTACTCGAGGCTCCTGTGCTTGCTTTTATTCTGGCTTACCTCGTTAAGTTTTACAACACGGATCTATCCAATAAGGTTGGATATATTTTCCGTGAGAATGAAAACATGCCTGCTTACCTTTTTATGTCGGTAGTAGTGGCCTTATTCATTGGTTTGACGGTGAGTGCGGAAGAAATTATCCGTGACAGAAAGATCCAGAAACGAGAATCCTTTCTGAACCTAAGCAAGGCCAGCTATATCTATTCGAAGATCACCATCATGTTTGTTTTATCCGCCATTCAAACCATTTTATTTGTTGTGGTGGGTAACATGGTGTTGGAAGTAAAAGATATGACATTCTCTTATTGGCTTGTCTTGTTCACCACTTCCTGTTTCGCCAATATGCTTGGATTAAACATTTCGGCGAGTTTCAATTCGGCCGTTACGATCTACATCCTCATTCCATTCCTGCTTATTCCGCAACTTTTATTGAGCGGTGTGATCGTGAAATTCGACAAGTTGAATCCTGCTATTACATCTCAGAGTGTGGTGCCTTTCTCAGGAGAGATCATGACTTCAAGATGGGCTTTCGAAGCGTTGGCGATAAAACAGTTTAAGGACAACAAATACAACAAGACCCTTTACAAGTACGACAAAGCCTTGAGTATTTCAACCTATAAAAAGGATTATTGGCTAACTGATCTTCATAAAAAGCTGGACAATGCGGAAGCCAATTATAGAAAACCGGAAGACAGGCAGGAGATCAGTGATGCTTTAAAAATGATCCATGATGAGATCAACAAAGAGTTAAATGTTCCGGAGATAAAAAAATCGACCTTAAAATGTCAGGGCCTTGGAAGTCTAACGATAGACAAATTTAGTCCGACCGTTGCCAATCAGATCCGCGAATTTTTTAATGATCTTAAAACTTTTTACCTGAATAAATTCAAAGGAGCAACAAGTGGAAAAGACAGGGAAGTTGGAGGGAAAACCGGCGACAGCACCAGCCGTAAAGCATTTTTGCAATTGAAGGATGATTATGAGAATGAAAGTCTTCATGACCTTGTGACGAACAGAACCACTCCTTATCGTATTCTGGATCTGGATGGAAAATTTATTCAGAAAATTGATCCTGTTTATCTTGATCCTGTAGATTCAGATTTCGGCCGTGCTCATTTCTTTGCACCGAGAAAAAAGATCTTCGGTCGTTACTATGATACGTATTGGGTGAATCTGAGTGTGATCTGGGGAATGTCGTTAATTCTTGCAATCACACTGTATTTCGATGTTCTGAAGAAATTCATTTATTTGCTGGAGGTGATTTTCAGCAAGTTCGCAAGCAAAAGGCGTTAAGAATAAGTAATTAATAAAAAATAAAAAACCGGATCATTGATCCGTTTTTTTTATGAAAGTTAATTTTTTCTTTTATTCCAGTCTGTTTCGAGAACTCTGCGGATATCATCTACAATCTGGCGGAAGTTGTCTGGCTTCACAATGTATTCATCTGCATCGAGCATCGCGGTTTCCTGAATGTCTTTTTCAGCGGCAGAGGTTGTAAAAATGATCACAGGAATTTCGTTCAGATCCACCGTTTTTTTAAGTTTTGCGAGAAATTCCAATCCCGGCATTAAAGGCATATTCAAGTCCAGAAAGATGATATCCGGGGTGTGAAGATTCAACTGATCCAGTGCTTCTACTCCATTGCGTGCACATTCCAATTCAACGGAAGTATCAACCAGCGAAAGAGCGTTTTTAAAAAGATCACGATCATCAGAATCATCATCAATTAGTAAAATAGATTTTACAGTTTTCATAATAATATGATTAACACAGTAAAATTATTCATTTATATCCAAAGCAATCAGGCCTTTCGATAAGGAGGGTGAATGAATAGGCAAAGAAGGAAAACAAACAACTACATCATGATCAAGATCTGCCGTCGGACAGCCACACTTCGAAGGTAAAACAGTTAATAATCAAGCAAAGTAAAAAGTTATAGATAGGACTGGACTATATAATCGGAGTCAATGAAGAAATAGGTGTGAAAAATATTGCCCGCTGGAAACTAAAGCATTTTAAAAAAGATCCAATAAAATCAGGACATTCAGAGCCAAAAGATGTTGGCATGATTCTACAGCTATACTAGTGGAATTGATCGAAATAAAGAAGAAAAGAAAAAGCCTTTTCCTACCACGGCCAACCTATTAGTGCCACGAGGGTGATTTCTATAGGACTTTACTTCGATAAATAACAAAGCGATATAAAATGCTGATGCACTTTATATCGCTTTTGTCTTTTAAAAGGAATGTTACTTATTCAGCTACCTGAACCATTTTGAAAGGCACATTGATAATTGCCTGGTAATCCTCACCTGCTTCTAACATATCCTCATCATCTTCTTCATAATACCAGTTGATGGTTACCTGGCTTCCGCCTTTATTGATGGCCTCTAATTTCTTAAAAACATCAAGAATACATTTTGAAGAGCTGGTATTGAAATACTCAAGCTGAATGTTTACGTTCGTGATTGATTGCGGTTTAGCTGCATATTTTTCCAGCCAATCCACTAAAGGTTTGTAAAATTCAATAGAATTTTCAGGGATTGAACGCCCTTTGATTTCTAAGAAACCTTTACCTGTATCAAATGTAATGGTTGGTGTTTTTGGTGTTCCTTCAATTGAAATTGTTTCCATACGCTTGTTTTTATTGAGATATTTTAATATTTAAACTGAAAAATGAAAAATTATCATCTACCGGGGAGAAATTAAAATTCAGCTTTTCTCCGGTTTTCCTGGCAATATCAATCATGCCTAATCCCCCGCCACCTTTCATTGACATTTCGCCATTGTTAAGCACTGCTTTATAATATTCCTTTAATTCTTCTTTGGTGAGCAGGTTAATATCATCCAGTCGTTTCTTAAGACCGGCTACATTGTCTCTCTTGATATAATTTCCTGTGATAATGTTATACTGATTGTCGATTTTTCCGATCATGAAAATGGCTGAACGGATCTTGTCATTTTGTTCAGGTGCTACTTCATCCATGTGGTGGTAAAGATTCTGAAGGCACTCTACTAAAACATTGTATACTTTTTTCTTGATCTTTGGTTCTTCCTGCAAATTATCCAGTTTGGATTCCATGATTTGCAGTATGGAGGTAAGTAATTCAGAAGTAATGTCGCCTTTAAAAGAGAGCATAATATTATTACGCTCCATTTTATCGTAAAAATCGTAAATATCTAACATCATAAAATGCGCTGATTAAATCGATAAAGCTTGTTATTCTGATTATTAATTAAGCAAATATATAAATAAGTTTAATTAAACAAACAGTAAAAATACTTTTTTTCCCTCCTGTTATTTTATAAATCGAACCCTCAAAACCTTCACTAATATCAAGGTTTTCAAAGAATTACTTAGTTCATTGTAAATGTGAAAGAATTACCATTGATCGTTAAAGTTGCCTGATTATCGCAGGTTCCGTTACCAAAGTCAACTGTGCGTGTTGCAAGGCCATCAGGAGTAAGATCCAAACGCCCTGATTCAATCCAGGTACATGATGTTCTTCTTACGATCGGCGACTGAATACTTACAGTATATCCTTTTCCTTCACGTGTTACTCCGCTTGCATTGCCGGTCAACTGAAAAACATCATCGTATACATTCTCCGGTGTTCCCATTCCACTCAACTGAGTAAAAGTTCTGTTACACGCCCATTCAAGGGTCCAGCTTGGGTTGGTACAAACTCCTTTAAAAACATCAGTAGTAAATGCGAAAGTGGCGTTGTGAGTCAGTTTAACACTGTCAACTGCGTAAGCCACTCCATTTACAGAATAATTCACCAGATTGATCTTGATCTTCGCTCCAACGTTTGTCCAGTTGTCGGAAAACACACAGATCATCTGCCCTTTACGGGTTTTTCCATCTACGCTGTCGGTTGTTCCTGTTCCGTAATCAACGATCATAGTAACCGGGAATCCATCCAGTGTATCTGCAGGATCAATAGTAATAGTAGGACTTGCAGAACGACTCATGCTCTTCACCCCTTGCTCATTGATACCAAAACTGTTTACAGTATTCATTACACGGGTAAACTCACCTTCGCAAAGACTGTTGTCCACTGCTGATTGAGTTTCCGTGTCCGGCTCTTCTTTTTTACAAGCATTAAAAGTAATTGCGATTGCAGTTACAAATAACATCGTTGAGAAAATACGTTTCATGTTTATATGTTTTAATTGATTGATGTCTGTTTTTATCTTATCCAGACAAATTTAATGAAAAAAACCAACTTTCAAACTTTAATATAAAAAAGGGAAATTGGGCTTAAAATCCTCATATCCCGAGGTCTGAGCTCCTTAAAAACGAATTCCAATGATCAGAATATCATCTACCTGCTGAAATTCTCCTCTCCAGTTTTCAAAGGTTTGATCCAATAATTCCGACTGTCCCTGCATGGATTTAGGCTGCATTGATAATAATAATTCATTGAACCGTTTAACCATGAACTTCTTCCCTTTTTCCCCTCCAAACTGATCTGCATAACCGTCAGTGGTCATATAGATCGTATCGCCTTTTTGAACTTTAAGTGTATGAGTTGTAAATTTCCGCTCTACGTCCAACTGTGATCCTCCGATCGGGTATTTATCCGCTTCGATCTTTTCCTGTTTTGTCCCATTCAAAAGAAACAAAGGTCTGTAAGCTCCTGCAAATTTCAATTCCTGGTTATCCATATCGATGGTGCATAAAGCTACGTCCATCCCGTCACTCGTATCAACCACATTCGTTCCTTGCTTAAGTGCTCCCTGCACTCCGCGATGCAGTGCATTCAGGATCTCTGCAGGATCAGTAATTCCGTTTTCACTTATAATCTGGTTCAACAGATTATGTCCGATCATACTCATGAACGCTCCGGGAACGCCATGCCCCGTACAATCCACTGCTGCTATTATTTTTTTTCCGTCCTTAATTCCGAACCAGTAAAAATCTCCACTGACAATATCCTTCGGTTTATACACCAGAAATGCTTCCGGAAAATGATTGAAGATCTGCTGCAATGGAGGAAGTATGGCCAGCTGAATCCGCTTCGCATACTGAATACTGCTTGTAATATCTTTGTTCTTCTGGGCAAGCTCCTGGGTTCTCTCCTCTACCTTTTCTTCCAGAATTTTATTTTCTCTTTTGATGCTTCCCGTTCTATACTTCAAAAAGCCCCAAAATCCTGCAATCACAAGGATCACACACAATGCATAGAACAACTTCGTTTGCCAGAAAGGTGGATTAATTCTTATATAAAGAACAACCCCGGTATCGTTCCATACACCATCGCTGTTAGCTGCTTTCACACGCAATACATAATCACCTCCGCGTAATTCGGTATAACTTGCATAGCGCTGCGCACTGGGCGGCGACCAGTTTTCATCCACTCCGTCTAACTTATAGGAGTATTTATTCTTGCCTGGCATTTCATAATCCATTGCCACAAATTCAAAAGAGAAAAAGTTCTGTGTCCAGGATAATTCCAGGTATTTTTTATCGTAGATGAGCGTATCAAGTTCCACCTCTTTACCAAATCGTTTGTAGGAAGTAATTTGTACAGGAGGAACATTCAGATTGTCTTTTATTTTTTCCGGATTAAAGGCATTAAAACCATTTACCCCACCAACAAACATTTCACCGGAACGGCTCCTGAAGAATGCGCCCTGATTGTGTTCCATCCCCTGCAATCCATCATTCACATCAAAGTTGCGAAAGGCTGCGCCGGCAATGTTTTTAATTTTCGGATTGAATTTGGAAACGCCTCCATTTGTGCTCATCCAGATGTTTCCTTCTTTATCAGGCATCACACAATAGATGTAATCATTCGGCAATCCATCCTTTTCAAAATAATGATCAAAATGTTCTGTAGATGGATTGAATTTATTGAGACCGTTGGTAGTAGCAAACCAAAGTATTCCATTGGCATCTTCATAAATATGATTCACGGAATTGGAACTGATGCTGTTTGCTTTTTCATCACGTGAATATACTTTCACGCTGCCGGTTGATACATTCAACGCATTGGCTCCTCCTCCTTCTGTACCTACCCAAATGGTTCCTTTGCTATCCTCAAAAATGCTGTAAATATTGTTACTCGCCAAACCATTGCTTGTGGTATAATTCTCAAACCTGTTTTTAGATTTATCATAAGAGAACAAACCTCCACCGTATGTTCCGATCCACATGAGTCCTTTTTTATCCTGCACAATACTGATGATCGTTGCATTGTCCTGAGCGCTGAACAACGAATAGGATTTAGAAGTTCCGGTTTTTTTATCGTACGAATTCAGCCCTCCGCCCCATGTTCCTACCCAGATCACTCCATCCTTGTCCTCACAAAGTGAAAGCACCGAATTATTATTTGCATTGGATAACTGATCATAATGGCGGTACACATCCAGCTCTCTGTCAATGGATGTTAATCCTCCCTGACTTGTCCCCACCCATACGAGTCCGTCTCTGTCCTCCATCAGCGCGAGAACCACATTGCTCTTCAGGCTGTTTTGCGAATCATCTTTCTTCTTATAAAATTTAAATTTTCCACTTGCCCTGAAATGGGTATTCACTCCGCCACCTTCCGTACCGATCCATACAGAGCCTGTTTTATCATGATAAACAAATTTAATCTGGTTACTGCTGATGCTGTTTGGGTTTTTCTCATCCGTTTGATAATGACGGAAGCGCCCTGTTTTTTTGTAATACTGATCAAGTCCTCCTCCATAAGTACCGATCCAGATCACACCCTGATTGTCTTCTGTAATTGAAGTGATACGATCATTGATCAGC
Organism: Bacteroidota bacterium; assembly: GCA_030855265.1. Classification (GTDB taxonomy): domain Bacteria; phylum Bacteroidota; class Bacteroidia; order 2-12-FULL-35-15; family 2-12-FULL-35-15; genus 2-12-FULL-35-15. The sequence continues at coordinate 23,386 of JALYRR010000007.1, read as the reverse complement.
CCTGAATTATCACCTACTTTATTCCTCAGATTATCAAGAAATGTTTTTGTTCGTGGATCAAAGATTTGAACTCCTTCACCGTATGTCCCGATCCAGAAAATCCCTTCTTTATCTTCATGAATGGTACGAACCTTATTTGAATTTTCATGCTCTTCAGGATCTTCATACTGATCAAACAATCCTGTTTTTTTATCAAATGAATTTAATCCTCCGCCGTAAGTTCCGATCCACAAAAGCCCGTCGCTTGTCTGATGAATACACCATGCTGCATTGTCGGAAATAGATCGCGGATTGTTCTTTTCATTCATGAAGCGTGTGAACTTTCCGGATTTTCTATCCAGGGAATTCAGCCCTTCATCTGTCCCTGCCCAAAGCAAACCATCGCTGTCTTCAAAAACAGTTCGCACATTGTTATTACTAATGCTGCTTTTGTTTCCCTGCCGACTTATATAATGAATGAATTTTCCTGTGCTCAGGTTATAAGCATCCAGACCACCACCGTTTGTTCCGATCCAGAGAATGCCGTTTTTATCTTCAAAAAGTGAGTAGATGAAATTGTTGGAGAGAGAATTTGAATCGAGGGGATTGTTCTTAAAAATAGTGATCGAATATCCATCGTATTTGTTGAGTCCGTCCTGGGTTCCGAACCACATGAATCCGCGGCTGTCCTGGAGCACACAATTGACCACTCCCATGGATAAACCCTGATCGGAAGTGATATGACTGAATTTTAATTCCTGTGAGAAACCTATTCGGAAACTACATAGAAGTAAAAAACACACAATGTATTTGCAAAACCAGTTTGGATTCGGAGTGCGCATGCAAGCGATTTGGAAGTAAAGATATAAATTTTTAGGAAGCGTGTTGGAGGCCACAGATTCACAGATTAAAAAAGGGAAGGGAATGGGTGATTAGTAATAAGGGAATAGTTAATAGGTAATGGGTAATAGGTATTAGGTAATAGAAATTGAGAACGCAGATTTTCATGATTTTCATGATAAAAAATGATCTGATCTCGTTTGCGATAAATTACTTCTTCATTAAATAATTAACACATTTTCATATTGGCACATTAATTTTATCACCTTCGGTGTTTATGAAAAAAATATGATTTGATCAGAGAGGCGAAGCTATAACGTTGACCAATCTGCACATTACCTCAGATTCGATATTCGAAAAAATTCGATATTCGCTTCCCTATATTCGTATCCCGATAACAAGTATATCATCCACCTGCTCGAGTTCACCTTTCCATTTCAGGTGAAGCTGATCCAGAATTTGCTTCTGATCCGCCATACTTTCGGATTGAATTTCAAGGAGTGTATTTTGAAATTGACGGTACTTTAATTTTTTACCGAACGGACCACCAAACTGATCGGCATAACCATCGGTGAACAAATAAACCGCATCTCCTTTTTCGAGAGGAATAACATGATTGGTGAAGACTTTCTTATCGCCACTGTCCGTATCTGCTCCGATGGCTTGCTTATCCGGCTTGATCTCGATGAGCTCACCTTTACGAATGATCCATAAAGGATTATTTGCACCTGCATACTGCAGTTCAGGTTTTGAAAAATTGATCGCGCATAACGATATATCCATTCCATCCTTAATGGAATTTAACGTTTTCGTGATCTCATCATTTAAAAAACCAAGCGCATCAGCAGGCGAATTAACATTTACATTGGATGAAGTCTGATTCAAAACCGTGCTTCCGATAATGCTCATCAAAGCTCCCGGAACCCCATGCCCGGTACAATCTACGGCCGCCATCACCACAATGTTCTCTGAAGGTTTTCCTTCCGCAGTTGTAGTAACATTTGTGTGCCAGTAAAAATCTCCGCTGATAATGTCTTTGGGCTTATATAAAATAAAATAATCCTTGATGTCGCTGCTGATTTTCTCATCCGCCGGAAGAATGGCTTGCTGAATGCGCTGCGCGTAGTTGATGCTATCGCGGATGTCTTTGTTCTTTTCCTCAATGATCTCATTCTTGATCTCCAATTCACTATTGGATTCCGCCAAAGCAAGCCGCGAAACAATCTCTCGCTTCGTCAGGTTTGTACGGGTATGAATAAGAAGAATTGTAAAAATCGCTACCGAGGCAGTGAGCATTCCTCCATTGATGAGGATCTGTCCGACAGAAAGGTGGCTGTTTATTTTAAAGAAAACAACATTGGCGATAAAGGAGATTACAACGATGGCAACAGAATACCAGGGGCGCCAAAGGACGAACATTCCTGCACCAATAAACAATGCGATATAAGCGAACGTATGTTTCTGCAACTCCGGAATATCCATCACACTATACATATAAGCATTCTGAATGGAGATCCCGATAAAAGGAATGAGCGCGATCAGTTCAGGAGTATTAGCAAGTTTTTTTCTGTATATAAGAACAAGCAATGTGGCTACCGAAACGGCGATCCGGAAGATCAGGAAATCATTGAAATGTTCAGGGATTGTAAAGTAATCTCCAATAACCCAGATAGGATTAAGAAAGACTGCTACCCAGGCAATGAGACTGTGAAATTTAAAAGCGGTAGCGTTCAGTTCGCTTTTCCAATCAACAGGAGTAGTTTGTAGATTCTCGGACATAATTTAACTGAGGGTCTTGTCAAATTTAGGACATTTCATCGTTAAATTCCTATTTTTGTTTAAATTTTAAATATGCTGGCTGACAGAGATACGGAATGGTTTGCGAATTGGTTTGATTCTCCTTACTATCATACATTATACAAAGACAGAAACACCTCTGAAGCTGAATTGTTCATCGATCAGCTTATTGCATATCTTCATCCTGAACCGGGCTCCCGCATTCTTGATCTTGCCTGCGGAAAAGGCCGTCACTCCGTTTATCTGAATAAAAAAGGCTTCTCAACTATCGGAATCGATCTCTCGAAAGAAAGTATTGCCTGTGCATTAAATTCCCAAAATCCATCTCTGCAGTTTTATGTGCATGATATGCGGAAACCTTTTCGCACCAACTACTTCGACATCGTCCTGAATCTGTTTACCAGCTTCGGCTATTTTGAAACCAGTCGTGATGACAATGCTGTATTACAAGCTGTTCATAAATCGCTTCGCCCGGGAGGCACTTTCGTCCTGGATTTCCTGAATATCAAAAAAACACTTGCAACTTTAAAAACCACGGAGTCAAAAACGGTAGAAGGCATATTATTCAAACTTGACAAAACCATTGAGAATGGGTTTCTTGTCAAAAAGATCAGCTTTCATGACAAAGGAAAAGATCATGTGTTTTTCGAGAAGGTGAAAGCCCTGACACTGCCGGATCTGGAAAAGTATTTTTCTGTCAACAAACTTAAAATAGTAGATTTGCGGGGCGATTACAAGCTGAATAAGTTTAATGAGGATGAGTCGGACCGGCTGATCATTTTTGCAAAAAAAGAAGATTAAGGATGCAATACGGAATGTATATTTTATTGTTTTTATCTGTTATCGTTAGCGGGATCAGTGTGCTGTTCATCAACATCAGCAGTAAAAACCTGAAGCTTCTGCTTTCATTCAGCGGCGCTTTCCTTTTCGCGATAAGTGTTCTGCACCTTATTCCGGAGATCTATTCTTCCGGAACCGAAGACATCGGAGTATTTATTCTCATTGGTTTTTTTGCTCAGATCCTGCTTGAATTCTTTTCGGAAGGAATTGAGCACGGACATATTCACGTTCATAAACATGATCACGGCAAACATGTTTTTCCCTATGCGATGATGATCGGACTCTCGATCCATTCCTTTCTGGAGGGAATGCCGCTGGCTGCTTCCGGCAACGACTCCTATCCCTCGCTCCTCACCGGTATTATTTTACACAATATTCCAATTGCCATTGCTTTAATGACCATGTTGCTGCAATCACATATCAGCAGGAAACAGGCAATATTATGGCTGGTGGTATTCGCCCTCGTTACACCATTGGGTACATTTACCAGCTACGCGATCGGTGAAAACATCATTGGTAATTTTTCTATCTATTTTGATAAGATCATGGCGGTGGTGGTCGGGATCTTTCTTCATATTTCCACCACCATACTTTTTGAATCATCGGAAAATCACCGATTCAACCTCATCAAGTTTGTTGTTATTTTACTTGGTGCGGGACTAGCTTTGATCGGACACTGATTTCGGATTTTTCCAGAAGTTGTTGTATCTTTTTTCAGAATCAGGATTATAGGTTTAGCCCACTTCAATCATGTTAAAACAGATCCTCCTTTTAATTTTCATCCTGAAATTTACCTGCTTATACCCTCAGAGCAAGGCCAAAAGAGGAACTATAACCGTTAAACGAAATGCTATTTTTGAATTTGACCGTGGAGAAGGATTGTTCCAAAGGAATTGCAGCGGTTGCCACATGCCCTATTTCTATTCCCATGAACAAAGAGTTTATATTCACATCCTTACAAAAGCGACTCAAAATCATGACATGAAATGGCTGACACGATTGTGCCGTTTTCCCGCCCAACTTGCAAAAGCCGGTGATCCGGACATCATTGCGATCAATAAGAAAGTAAAACAAAACAGCTTTATATACCTTGCCTACCCGAAAGCAAGAACGCATCCGGATTTCCACATGCTGGATAACGGGCAGGTGATGGCCATCTTTTTTTATGTGGATTCCCTCAATCGACGAAAAGAAGCCTGGAAAAGCAAATCGGATGAAAATTAATTCAGTTGCATTAATGTAGCATTGATCTTTTCAAAATCGGGGATCTCACTTGCATTTTCAAGCACCTCCGCATATCGGACGATTCCTTCTTTATCAATCACAAATGCAGAACGTTTTGATACCCCTTTCATATTGTGAAAAAACTCTTCATAGATGGAACCATAGGCCGCGGAAACCTCTTTATTGAAATCCGATAAAAATGTAAAATTATAGGACTGGCTTTCCTTGTATTTACCTAATACAAACAATGAATCCACAGAGATCCCAATCACCTCCGCATTGAGGTCATTGTAATCTTTTATATTGTCACGGACACTGCACAACTCTTTGGTGCATGTGCTTGTAAATGCAAGGGGAAAGAAAAGAATCACCACATTCCTTCCTTTAAAGTCGGCTAAGGAAACATCTTTTTTTTCTGTGTCTTTTAAAGTAAAAGCTGGTGCGATTGAGCCTGTTGTGATCTTCATATTTTAATTGATTTTTATTGAAATGTGGGATTCCAACGTAAATTTTACGGCCTTGAAATTTAGATAAAAGATTTAATAGCCTCTGAACAATAAAGATAATGGTTTGTTTACCATACACAAAGCAACGTATTGCGATATTTTCGTAGATTCGCAGCGTAAATTCCGTTCAATCATTTAAAAACATAAAACCATGTCATTAGTAGGAAAAAAAGCGCCGTCATTCAAGGCCAAAGCAGTTATTAACGGAGGAGAATTTGTTGATGAATTTTCTTTAGATCAGTATATCGGGAAGAAGCATGTATTGTTTTTCTTCTACCCAAAAGATTTCACGTTTGTTTGTCCGACCGAATTACACGCTTTCCAGGAAAAGATCGCAGAATTTGAAAAACGCAATGTGGCTGTCGTAGCCTGTTCAACTGATACAGAACAATCACACTGGGGCTGGCTACAAATGCCGAAAGCACAAGGTGGAATACAGGGAGTAAAATATCCGATCGTTGCGGATACAACAAAAACAATTTCCATGAACTTCGATGTACTTTTCGGAGAGTATGAAGTGGATGAGAACAATGCACTTATTGCTACAGGTCCGATGATCGCGTACCGCGGATTGTACCTGATCGACAAGGCCGGAAAAGTACGTCACCAGCTGATCAATGATCTTCCTTTAGGCCGCAATGTGGATGAAGCACTGCGTATGATCGATGCATTGCAGTTCTTCGAAGAAAACGGTGAAGTTTGTCCTGCTAACTGGACCAAAGGAGATGTTGCCATGAAAGAATCACACGATGGTGTTGCAGCTTACCTTGCAAAACACTAATTGTTAATACTTTTTAATAATTGCGAAGCGCTTCGGGTAATTCCCGGGGCGCTTTTCAATTATATTTGTTCGAATAAAAAAAGCTGAAATGAAGAAAAATCTTTCCCTCATATTGAATGTTGTTTTACTTATCGCTGTAGCGGTTCTTTATTATTTTCATTTTACTTCCTGTAACCAGACATGCGAAGAAGGAACAACCAAAGCCGAAGATACTGCCGCAGTAAATGTGAAGCCGGTGGTGATGTCGCCTAAAGACATCAAAGCATCCAAAATCGTTTACATCAATACCGATGTTCTGAATGAAAACTATGAATATGTAAAAGAGTTATCAAGTGTTGCGAAATCCAGGTTGCAATCCATGGAAAGCAGCTACGCAAAAAAAGGAAAGGATTTCCAGGATCGTTATATGGAATTCCAGCAAAAAGCTCAGGCAGGACTTCTTTCTGAAAACCAGACGCTGGAGGCTCAGCAGGAATTACAAAAGAAAAAGGATGAGCTCGATCAGATGGAAATGAAGCAACAGGAATTGGTTGAGCAAATGCAGCGCGACAATGAAAAAGTTCTTCAAACTGTGATGGAATACATCAAGGAATATAACAAATCCAGTCAGTACAATTACATTCTTGCATACAGCAACAGCGCAATGAGTCCGGTAATGGTTACAAGTGAAGATTTTGATATCACTGCCGAAATCGTTGAAGGTTTGAATGCACAGTACAATGCTAAAAAGGGAAAAAAATAATTTCAATCTCAAATTCTCAATAAATGGAAACAATGGAAAAAAGCACCTTAAAGAGCAAGATCGGCCATGTGGAAAAATTTCATGATGCCTTCAGGATCGGGAATCGCTATAATCCAACAGCAGTTGTCCCTGAAAAGGAATACATGCTTCGTTACAACCTGATCAAAGAAGAGAATGAAGAATACCTTGATGCCTGCAAAAGCGGAGATATTGTTGAGATTGCAGATGCGTTGGGTGATCAGTTATATATTTTATTCGGAACCATTCATCGCCACGGACTTCAACATAAGATCGAAGAAGTATTTGATGAAATTCAGCGAAGCAACATGAGCAAACTGGATGAGAATGGAGAACCTATTTTCCGTGAAGATGGAAAAATCCTAAAAAGCGCTCTTTATTTTAAGCCGGATATCAAGGCGATCCTGGAAAAATAATCAGTTTTTTTAGACTATAAAATTCTAAGAGAACTTACTTCGAAAAGTAATGATCATAGATCAGAAATACTCCGAAACTTACAAGGCTGGTTCCTGTAATGTAATTTACAACAGTCATTAACCTGTCGGTCAGGTATCTTTTAATCTTCCCTGCCAGGTGCACTTTGGTTAACTCGACAAACAAAGTTCCTCCCAAAACGATCGAAAAAAAGATGATCATTTTTACCATGGAATAATTGAGTGTCTTTCCAATGGCTGTTACATTCCCCAGCCACAGAAACCATACAGCGGGATTGAACAGATTCAACACAAATCCTTTCAGCAACATCAATGAAGGATGTGGAGCCTGGTAACCAATGTCAATGGCTGTATCCGTTTTTGTAACATGTTTTTTGAAATAGAAGGAACCGAAAACGATAAGAATCACTCCGCCGATAATAGCGGAAAAGGATTGGGCACTTTCTGATTGCAATAAATTTATTGCCCCGAGTTTTACGATAAGGCATATCGACAAACAAAGAAATAGATCACTTAATACGATCCCGAAAGCAAGTATGGATCCTGGCTTGTAACCGTATTTAATTCCAGTATTGATCAGCGCAAAAAATCCCGGTCCGAATGAGAACGTCAGTAACAAAATGATGACAAGGCCCTGGGATATTAAACTTCCAATCATACTATTATACTTTTCCGTTTAGAAACGCCTGCCAGTCGCTTAAATGTTTATGCTTCAACACGCGTGGAAATTTATGAGCCGATCCCACTTTTCCTTTTGATTGTAAAAAATCAATAAACAAATGACTTGGCATTACATCCATGATCACTTCTTTTAATGCTGCTGTCCGCTCCACTCTGTAATCATCATTCAGATCTTTCAGTTTCTCATCAATCAACTTTCTTAAAGCTGCTGGATCCACTTTATCATCTGTTCCAATATACCAGTGATGCGCAAACAAGGTTTCGTAATTCACTCCGGCCACGGCAAATTCCTTGATCTCAATATTAAATTCAATTGAGGCGAGTTCTATTGCCCTTGTCATATTGTCTACGGAAAGGTGTTCCCCGCAAAGGCTGAGGAATTGTTTTGTCCTGCCGGTAATCGCAATCTCGTAATGTTCAAGTGATGTGAACTTGATCGTATCTCCGATTAAATATCTCCAGGCGCCGGCAACAGTGCTGATCAACAAGGCATACTCCACTCCTTCCTCCACATTGCCGAGATGATAAGTCTTCGGATTTTCAAGCATATTCCCGTCATCATCAAAATTGTCGGAAGTAAAAGGAATGAATTCAAAGAAGATCCCGTTATCAATTACAAGAGCAATTCCGGTTGCATCTGCACGGTTCTGATATCCGATCAATCCTTCCGAAGCGAGATAGGAATCCGAAAAGATGATGGGATGAGCAAGTAGTTTTTCGAAACCTTTTTTATACGGCGCTATCGCAACACCGCCATGCACATAGGCCGCAAGGTTTGGCCAGATATCATGAATGGTGTCCACTTTATAATGAGCAATGATCTTTTCAAGAAGGATCTGCACCCATGCTGGAACGCCTACAATGATCCCAATGTCCCAGTCTTTCGCTTTGAGAGTAATATCCTCCAGCTTCTGTTCCCAGTTGCGTTCTTTGGCTATTCGGTTTCCCGGTTTGTAATAATGTTGAAAAAAGAAAGGGATGCTTTTCGCAGTGATCCCGCTGAGATCGCCTTCGAAATAAGTCCCGTTATAATTTAAGTGAGTGCTTCCTCCCAGCATGAGCATACCGCGCTCATAATGTTCTTTCGGAAAATTGTATTGTCCCTGGGAAATCATCTGACGGATGCTGGACTTTTTGATTGCTTTGAGCATATCCGCAGTGATGGGAATGTATTTGCTTGCCGCTTCGGATGTGCCGGAGCTGAGGGCAAAATACTTAACCCTTTTGGGCCAGGTCACATATGCTTCGCCGTTAACTGCCCGGTACCACCACTTTTTAAACATGGCGTTGTAGTCATGAGTAGGAACAGCGTTGGAGAACGCCCTCACAATATCCTTTTCACTAAGGATCTTCGAAAAATTGTATTGTTCACCAAATGCAGTGAATTCCGCTTTTGACAGAAGTTTTTTCAGCACTTTCACCTGCTGTTTATAGCCGTTTACCTTGCGGATTTTCGGGATCCGCTCACTCAGCTCAAATGTTCGTTTGAGTATTGAACCCAACAATGCCATACCTGGATCTTATTAATGAATCGTAATATTTTGACTAAAATAATCATTTTAGAAGAAATTTCCTTCCTTTTTATTCAAATGAGGAGCACTGGGAATCGGTCAGTTCGAGTGTCACGCTTTTTCTGCGTGATGTATCGAGAACGTGGGTAAGGTATTTGAATTAAAGACTGTAACCTGTGCGCGGTCAGTTCGAGTGTCACGCTTTTCCTGCCTGATGTATCTAGAACGTGGGTAAGCGTTTCAGAAAACAGGCAAGCCCACACACTTTCTCGATACTTTTTCTCGCTTTTGCCAAGCGAAAAAACACTCGAAATGACACTGCGCGAGGACGAACCATGTGATAATCATTAAGAAAACGGCACTAGCGCGCGGTCAGTTCGAGTGTCACGCTTTTTCTGCGTGATGTATCGATAACGTGGGTAGGCGTTCCAGAAAACTCACATGCTTTTACGCTTTCTCGATACATTTTCTCGCTTTTTCCAACCGAAAAAACACTCGAAATGACACTGTAAATTTGAATGGAAATTTTATTCTCGTTCTCTCAATAAAAAGCCCACACACTTTCTCGATACATTTTCTCGCTTTTACAAAGCGAAAAAACACTCGAAATGACGGCACGCACTTGTGAAACAGATGTTCACGAATACATTAAATCAAAAAAGAAGAAAAAGGAATAAGGATTACAGTCCGTCAACAATATTCTTCCTGAGTTTTGCAACCTTCTCATGCAGGATCATCAGGCCTTTCTCATCAATGGCCATCCCAGTATAAACAGCACGAATTTCCTTCAGCTCCGTATTCAGCTTTGAAATAAAAGGATCACTGTTGTATTCATTCAGAAGTTTAATAATGATGGTCAGACTTTCCTTTTGCCCGGAAATAGTTTTGTAAAGCGTTTTGTTTTTATCGTTTTTTTCTGCGTCGAGAAATGTTTTTCCGGAAATATACAACCCTTCCAGCCAGCTTCCCGCCACAACCAGAGCGGCCATTCCTTCACGTTCATTATTCTTTAATGCCTTATCAACTTCTGTGTAGGAATCATAAACTGCACGTGCAAGGGAATCTTTGTTCTCTTTGTGCTTCTCATATTTTCCAAGCATGGCCTGATTAAATGCAAGCGGAATATTCAGATCTTCCGCAAGTCGCTTCGTATTCTTCACATAGGAACCGATCTGCTGAAACTGTTCAAAGGTGACTGCATACGCCAGATCAGCACCGTAAATCCCAAGATTCAGGGCTTTGCTATTGTACTGGTTGTATTTTGATGAATTGGAAACCGGATTTAGAACGTCCTGATTAAAAGTGATATTCTTTTCATAAAGTTCATCCAGGATCTCAAAAGGAAAAGGAATATCACTGATGATCATATCATATTTTAACGGGACTCCTTTCTCTTCTTTCACTTCTGAAAGTGTATCATCATGCGTTACGATAACTACTTTTTCGGACGAAGAATCCGCACATGATAAAAACCCCATTGCGAAGGAAACTGTGATCAAGTACAGCGTAATTTTTTTCATGAGATAGTTTTTTGTATTCCGTTTTACGATAAAAATATTTTTAGGTTCCCGCTCTTAATTTTTTACTTCTTCAGGTATTTGAAATCATGATTGCTTTTTATTGTCTTCAATGATTCAACAATAAGCAGAATCACATTCTCCACATCATCCTTGTGAACACTCTCAACGGTTGTATGCATATAACGAAGCGGAAGCGAAATCAAAGCAGATGGAACTCCACCAACCGAATACGCAAATGCATCAGTATCAGTGCCAGTTGCGCGTGAAGCGGCAGCCCGTTGAAATGGAATTTTGTTTTTTGTTGCCGCATCAATGATCAGCTTCAGCAAATTATTCTGAACTGCAGGACCGTAGGTAAGAACAGGCCCTTTTCCACAGGCAAGATCACCGCTGGAAACTTTGTTCATCATGGGGCTTTGGGTATCATGACAAACATCCGTAATGATTGCAACATTCGGACGGATGGTCTGAGAGATCATTTCAGCTCCGCGCAAACCAACTTCTTCCTGAACGGAATTCGTAATGTATAAACCGAAAGGCAATTTTGTTTTGTTCTCTTTTAAAAGTCGCGCCACTTCCGCAATCATAAATCCACCGATCCGGTTATCCAGTGCACGTCCGACATAATAACGGTCGTTCAAAACCATGAATTCATCTTCGTAAGTGATCACACAACCCACGTGTACGCCCAGTGCTTCAACTTCCGCTTTTGTGTTGCAACCACAATCCAGGAAAATATTTTTCACAGAAGGCGGTTCTTCGCGTGCAGCATCCCTCACGTGAATTGCTGGCCAGCCGAATACTGCTTTAACAATTCCTTTATCTGTATGAATGTTCACCCGCTTGGAAGGTGCAATCATGTGATCGCTGCCGCCATTTCTGCGAAGATAAATGAAGCCGTCATTTGTGATGTAATGTACAAACCAGGAGATCTCATCTGCATGCGCTTCGATCACTACTTTAAATTCCGCCTTTGGATTGATTACGGCTACGGCAGTTCCATAATTATCCGTGAAATGATCATCCACAAATGGTGTGATATAATCAATCCACAATTTCTGTCCTTCACTTTCAAAACCTGTTGGTGATGCATTGTTTAAATAGCTGCGTAAAAATTCATGCGACTTGTTTGTCAGGATGGATTTTTTCTTTTTTACTTTTTCTTCTTTTTTTCCCATTGCATTTTTTTTACCACTAAGGCACTGAGTACACTTAGATTTGTTATTGCTTGAAAATTATACAGTTCTATTTCAAATTTGAAATTTCAAATTTTTCATAATTAACTTTTTGCTCCGTTCTTTTTCCCCACCCATGTATTCACCATTTCTTCAAGGATGTTCATTGGAACCGGACCGGAAGTCAGCACCACATCATGAAATTCGCGGATATCAAATTTATCTCCCAGCTTTTGTTTAGCCGAAGCACGTAATTCAAGGATCTTATTCATTCCGATCTTATAGCCTGTTGCCTGTGATGGCCAAACGATGTACCTCTGAATCTCCTTCTGGTTATCTCCCTCAGGATTCGGAGTGTTTTCCCTGAAATAGGCCAAAGCCTGGTCACGCGTCCATTTTTTACGATGAATTCCTGTATCAACCACCAATCGTGCAGCGCGGAATAATTCCATCGCAAGCCTTCCAAAATCAGAATAAGGATCTTTGTAAAAACCAATTTCTTTAGGAAGTAATTCGGAATACAATGCCCAACCTTCCACATAAGCTACATTACCTCCGTTCTTTCTGAACTTAGGCATATTCCCCAGCTCCTGCGCAATCGCAATCTGCATGTGATGGCCCGGAATTCCTTCATGATAAGCAAGTGCATCCATCTGGTAAATTGCCTGGTCAGCCATGTTGTATAAGTTGATGTAATAGCGTCCCGGACGTGAACCATCCAAAGCAGGCTCTTCGTAAAATGCTCCTCCTGCTGATTTTTCACGGAAAGCTTCCACAGCTTTTACAACAATATCGGCTTTCGGTTTTGTAAGAAATAATTTATCCAGCTCCAGCTTCATATCATCGATCAGCTTCACAGCCTGAACGCGATACGCTTCTTTCCCTTCAGTAGTGGTCGGATAATAAAACTGTTTATCCACACGCATGAAATCAAAGAATTCCTGAAGGTCATCGCTTTTGAATTTAACTGTTTTCATGATCTCACGCATCTCTCCATGAATACGGGCTACTTCTTTCAATCCGAGTTCATGGATTTGATCAGCTGTCATTTCGGTTGTGGTAGTCTGCTTCAGAGCCACATCATAAAATGCATCTCCATCAGGCATTTTCCATGCTCCATCATCGGTGGTTGCTTTCTTTTCAAGTCCGGTCCAGTAGCTGATCAGTTTCTCATACGATGGCTTTACCGAAGCGAGAAGAGCATCAGACACTTTTTTGATCAGATCTTTTTTTGTGGCTTCATCAATGTCTTTGACTGCATTCACTTTGGAAGTAAAGTCGGAAAGCAGATCGCTATCAGGTTTTCCCTTTTCGAAAGGTGCACCTGAAATTACATTCTTACAATCGTTAATCACAAATGGGAAAACAAATTTCGGAGGGATAATATTTTTTTCTTCACGGGTTTTTAATCCGGCAAGAAGCTGATCAAAAACAGTGCTCACGCCATTTAAACGGGAGATATAATCTTCTGCTTCTTTTATATTCTCAATTGTATGAATATTGATCAGGAAAACCGGAATATCGGCATGCTGACCTCCCATTTGATTTACGGGATAATCGTGAAAGCGCCATTTGAAGAGATCGATGCTTTGCTGACATTCATTTTCAAACAAGCGGTAGCTGATCTTTGTTTGTTCATCGAGCAGATCCGGATTGTAATTTTTATGCAGAGAATCCAGCCAGCCTTTTGTTATTTCCAACTCTTTTTGAGCATGCTCATCACTGATGTCGGTCCATTTACCATAATCCTTTTTAATGCCTAAAATGGATTGTTTAACAGGATCACGATCTACATCTGAATCAAACACACGATCGAAAAAAGCATTTGCTCTTTTGCTTTCCGCAGCGATCTCGTCGTGACTGACTGTTTTATTATTATCAGAAGATTTTGCATTGTCCCCGCAGGAGGTAAGGATTAGAAAAGGAAACAGAGCAAAAACAGGTAAGATTTTTTTCATTGGTATAATTTAAATCAATGGGTTATTTACACACAAACTTAAGGATTTTGATCGGGATTGAAAGGAATTTTGACAAGGACAGAATTCAATCTTTTTCTGCACCTAATTAAATGGTTAGACAGCATCGAGGATTCTGATTCAGCCCCTTACCTTTATATCGGTCAGAAATAACAAAATTAATAAGCTAGATACACACTGCCGCTGGATTTTTTATCCCAAAAAAACTTATTACATTTATCCGAAGAAAAAAAACACAACCCTATGAAGATCCGAAACATAATAGCATTCCTGCTTTTGGTTGCAGCTGCACAGCCCGGTATGTCCCAGACTGATACTGTAAAGGCAACGATCCTTGATGATGGTTCACAAGACGCAGAAAAATTTTACAACAGCGGCATCTCGAATTTCGCAGCTAAAAATTTCAGCGCCGCCCTCACCGACTTTAATCAAGCCATTGAAAAGAAAGCCGATTTTGAAAGAGCCTGGTATAACCGTGGAACCACCAAATTCGAAATGAAGGATTATAATGGAGCAATTTCAGATTTTGATAAAGCACTTACCATCAATCAAAGTGCAGATAGTTATTTCAGCCGCGGACAATCAAGATATGCATTAGGCGATAAAATAGGTGCTGTTGCAGATTACAGCAAAACAGTTGAAATAAAAAATGATTTTTCACAAGCCTATTATTACCGTGGAGGAATTGCATTTGAAGCAGGTGAATATGATAAAGCCATTGAAGATTTTACACTTGCTATAAAAAGTAAACCTGATTATGCATATGCTTATAACGACAGGGGAAGTGCAAAACGACAGAAAGATGATATCGATGGAGCAATCGCTGATTATAACAAAGCATTGGTGGCAAATTCGGAGATGGCATTTGCTTATAACAATTTAGGAAGCGCCAAGAGGAAAAAAGGAGATTTCAAAGCAGCCATCAGTGATTATAACCAGGCCATTAATCAGAAGAAAGATTATTACATCGCATACAATAACCGTGGCAGCGCAAAATTTGATGCCGGTGATTACCAAGGTGCCATTGCAGATTTTTCAAAAGCGATTGAATTGAAACCGGATTATGCATTTGCACTGAACAATCGTGCGGCAGCGAAATACAAACTAAAAGATTACAAAGGAAGTGTGGAAGATTGCAGCAAAGCCATTCAACTCAATTCACAATATGGTTACGCTTTTATGAACCGCGCTATTGCGAAGGAAATGCTGCGTGACAATGCAGGAGCATGCGTTGATTTCAAAAAAGCAATTGAGCTTGGAATTGAAACAGCGAAAAATTATTCAGGAGATTGTAAGTAGATGTTGGATATTGGATGTTGGATATTAGATCCTGGGAATTAAAAATTAGAATTATTTAAAATTGATATTATGAAAAACTTACTTTGCCTTTTGGCCTTTTTATTTTCTTTTTCAGTAGTTGCGCAAAATGTGGAGTTCATTAAGGATAATTTCAAGGACAACAAGGATGGGCTGAAGGAAGCTAAAGACAATTTGGAAAAAGGAGATGAGTTCTTTGCGATGGGAAGTGTTTTTTACAGACAGGCATTGGAGCCGTACCTGGCAGCGAACAAGTTCAACCCAAACAATGCAATGTTGAATTATAAAATCGGAAAATCTTATCTCTATTCAAATTACAAATTAAAATCTATTCCCTTTTTAGAGAAAGCTGTTAGTTTAAATCCGAATGTGGATCCACAGTTAAGATTTGTCCTGGGAAAAGCGTATCATCTGGATATGCAATGGGATAAAGCCATTGAGGAATTCAAGATCTTTCAGAAATCACTTCTGAACGTTGAAGAGTTCAAGGATCTGATGGAAGAAGTGAACAAACATATTGAAGAATGCCTCACAGGAAAAGAACTTGTTAAAAAACCTATCCGCGTATTTGTCGACAATGTAGGCCCTGAGATCAATTCGCAATATCCTGATTATGGACCCGTAATTTCTGCGGATGAATCTGTAATGCTTTTTACATCCAGAAGACCGACTACCACTGGCGGAGGAATTGACCCCGGCATCAACGAACCATTTGAAGATATTTATATTGCTACAAAACAGAATGGGAAATGGTCGGTTGCACTGAACATGGGGAAGCCGGTTAATACGGATGACCACGATGCCAATTCAGGGTTATCGGCTGACGGTCAAAAATTTCTGATCTATATCGGAAAAAACAATGGAGATCTTTATGAAGCTGAATTAAAAGGGGATTCATGGAGCAAACCGGAGCGTATGAACAAGAACATCAATACTGATTTTCATGAATCTTCCGCCTGCTATACGCCTGATGGCAAATCTGTTTATTTCGTGACAGATAAACCCGATGGAGGATTAGGCGACCGTGATATTTATATTTCTAACCGCGATGAAAAAGGCAAATGGGGTAAAGCAATTAATCTTGGTCCAACCATTAATACGCAATGGGGCGAAGAAGGCGTATTCATTCATCCTGATGGCAAAACAATGTATTTCAGTTCCCAGGGGCATAAGACAATGGGAGGATATGATATTTTCAAGACTGTGTTTGAGAACGGACAATGGAGCAAGCCTGAAAATCTCGGCTATCCTGTTAATACACCCGATGATGACGTATTCTTTGTAACATCTGCAAGCGGTAAGCATGGATATTATGCTTCGTTCAATGCCAACGGTTACGGTGAAAAAGATATCTATATGATCACTTTTCTTGGTCCTGAAAAACCAATGGTTCTGAATAACGAGGACAACCTTATGGCGAGTGTTGCAGCTCCTGTAAAAGAAACTGTTATCGCACCGATTGTTCAGATCAAAGAGGCAGCACTTACCATCCTGAAAGGTGTGATCACAGACGCTCTTACGAACAAACCACTTGAAGCAACTATTGAGATCATCGATAATCAGAAGAATGCGGTGATCGCAAGCTTTACGTCCAACAGCTCTTCGGGTAAATACCTGGTTTCCCTGCCGGCAGGAAAGAATTATGGAATCGCGGTGAAGAAAGAAAATTACCTGTTCCATTCTGAGAATTTTGACATTCCTGCAGCAGCAGCTTTCCAGGAAGTTGTAAAGGATGTAGCATTAAAGAATGTAGCTGTCGGCAGCAAGATCATTCTTAAAAACATTTTCTTCGATTTTGATAAAGCAACTCTCCGCCCGGAATCAACAAATGAATTGGAACGTCTTACTAAATTGCTGAACGATGTTCCTACTTTAAAGATTGAGATCTCCGGGCATACCGATTCAAAAGGTGCGGCAGACTACAATCAGAAACTTTCTCAGAACAGGGCGAAAGCAGTTGTTGATCATCTTGTAAAAGCAGGCATTGCAGCAGACCGTCTTACATTCGCGGGATATGGAAAGGATCAGCCTGTCGCTACGAATGATACTGATGAGGGAAGACAAATGAACAGAAGAACAGAGTTTAAGATCCTGAGTAAGTAGATCTTTTTAGCGATTTTTTTACCACTGAGGGCACATAGGGAAAAAGTGATTATTGAATTATTGATTTCGGTTGAAAAAAATTCTCATTGAACGCACCCAACTTTGAACTTTCAAACTTTAAACTTTGAACTCATCAGCGGTGATTATGAAAAAAAATGATTTGATACGAGTTTCAAAATGTTTCTGATTGAACCTAATTCAAATTGAACTTTCAAAATAATTCGAATGGAACGTAGCCCAACCATTGAACTTTCTTTTTTTTAAACTTTAAACCCAATAAATGCCGGGTATAGGAACGCAGATCTTTATGATTTTTATGATTAAATCTGATTCATAGAAATGACCGTTTTTCATAATGGTAATTGTATGATCACCTGCGGTGATTATGAAAAAAAAATGATTTGATTAGAGCTGCGAAATGTTTCTGATTGGTCGGATCAAACATTCAAACTTTCAAACCTATAAATTTTAAACTCATTCTTTTTAAATGGAAAGAAAACTCATCATCACTTCTGATGGTTCTCATTCGTTATTTGTCCCGGAACTGAATGAACATTATCATTCAACTCATGGAGCGATACAGGAAAGCAGGCATGTTTTTATCGACGCGGGTTACAAACATTTACAACAGAAAGGCAAAAGGGATTTAGCTGTTCTTGAAATAGGAATGGGAACAGGGCTGAATGTTCTGCTGACATGCATTGAAGCAGCACGTGATAATACACAAATAACATATACTGCACTGGAAGCTTTTCCATTATTGGCTGACTTTGCTGCGCAGCTAAATTATCCGGCAGAACTTGCAAAAGAAACTTCGTCAGAAAGTGAGTCTGTTCGATTAGAAATTAAAAAGGCTTCTGAAATTTTTTCACTGATTCATTCCTGCGAAGCGGGATCAGCAATTCAGATCACAAACAATCTGACTCTGCTCAAAATAAATGATTCTCTTCAAAATGCAAAGCTTGATTCTTGTTTCGATCTCATTTATTTCGATGCATTCGGACCCGCGGTTCAACCTGAAATGTGGACTGATGATATCTTTGAAAAAATGTTTAGTTGTTTAAATTCCAGAGGTTGCCTTGTTACCTATTGCGCCAAAGGGGAAGTGAAACGGGTTTTAAAAAGAGCAGGATTTATTATTGAATCCATTCCTGGCCCTCCCGGAAAAAGAGAAATGGTAAGAGCGTTAAAAAATTAACACAATGTTTATTGGATCAATCCCAAGGCATTCCAAGTATCGTTGTAAAATAAAAAAACCAATGAAACCTGATAAATTCAACATTCGCGTTTATGGAATTCTGATCAATGATTCGAAGGAATTATTGCTGAGTGACGAATTGATAAGAGGTCATGCGATTACCAAACTCCCGGGTGGTGGATTGGAATTTGGTGAAGGTACTCTTGAATGTTTAAAGAGAGAATTCAGGGAGGAGACTGGAAATGAAATTTTTGTAACAGATCATTTTTACACGACGGATTTTTTTCAACCATCAGCGTTCAATTTAAGTCATCAGATCATAAGCATTTATTACCTGGTTAAATCTGAAGGAGAGTTCAGCATTCACGCGAAAACAAAACCATTTGATTTTGATGAAAATCTGAAGGACGCTCAATCCTTCAGGTGGAAAAACATAACAGAAATATCAGAGGATGATTTCACCCTTCCGATTGATAAAATCATCGGGAGAATGCTGAAAGAAAAATTTCAAAAAAGGAATTAATTAAGGCGCTGAGGAATGATGAGTTCAAACTCAGGAATGGTTACATAAAATCTTGCTTTATCGATTTTACGTTCCATTAAATAAGTTCCGCTCATTTTACCAATATCAGTATTCAGGCTGCAGGCAGATTCGTATTCAAATGTTTCACCCGGCTCCAGAACAGGTTGTTCTCCTACTACTCCTTCTCCATCCACTTCACTATACTCACTGCTGGAATCAAAAATATCCCAATGACGGGAGATCAGCTGAACAGTATAATCACTCTTGTTTTCAATCACAATTGTATAGGAAAACAAGAAATGCCTGTGTTCGGCAACGGAGTGTTCACTCTGAAACTTTGTATCCACGCTGATCTTGATACCGTGTGTTACCTGTGTCGCTTGTGTTCCCATTACTTCGTGTATTTAGGAGTTATCAATACAATATTAAACAATAATTTGCTCAATAAACAAGTATCAGACCAAAAGGTTTTCAACCAATTTTGTTTGATAAAGGCTTCAAAGTAAATACGTTAAAGAAAGGGTTTTGGATTTTTTAAAAGTCTTTCATTGAATTTAATCGCTTAACGCCGATTAACTGGTCATAAAAGGTTCCCTGCTGACGATGATAAACATAAATCGTGTAATCATTTTCAGTTTCATAATGTGTTCCTTCTATCAATGTTTCATCCGCAGCTGATTCACCATCCTTTAAAAAAGCAAATTCATAATTATAATAACCCTGTTTCATCAGGATTGTGCACTCATATCCAAACCGGGCAGAATTGTACTGCATCAGGTTTTCACGATTACAGCGCCAGGAGTTGAATGCACCAAACACATAGAGATTTCCATCGGTCAGAACTGCGTCATACGGCAAAAAGAATTTTACATAACAATAGTCTGCTTCTACTTCACTGTTGTTTCCCTCCTGTACTTTGATGAGAAAGTCGCCATTGATATCCGATTGAGAATAGAAACGTTTGAAAGTTCTTTTTTCATCGGTGTATAATTCAACATGATTTCCGCTGGTATCCGTTCTTACTTTATAAAGTCGTTCCGACATATAACGAATACTTTTAATATCGAAGAACCTGAATTCATTTCCTCCCGGAAATACATTATCCTGATCGTAATCATAAACCAGTTCTGCATCTTTTACATACACGGGTTTCAATCCGCGTATCGCATTATCCCAGCGATTATTCTGAGTAATCACAACATGAAAATCACCATATGGGTTATTGATCTGATATCCGGTATGATTGATCGTAAAATCAATTTCCTGTTTATAATTCCGGTCATCAATAATCGTTGCTGCAGTTACACGTGAAGTGATCATTACTTTACTCTGATAAACCACAAAACGTTTTGTGATCGCGATGTTCTCAGGATCTCCGTCCAGGTAAACTTTAAGAATGTAATTTCCTGTTTTAGTGATACGGGTTGAATTATTCGGGAATACGGCGTTAAAGTGCGTGTATTTCACAAACGTATTGAATGAATAACGATAATCATTGATTGTATTATCTGAAAACCCTTCAATGTATTCGGCAGACATCATATCCGAAGGCTCCCAATTTGAATTGCAATGAATGATGCTGTAGGAATAACTCTTCAGATCACCATCCAGATCGTCGAAGCTGAGTTTTAATTTTTCCTGGGAATCAAGATTTAAAATAGGATGAGAAAGCTCAAAACTTTCATCTCGTAACTGAACTGTATGAATGTATTTTTTATAGATATAATCTTCGTAGCGGATGGTCTGGTCACCATAATAATCATCCTTTGTCGTATCCGCGGAAGTTGATGAATTTAAGAAACGACCTTTTTTTTCTTTCTTCTGTGCAAAAGAAAATTGTCCGCTACTAAAAACAGCGGTCACAACAAAAAGGATCGGGAGAAAATTCTTCATTAATTAATAATCGAGGTAATTCTGATAAAGGGACTGGAGATAGGCTTTGGCGCTTTGTAAAGTTGAGTCAGCTGATGCTGATGTTTTAATAGTTCCATTTATAGTCTTTGTAGTAAACGTGTACAAAATATTTTGTCCCGGACTGATCCAGCCAAGTGTATTTTCATTCGAATAGTATGCAAATTCTTTTGAAGCCGGATTTAAAGGATCCTTGCTCCACTCAAATGTATTGTAAGGCATTTTAAGCTGACCAAGTACCAACGCCGGAAGATCATTCTGATTGCAGATCCGGTCGATTGTTTTCCCCTGTAGGCTATCAACAAGCGCGCCACCCATGATCATAGCGGTGATCCGACGACCTTCCGGAGAATTCATATCTCTTTCTTTCGGCAGACGATGCCCATGATCCGCTACTAAAATAAAGACGGTATTGTTGTACCAGGGTTGCTTTTTTGCTTCCTTAAAATAATTATAAAGACAATAATCCGTATAATACGCTGCCTTTTTGAATCTTTCAGGCTCTTCACTTCCGGTGAAAGGCGTTTGCATCGTCACTTCGAAAGGTTCATGAGTACTAAGTGTCAGCACCACCGAAAAGAAAGGTTGTTTTTCTGTTTGAAGATCCTGCAACTGTTTTTGAAAAACGAATTCATCATGCGCTCCCCATTTGCTATTCAATTCTTCGGATTTAAAATCTTTCTTATCCACGATCTTTCCGAAACGGGTTCCTATCAAATAGGATTTCATGTTTGCGAATTCAATTTCACCTCCATAATAAAAGGAAGATTGGTAACCAACCGATCCAAGCTGAACATTCAGGGAAGGAAGCTTCTCAGATTTACTTGGTGTAGTGATAATAGAATTATTTGGTTGAGCCGGGTATCCGCTCAGAATGGAAACAATGCCTTGCTCCGTGCGAAACCCGCTGCTGTACATTTGTGTGAATAACAATCCCTCTTTTCTTAACTCATCAAAATGCGGGGTCACATTATCTTCACCGCCAAGAGCTTTTATAATATCTGCGGTCCAGCTTTCCAATACAATGACAACAATATTGGGTTTTTCCGTTTTTAAGATCGGCACAGGTTTGCCGGTTACTTCAGGAAAGAAATCCGAACGTAATTCCGCTGCTGCTTTCTTATCCATAAAAACGTAGGGATTCTCTGAATCATTGGCATCAATGATACTATGAGCAAGGTACCAGATATTGTTCGTCGCGATCTGATTATTGATTTGCAGATTGGAATAATAAGCAGAGCTTTCGTTGATCGGAGCAAGTTGAAATCCACCTCTGTATCCAATCACCAGGAGAAAAGGAATGATGATGACGAGCGCAATCCTCAACTTTTTATTTTCAACGGGATAAGAAAAATTGATAAGGTATTTACGGTAGACTTTTATTCCGATGTACGCAAAAACACTGCAACCCAAAAGAAGTAACAATACCGACCAGATGGAAATAAAAGTCAGAACCTCTTTTGGGTACAGGAGATATTTTAATGCTCTTGCACTTAATAAAGTTCCCCATTCTCCATACATTTTTATGTTGGCAATACTGAGTATAGCAACCAGAGAAATCAGCACCATATTAATACTCCGGTTCAGGCGGTGGATCAGGCGGTTTTTATTGAATTGCTGAAACGACCATAATATATACGAGAGTCCTGCACCCATACAGGCAGCGGAAAGGTCAAGACGAAGTGCATATAAAAAGGCAAGTCCGGTTTCTGAATGTTGTCCGTCAGGAATTTTATGATGGTGATAAACAATAAACAACACCCTGAAAAAAGCGAAGAACAAAAGCCAGAAGATCACCAGCTTCAGTATATAATTTATCCGGATATTGTTTAATTTCATTATTGTTTCAAAGAATTTATTGCTTTATTCCCTATAAATATAGTCTTTATTCAAGGATTAATCTTCCAGATCCTGTCTCATCATTTTGAACCGTGTCCGGTTGTCCATAACAATACACATCTCCTTTGTAATCAATTTTACTTATCAGCAAACCGCTGCATCGCACATAACACAAACCGAGCGTGTAAGAATGTATGTAGGTATAATTTGTTTGCAGTCCCTCTGCTTTCAAATATCCTGTTCCACCAACATCGCAGGAATGTTCTCCCGTTGTTCCATTCAGCGTGATGTCGCAAGATCCATGCATCCGTGAAATGAGCTTGTTGTTATTTATTGTGAGATCCATGTTTCCAGAATTCAGCGTTCTAACTTCAAATTCAGGAGTGGTTATAGTATTCAAGCTTTTAATATCTCCGGTTCCATCCGAAGTGATGTAATTTATCAATGGCATTCTGATGTGCACATTCAAGG
>JALYRR010000090.1:7742-13492 GCA_030855265.1 Bacteroidota bacterium | reverse complement strand
GTACTAGACCAATCGCCTAATAGCCCCGTACCATTCGGCATAAATGAGTGCGTTGCATCATATACATCAAGACCATTTGAATAGAATAAAATATCACCTGTTACAGGATCATTGGCGGCAGAGGTTCCCTCCAAATTATACATTCCACCAGTGCTGATTACTAATGCTGACCCAAAAGAGAAATTTAACCCTGCTCCATATCCGAAAAACCAATTGTTGGTTTCGTTTTGAGAAAAAACTTGTGTAGTGATCAGAATAAAAAAAGCAATTATTATTTTTTTTATTCTCATGGAAATATTATTGATGGATTACTTTTTCAACTGTAATAAGATTTCCACAAATAAATTTAACAAAATATAAGCCCTTTGGTTGCATTGAGATGTCAACGGTCAGGTAGTTTTTGTCAAGAATTTTTTCAAAAACGAGATTTCCAATCACATCAGTTATTAAAACTATTGTTTTAGAATTAGTTTCTGTTTCGAAGTTGACAGAAATGTTAAACTGCCCATTGTTAGGATTGGGAATAATTGTATAGCCGGAATTTTTTTCAATATGAGTACTAGCTTCCTCTTTCGGGACCTCCTGAAATTTTGAATAAGCCTCTCTTAATTCTTCAAGCGTTGTTGTACTTTGATGCTGAGAGCTTTTAAAAGGAACCAAATAGCCATCGCAATCACTTACGAGCGCTGCATTTGGAGTGTTACATTCCATAGAGTTTAAAGAAGGGTTAATAATTGCCTGGAAACGAGTGCCCGCATGTGCTTCAAATCCCGCCCCTAGGTGAACTTCTTTCTTTGCCATAAAAGTAATGTCTGCTCTCGATAAGGGAAAAGGTTGCGGATCATTATCATTCTCAACTATGTATTTCCCCTGATTTGCAGGGTCAGGATTTGAAGGATACAGGCCTTGAGCCGTTATAGAATTAGATGCTATAAAGTGCTTTTGATCGCTTTCAGTCCAGTTTTGCTTAAGTATATTATCTTCACAAAGGTCGAACGGTTTGTAAAATTTATATCCGGGTAAGTATGTTGGATACGTTAAATTGTAAATGTTAAAATAGAACATATAACTGAGGCCGTTATATTCCGCTGAATAATTCGTAGCGTTGTAGCCATTGAAAATCAACCCTGGATCCTCCGACCAAATTTCATTGCCATCTTGACCCATTACATTGTAACATTGAGCATGGTCCATGATACATTTGTAAAAGTCAGGAGGGTAAGAAGCATGGTATATGCCGTATATTGCTTGGTGGAGCAAGGGCAGGTGCAGGCGCTCGCCTGGGTTCTGTCTGTGAGGTCCGGAAGAAACAAATTCGTGGGCGCATCTCACCTGTAAAACTCCACCTGTTGAAATCCCCCATGCGTGCCCTGCGGCGGCTAACGAAAGAACTTTATAATCTTCTTTCCCGATGCTTGAACTATGCAATATAGTCAACCATTGAGTTGCGCTAGTGGTAACGATCGGATCACTACCAAAAGCCGCTGCATAAAAAGTACCTGCTAACGCATCGTTGGTTATAGCGGGAGCCACCATAATACGTGAATAGACTTGAGCAAGACCGAAGGAAAAGGGTTGGAAATCGGCTCCCCCATCCCCGCATTTGCAGCCTGGCCTATCTTCCCGATCCCAGGCATTTGCTTTTACACAAGATAGCGTAACAGGATTTCGGATGTTCCATGAATTTATCCTGATCCAATTAACAATTCGGGTAGCAATCACTTTTACTTCCGTTAAAATATCAGCAGCTCCAGTCCCTTCTTCAAATTGCTTCGGCAGGCCAGAAGGGTCGTTCACAAAAGTGCCAGGCGGGATAAATTTTGCGCACAAAGCAAGCCCAACCATTACCTGACAAACCTGATCCAGAGATTCTTCACGTGGACCCACACCCTTGCCATTAAAAGAAGAACAGGGGAATTGAAAATCTGTCCCTTCCTCATAGACTGCGTCTGTGAAGCTTGACCCGATAACCTCCGCTATCCTTCCATCCTCTGACGGAAAGTAACTCGAGTTAAGATGGTTTTCAATAACATTACCCTTATAAATCTGATGTGTGAAATCAGCAGGAACATCATCACGAATAAAAAATCCGTTTAGATCTCAAAGACAGGGTTTGAACTGCCTCCTTCATGATAATAACGCCACCAGCCTTCTGCAGTCTTATCCAGACGATTTAAAGTCTCAAGTGCATACCACAATTCTTCTTTTGTGTTTGCTGCCTGTGCAAGTTCACCATGAGACAACAAAAGACCATATTCGGTGGCTAAAGTCCCAATATAATGTCCTAAGTTTATGGTCTCATCAGGATAATTTAAATGCCCCTCATTTATGACTGTGGGATAATCAACGTAGTCTGGACCATATAGCCTTTTGGTTGAAATTAATGACATACCTGGTCCTTCTCCGGGAACAACATGATTTTTTAGTCGCTCCTTATAGCGCCAATACTTTTTTAAATTAATTTCTTCTGATGACGATTGTGCGAATATCATACACGGTAAAAGAAGACATAATCTAACAATTAACAGTTTCATTTGGCTATTTATTAAATTCGTATAAAATACTATCATTCGATATCTTCATTGTGTGCCTGTCTAATTGCGTAATTACCCATGCGGAAATATGCGACCCGTCATGATGAATTAAAAGTTTCGAGTTATCATCTGATAATTCCCACGACCCGTTGAAATTTATGAGATAAGGATCTAGTATTTGGTTACCAAAACCATCGATATAAAATACAGGATTACGCCCCCCATCACAAACCCCACTGCCATCAAAATGTATGAACAAATCATTGAAGCCCTGAAAAGAAAAATAATAAGGGGAGATTGCTGTAGATTTTTTAAATTCCCAAGAACCATATATCCTTTGAAGTGGACTCTTGGTATGCGGCCAATCATCATCCGCATATCTTTTTTTGCAGCCATAAAATGGGAGGGAAATAATGGCAAGAAGGATTAACAATTTGTTCATTCTTTTTTTTGTTTGAGATTTTGGATCTGTTCCTGCGTCATGCAAAATAAGTATGAAAAGTTTCCCATGATGAATCACTTTTCAAATTAGAAACACTTAATAAACGAATTTCAAATTTTTCTCTCACCTTGTTACATCAGTGTTGCTCATGACAAGTAAATTTATTCAAAGATTCATCTCAGCTAATTAAAGCCATAAATCAATGCAACGCAAATATTTTTTAATGAATAGTTAGAAAAAATAAAATAAAAGGAAGAGATTTAATCCGCATAAGACTTCTTTACGTCCACTCCTTACTCCAGAAACTTTTCTCTATTCTCCGGAGCGGGGATCATACACGACTCCTTTTTTCCAAACCATTTATAACGGTTGCGGGCGATCCAGTTATATACGCCGTTTCTCAAAATTTCAGGGATGATCACCAGGCCGTAAAACAGCGAATGCAATCCTCCGAGTTTTTTATTGATGCGAAGTATCGCGGTTGACCGTTCGTAGGCAACACCATTCTCCACCAGGATAATACTGTCCGTTTTTAAGGGATCGATGTTGTGATGCGACAGGAATTTTTTTCCTGTTTCTGACTGGAGGGGAGCAAAACGAAAAGCATCTTTTTTATCATGTTTGATAATATGATTCACTGAAGAGTTGCAAAAATTGCAGACTCCGTCAAAGAGGACAATTGCTTTATCGGTAGTAGGTTCAGTCATCAATGGCGTATCGCGACAGAATAAGGATCCACAGAAATTTCTATTTTCTTTATTCCAAACCCATTGGATGAAGGCACCATCTCTAATGTATTCAGATCAATAAAAGAAACATTCCCATTCCTTCCCCCGCATGCAGAAGTGTGATGAGGAGCAGGGCCATCGCTGGATGAATTTCTGTTGGAAATATAGATGAGCTTTTTTGAATCATCCACTTCCACACCATGCGGCTGATGTCCCGTGTAGATATATTTTACAAATGAATTTGTTTGATAGTTGATCACTGCCACTGATCCTCTTTTGCCGGAAAAATTTACCAGGTCTTCTGTACAGGTGACAAAACAATAATCAGTAGAGGTAGAAAAGGAAAGCTCGGAAGGCATTGCTCCTACCGGAATAATTGCAAGCAAAGAATCGTTGCTCGTTTGAAAGATCCGTACTTCCGGACTGGCAGCGCTCTGACAAGTGATCACATATTTACTTCCATCCGGACTGAATTTTATTTCATGTGCATTTATAAATGAGGAGGGCGGAGTTGTAAAAAGATCCACCTCTGTAAACGTGCTGAAATCTGCGACAGGAATTTTATACAATTTGTTGCTATTGGTTTGTTGTGTTACATAAAGCACATCGTTTGTGTTATTCAACGCAGAGCCATGGGGAAATGTAAATCCGCCCTGAATGGAAGCAGACATTGTATTAAGATTTACTGTAGCGATCTTGGCACCTGTCGGACTCAGATCAACACAATACGCAGTTTGTGAATCAGAAGAGATCACGAATGTATTCCAGTATCCGGTACTAATCAACGCGCGGGAAACAAAACTATCGTCGATGCAACTGTACTTTTCAAGGTAGGATCCTCCCAAAGCAATCACATACCAGAACTGATTGTCAGGTGAAACCCTGATCATGTGCGGAGATTGAATTCCTGCATCTGAAAACACATTGATGTAACGCATAGGCAATAAAGTAGCCTGATCGAAAACGGTTACTACATCACATCCCTGATTTACTACATAGAATTTTTTGCGGTTGGGATTGTCAGCGAATTTCACCATACCATCGCGGTTAGGGGCGCCTTCATTGATCCAGTCGCGCAGCAAAATTACTTCCTCTTTGTCGAGAGGAGTTCGGTTATAAGGCATCGTCGGATTCAGTGAAATCCCGAGGTCATTGTATGTATTTGTGTAAAAAAACATCGTGCTGAAGTCGTGCCGGAATGGAATCACCGAAACACTGTTTCTTCCTCCTTCAAATAAATTCTCCCAACTGGTGAGAGATAATCCTCCTGCCGCGTCTTTACTTTGGTCGGTATGACAACCGGCTGTTGCGCATTTGGTGAAAATTAATTTTCCAACCTCATCCGGAAAACCTCCAAACTCAGGAACCCCTTTTTCGCTCATGCAGGTGCTGAATACAATAGAGATTGTAAGCAGGATGAAGAAGAGGTAGGTGGTTTTTTGTTTCATTCGAAGAGGTACAAATTGACTTTTAAACTTTTAACTTTTGCCTTTTAACTTACATTCTACTCCGTAACAGGAACGTCAATCGTCACTGTTTTATTTCGTTTCAGTTTGACTGCCACTCCACCTGTCACAACATCGCCGGCATCCATTCCAATCCCATAGAGATAATAATCGCCGCGGTAAAGATCCTTGATTTCGTAATTTCCCGACGCATCCGCAGAAACATTGGCATCGTAGGCCGAAACATTCGTCCCGGGAAACTCCGTAGCGCCAAACTTTATGTATACGGTGGAATTTGGGATCGCATTGTCATGATGTTTTACCACACCTTTTATTGTTCCTTTTCCACCGATTCCTTCTTTGTGGCAGGAAGTGAAAAATAAAATTGTGAAGAAAAACAAAAGGAAAATTTTAGTTCTAACAAGCATGGAAATCTATTTTGTGAGGAACGTATTTAGCTATTCTTCCTCTATTACAAAAATAAGCAACAAATAGCTTTGAAAAGGAATAAAATGGAACAATTAGGGGTGGTTGGCATAATTCCGGAATGATCCGGAATCTCAATTCTATTTACCTTCAGTTTTCTGAAAAATGAATTCAA
>JALYRR010000090.1:0-7732 GCA_030855265.1 Bacteroidota bacterium | reverse complement strand
ATTCAACGAACTGACCACGCTCGGGTTAGGAGTATGAGTAGTATCGGATGTAATTATACTGTTAGTTCAATGAAACATCCAACGCGATATGAGTTTTAATATACACGGCACGACCGAAGCGGAATGCCTGGCGGCCTTAGAATAATTCTGATGAAAATCAAATAGCTGAGCAAGGGCGGGCGTTTGAGCAAGGTTCTGAACTGTTTGAGCCTGAACGAATTCTTAAGTTTTCAAAAATCTTTCTGGCGAGTTTTCAGAACTAGGGCGATGTTATGTAGATTTTCTAAGAATTATTCTTCAGCCTTGAATTTTTTGTAACTTTTTGTTTCAAGACAAAAAGTTAGGGAGATAAAAAGTATTCCTATTTATCTTTTACTTTTTGGCGGCCAAAAAGTAACCAAAAACCTTTTGATCTTAAAAGGCGATTTGCAGCTCTGCTGTCGCTCGCTGCAACCGCGGTTAAATGTTCAGCATTCTTATTCTCCCAGCATTTCCCTTAGCCATCATTTTTTTTCTTGCGATGAAAACTTCGCAGCCGAACATTTGCCGCTATCGCTGCTTAAGATCAAAAACGTAACATTTGTGCTGTATCGCTTTCAATTATATTATGATTTGATATGGTAATTCAGGATGAGTCGGCTTATAAAAACATGAAGTACGGCGGAGCGTAAAGGACAGGCCTAAGAATATTTCTCAAAAAAATCAAGGATCAGAACAAGGGAAGGCTTGCGCTAGGGTCTGTAGTGTTTGAGCCTCCTTCAATCATTAAATTCAAATAATCTTCAAGGCGAGTTTACAGAACCAGTGTGATGATCTGTAGATTTTTTGAGAAATGTTCTTCAGCCTTGAATTTTTTGTAACTTTTTGTTTCAAGACAAAAAGTTAGGGAGATAAAAAGTATTCCTATTTATCTTTTACTTTTTGGCGGCCAAAAAGTAACCAAAAGCCTTTTGATCTTAAAAGGCGATTTGCAGCTCTGCTGTCGCTCGCTGCAACCGCGGTTAAATGTTCAGCATTCTTATTCTCCCAGCATTTCTCTTAACCATACGTTCTTGATTTGCGATAAAAATTTCGAAGCCGAACATTTCCCGCTATTGCTGCTTAAGATCAAAAACGTAACATTTGAACTGTATCGTATTAAATCTATAATCATATCCGGATGTTAATTCAATGTGATATTGCTCCTCAAATTTGATAGTCATTCAAAAGCGAGATCAGGAATTTTATGTAGATTTTCTAAGAATTATTCTTCAGCCTTGACTTTTTTGTTTTTTTTTGTGTTAAGACAAAAAGAAAAGATTGAAAGAATTTCTTTTTATATTTTATTTTTTGCGGCCAAAAAGTAACCAAAAGCCTTTTGATCTTAAAAGGCAATTTGCAGCTCTGCTGTCGCTCGCTGCAACCGCGGTTAAATGTTCAGCATTCTTATTCTCCCAAAATTTCCCTTAGCCATACATTTTTGTTTTGCGATGCAAATTTCGCAGCTGAACATTTCCCGCTATCGCTGCTTAAGATCAAAAACCTAACATTTGAGCAGTATCGTCCTCAATCAGGACACTTTTCTCTCCGCCTTCACCTGCAATGGTATCAGTAACTTGAAACTGATATTTCTCCCCATGTTATAAACGCCTTGCCGGCCCGTTACATTATTCACAGCAGCATATTTCAACCGGCTAAGATGACTTTGATACGCAACATCCGTTATGTTGTTGATACTTATAAATATCGAGCAGAGTGTTTTTTCTTTTCGAGTGATTTCGGTTCCAAGTCCCAAATTAAACAGTGTGTAGCCGGGTGTAGCGGTTTCTGTTCCGTAAGCAGAATAGAACCTGTTCTGTGAAAAATAATTTTCAAGCTCAACCTTCACATAGGCATTACTAAAAAAATTTCCCATGTTTTTTATATCAGCGCGTAATTCCGTTTGCAGTTTTGGCGCGGGGATAAATGGCAGGTAGCGGGATGAATCCGGCTGATCCTTTTGGGTTGCCTGAACGAAAGAGAACGAATTTTCGATGTGTAGCCAGTGGATCGGATGAGGATGTATATCGATGGTGATTTCAGCACCGAATAAATTTGCATCACCTGCGCCATATTCAAACGTGCTGCTTCCATTCGTCAATGAATCTCCACCGCCTGTGCTTTGTAATTTTTTAAGGAAAATATAATTATCGATCCGATTGCTGAACACATCGATTTCTGCTGATATATGTTCCGTATTGATTCCCAATGCGGCATCCAGTTGTAAGCTGTTTTCGGCTTTCAGCTCCGGATTGCCGATCTCGTAACGTCCCGTCCCTTCATGCTCTCCGTTGGAACCTGTTTCTGCAATGTTGGGAGAACGATATCCTCTGGCCGCATTCAGCTTCGCAAATAATTTTTCACTGAACTGATACGTAGCACCCAGACTTCCTGAAATGCCAGAGAAATTGCGGTTGAACGAGTCGAAGCGAAGTGAAGTAGTTGTGTCCTGAACTTCTGATTTCAATCCATCCTGATCAACATAAAGATCATGACTGTTGAAGGTTCGGGAATCGTAACGAATTCCTCCGCTGATATCAAGTTTTTTGAAGGATCTTTTCAGGATCATGAATACGCCGATATCAAAAAGGTCATACTCGGGAACAATGAATTCTGATCCTTTGTTTTTTGAGCTTTGCTGCATTCCGTTTACACCGGCTGAAATGGAAATATTTTTTATTTCAGGAAATACATATCGCAGATCATAATTTATGGTGTTGAGTAAAAAGTACAAACCATATTGTGAAGGAAAAAATACATTTCCAAATTCTTTCCGCTGATTCTGCTGAAACCCGATGTTCGCTTTCAGGCTGCCGGGGCCAAGAATCAGGCTGTTGTTTAACACAGCTTTGTAATGACTTATCTCCTGGAAAGGAATAAATGGAGAATAACTTAAAAGATCATTCTCCGATGCGATCATTTCACTTTCTGTTGTGTCGTTGATCACAACCGGACGGATAAATTTTCCTGTCGCGCTGTCGCGATCACCTTCCACAATTCCAGGCTTCATTTCATACCTGCTGAACTGAAGATGGGTGTATCCGCGTGAATGATTGAATCCAATCAGACCTCCGAAATTATTTTCTTTGAAGCCGGAATTGAGAACATAGCCATCGTAGCGATTCTGATAAGCATGCGCCATTTTATTGCTGTAACGGATATCCCAGATAAATCCTTTCAGGTTACCGGCCACATTTGCAGAGTAGGCAATGAGTCCGTTATTGCTCTGGTAATTTGCAAGCACATTTCCTTCGATCATGCCTTCCGGCAACGTTGGAGCACCAAGCATATTGATCACACCTGCAATCGCATCCGATCCGTAGGATAAGCTGGCAGGACCTTTCAGGATCTCAATTCTCGAAACGGAAAATTCATCCATTTCTATTCCATGTTCATCACCCCATTGCTGTCCTTCCTGACGGATCCCATCTTTCACAACCACAACTCGGTTGTAACCAAGTCCGCGGATAACGGGTTTTGAAATTCCTGAACCTGTTGTGATCTGGGAGATTCCGGGTTGTTTAGCCAAGGCATCAATGATGTTGGTGGATGAATTTTGCAGCAGCTGGGTTTTCGTTACGAGACTAATCGGCGTAGGTGTTCTGTTCATTTCGGCCGCTTGCGATAAGCCGGTTACCACTACTTCGTTTATTTCTTTAGCGGATACTTCGAGAACAAAATCTTTTGTCGTGATCTGATTCAGATCGATTTTTTCAACTATAGTGAGATAGCCGATAGCTGTTATCTGGAGAAGGATAGTAGTTTGCGGAAGCTGGTTGATCCTGAATTTTCCTTCCGCGTCAGAAACGGCACCCGTCTTCAAATCCGGGATATACAAGGTAACTCCGGGAATTGGCTCGCCAGTTTGTTTGTCGGTGATTTTTCCTGATAGGCTGGTTTTTCCTGGAGGAGTAGTTGCAAATGAATTTGTTACAATGAACAGAATCATCGCAAGCAATGAATAGAAATAGGTTTTCATAGAAATGATTTAATTGTAAATACGTTTACACTCCCTCTCGATGAAGAAGTGTTTTATGTTAATAAATTTTACAATTAAACGGAAGGGGGAGCCCTGGTGGGCAGGTGATATAAAGTAAATGAAGGATTTTCGCTAACAAAGAAAGGAGTATAAGTTAGCGTGCCGTAAGAATCAACGAATGTAAATTCGGCTTCGTTAAATTCTTCCGTTTTTTGGAGAGTGAAATCACAGATAGAACAATTGTGTTCCATCTCATGAAAATGTTTGTCACTTGCATTACAATGTTCTTCATCCGCATGTTCATGGGCGTGATGCTCTTTCTCCACCAATGGGAAGAGGAAAAGAAAAAGCAACAGGATGGAAGAATATTTTTTTATCGACTGCATTTGGGCTGCAAAACTAATTAATAAAGTTTAAAGTCTGTAGTATTTAGTCTAAAGTAATTAGTCTGTAGTATTAAGTATTTAGTCTGTAGTCCGTAATCCGTAATCTAATTCCGGTCAGAACTTCGTTCTAGATTGCCCGACTACTCGTTTCCTGTCTGGTCCCCAAGTAGGTGTTAGAGGTGCTATATTTTGCCTAAATGTTCTTTGTCGGGCGATTTCGAATTTTACCAATATTATAATTTAAGCGAAGTCCGTAGTCAGAATGTTTATGAAAATTAACAAATGCGTCTATACTGAATCCGTTTCGTGGAGTTGTCCAAAGAATAGTAAATTCAATTGGGACTCCCCAATAATTATAGTAATCCAAATCAAATACTCTTTCTATTTCGCAATAAAAACAATTGGTCTGCATCACAGTATATAATAAATCCCCTCTATATTGTGCCTCACCATAACTTATTCCTGTTGATATAATTGTTGCAAATGACTTTGAATGGTATTTAATTATTCCATATAATCCTGATACATTTCGAATGTATACTAATTTATTTGGTTGTTTGGAGGCGAATAGTGATCCATCAAATTCACTTGTTGCGTATGAATTAATTTTAAAATAGTGTTTTTGATTGATTGAAAGATTAAGACCTAATTGAAGTCCAACCAGAAAGGTTGAGTTTGTAGAAAGGCTAGCATTGCCACCGACATTTGTCCATAAATAATAATTATTTCGTGTGGAATCTTTTTGAGCAAAGGTCGTAACGGTGCTCGCAAATATAACTACAAGAAGAGCCACCATTTTTTTAGAATATGTCTTTGAAAACAAGTCTTTTCTCATTTGGCCCATAAATATTTTCTATCCACTGTCTGAAATAGATAATTTAGCGTCCCGCTCATCAACGCTTCAAAAGGGTCATTTGCATTCCAAGGATTTAATGGATTTAATTTATATGAAGGGTCTCTTTGGAGCGATAAGTTGCAGTACACAGGTCGGTGAAAAAAAAGGTTGGTGAATTTTAATTTCAAATATGTGTTCTCATAAGTATAAGTTCTCGAAGGAAATAATTTGTCGGTTTTTAAGGAAAAATAATTTGAGCAATTCAAAGTGTCTTTGAAAGAAATACTGTCTGCTTGCGCCAAACCCAATTTAGCGAAAACCATAAAAGTCGATATGATTAAAAGTGTCTTTCGTATCATTCGTTTTTCTTACTTTAAGCTTACCCCAAACTAATGACTAACAACAATTCTCTTTGTCAAAGAACCGGCTTTTTTATGATCGTCGGTCATTCTTGAAACCTTCACCAGATACATTCCCTCCCTGAGTTCAGAGGTAGACAATTGAATGTTTCTGGCAACAGTTTGTTCCGTATGGATCAGTTGTCCAACGAGGTTAAAAATCTCAATTACATACGAGGCATTTCGTTCGCTGCTGATATTCACTGTTATCATTCCATCTGCAGGATTCGGGAAAAGCGCGATGTTCCAATCACTCAGTTCATTCATATCATTTACAGTGATGATGCTTGAAACACCTTTGTAAAAAGAAACTCCGCCTTCGTAATTTCCAACGACCAGATCCATGTAGCCATCATTGTTCAGATCGGTTCCGAAGGGAGCTGTATGTGTTCCCTGCCAGATGCCCAGGTAGGTTGAATCCACCAATGTAAATGCGCCGGTGAGGTTTCCGTCAATGTTGTCATACAGACGTAAAAAGCCACTTTCCGCACCCACAAGGAGTTTCGTGGTAGTTCCTTCTTTAAAGATAAACGGATGGCTGTAGCCTGTGATCATAAATGGTTCATTCACTTTTACATTTCCGAAAAAGTGAGTCATAGAATCAAGCGTTGGAGTAGCAGCACTTCCGGTATGATGATAGTATGCAAGCTTACCGTTTCTTGATCCGATAAAAAGATCATTTTTACCATCACTGTCCACATCGGCAATTTGTGGCGTTGCAAAGTCACCAACGTCAATCACCCTGCCTGCGGAGTTTTTATAATTCGGAGTAGTAAGAACAAAATGTGCGATAGCTCCTGAAGTAGCAATGTTTTTAAAATAATGGATCTTTCCGTCATAGCCACCGATGAACATATCAGCGTCGCCATCCGCATCCATGTCTCCGAATGAAGGCGCCATATTCACGATCATAAGTGAACTGAGCGGTGCGGCAGTTCCATCGAAACCATCGTAATCACGGGTGATCAGCTGGAATTCCGGAGCAATTGAAGTTCCTACATTTTTGAATTGCGCGATCTGATGATCATAGCCGGAAGTATTATAATAACCATAATTTCCGATGAACATATCTTTCAAGCCATCATTGTCGTAATCAAAGAAGACAGGGTACGCGCCTTCTCCCACATCGATCATATTATCCTGCAGCAT
Organism: Bacteroidota bacterium; assembly: GCA_030855265.1. Taxonomy (GTDB): domain Bacteria; phylum Bacteroidota; class Bacteroidia; order 2-12-FULL-35-15; family 2-12-FULL-35-15; genus 2-12-FULL-35-15. The sequence continues at coordinate 967 of JALYRR010000090.1, read as the reverse complement.
ATTACTTTGCTGGAATTGAAATGCCGGAAATGAATTGGTTCCTATGTTCTTATAGTAAATCACACTGTTGAAGTTCTCAGAAACATTGGGTGCACTAGGACTTACGATCAGATCTTTGATGCCATCAAAATTAACATCCACATAAAAAGCACAGGGAAAAATCGTAATGTCAACAGCAGATGTGCTGGAGTTGTTTTCCGGAAAAGCGGTATCAATGGCAACAAAGCTTCCGTCAGTAGGTGTTCCGCCATTGGTGAGCATGGTCAGCGTTTTAAAAGAAATATCGCCTGCAATAAAATCTTTATCACCGTCATTGTTCAGGTCAATACAGAGCTGGCAGGAACCTGAATGTCTTTGAGGCTCCCGGCTATCGCTTGAATAAACAGGAAGTTCCGGCGATGAAACATTTGAGCCACAGGTATCAAACAAATTATAGTCGTTGCTGAGAGCATTTTCCGCAGCATATCCCCAGCAATGATTTCCTACCTGAAATTTGAGGCTGTCGCAAACCCCATACGTTTCAAAACTCATGTTCTTATGGTATTCCATGCGAGTTCCTCCGATGGAGAATGTAACAATGTCAAGATCACCATCGTTATCAATGTCGCTTATCGCAGGAATGTCAACAATGCTGATGTAAAGATTGGTGAAAGAACCGGAAGGAGGATAGTAAGTGGATTTCTGAAGTGTAGAAACTTTTGTGAATTGAAGGATGGATGAGCTCGAGGTGTTTTTATAGATATCAAGACCACCTCCTGCAGATGAATAACAGTAAATATCTTCTTTGCCGTCGCAGTTATAATCCGCCAGCAATGCCCAGCCTCTCATGAACGGGAATTTGCTTTCGTAAGCCGGATCATAGGTGTAATCAACTGATCCTGCGGTGCCATTATTTATAAACGTGCGGACTTTGTTACCTGTTTTATCAAAAATAAAAAGATCTTTTTTGCCATCCATATTCATATCC
>JALYRR010000089.1:4258-13497 GCA_030855265.1 Bacteroidota bacterium | reverse complement strand
CGATTAGGTAGTCCGAATTTCCATGAAATACCGATCAACCGTCCGGTGGTTGGTGTTCATAATAATCAACGCGACGGACACATGAGAATGACCATCAACAAAGGCAAAACCAATTATGAACCCAATACCTTGGGCGGAGGTTGTCCTTTTCAGGCGATGATGAAGAACATGGGTTTTGCCTCCTTCCTGGAAAGGATCGATTCAAAAAAGATCAGGAGCCGGAGTAAAAGTTTTCTGGATCATTTCAGTCAGGCTACTCTTTTTTTTCAAAGTCAGAGTCCGGAAGAGCAAACACATATTATCAATGCATTCAGGTTTGAGTTGACAAAAGTTCAGACTCCGGAAATCAGGGAACGAATGGTTGGAATCCTCACTCAGGTGGATAAAGACCTGGCCAATGAAGTGGCTGCCGGATTGGGAATTGTAGCTAAAGTTCCTGTAAAGCCGATGAATCACAGTGTACCTGCAGATGAGAATCCCAAAGATCATCAACCCAAAAAAATGAAGCCGGTAACAGAGCGTTCCGAAGCGTTGAGTATGAAAAATACGATCAAGAACTCCATCGTTACGAGAAAAGTTGCATTCCTGGTGGCCGATGGTGTTAACAGTGATTCCGTGAATTCCATGAAGAAAGCATTGGAAGGAAAAGGCGCAATGGTTAAATTGATCGCACCTAAAATGGGGTTCATTAAAGGAAGTAAGGGGGAGCAATTAAAAGTGGATGAAACTTTTTTAACTGCCAGCAGTGTTGTTTATGATGCCGTCTTTATACCGGATGGAGTTAAGAGCATTGATCTGTTGATGACAGAAGCCGATGCTCTGCACTTTATCAATGAAGCGTATAAGCATTGTAAACCAATTGCGGTTGAAGGAGAAGGTTCCGAATTACTCAAAGCGACCTATATTGATTTGGAAGAAAAGGATAAAGGAATCGTGCTGGGAAAATCGGATGGACTCCAAAAGGCCTTTGTAAGAGCGATCTCTCAGCACCGTTTCTGGGAGCGGGAGAGCGCAAGAAAAGTACCTGCGTAACCCGTGTTTAATTTTTTACCTCAACAGAGGAATGAATCGTTATTCGGTTCATTCCTTTTTTTAATTCCCTTGTGCGCTGGAAGGAGAAATAATTTCGGAAATGATTAACTACAAATAGTCTCAACCTGATGAATGCGAAGATCAAATATGTTCTGGTTAGCAGCAGGAACATCTTAAAAACATATTATATGAGTTCTAACCTCAAAAATATGGAAGCTCACCTAATGGCTTTCCTGTTACCATTATAATAATTTAGCATCTCTCCATATGCCCCAAAATATAAAAAGTAAATCAGTAGTAAAATGCCCCATTTGTAAATACAAAAAGGAGGTGATTATGCCGGTCATGTTATTTCAGACGATGTACGAATGCGAAGAATGCAACGCACGCCTTAAGCCGAATGTGGGAGACTGCTGTGTTTTCTGTTCCTTCGGATCGGTTCCATGTCCACCCGTTCAAAAAGAAAAGGTAAAATCATGATATCCTGCTGTTGACTACGAAATTATCTTGTAGTATTTTTTTCATAGAGGTCAATTTTTTTCATCGCTCGTTTTTCCGGCTTTTATCAGCCGTTTTTTTCGAGGATGGCTTTGAGGTTTTCCAGGCTTTTCTGCAAAGGATTCCCTATCATCGAATCCATAAAAAGATTCATAAAGCTCATCGGAAATTTGCTTTTACCGATCATCCCCCAGGTAACTTTAGTGCTCTCCTTTCCCATAGATGCAAGTGACATCGGAGCTTTGGCGGTTCCCACAAATGGTTTGAGGAATCGTACTTCCACATCTACCTGTTCCCCTTCTCTCAGGTTCATGATCTCCTGTTCACCTGCTCCGGCAGCTTTATTTCCTTCCCATTTATAAATGAACCCTTTTGTACCATCGATTCCACTAAATGTTTTTCTCAGCTCCGGATCCTGCATCACCCAGATACTATACTTATCCTGGTTCTTTAAAAACCGGATGTAATTGAACACATCCTGCTTGGGTTTGTTGATAATGACTTCCCGGAAAACGGTGTATTCTTTTTTGATGAATAGAGCAATGAGAAGGAGGAGGGCAATGAGTCCGCCAATTACAAGCAGGATGATGATGAGAATATTCATGTATAGAATTTAGTTTTTCAAATGTAGCATTTTATACGAAACCTGAAAAAATGGTTTGCGCATAGCTTAAATTTTTTGAAGCATGTTTAAATTATACGTATGTGAATGCGTAAGAAAATAAATTATCAAATTATAGTATATCCATGGATATAAATTTATTTCATTTGTTGAAGAAGTAATGAATCGATTATTTCATATTGCAGGAAGAGGCCTACTTATGGACATTTGTTTCATAACAATTAAAAACTATGAAAATGAAAACAATCTTAATCAAAAGTCTTTTCCTGCTGGCAATACTATTGTCGGTTAGCTCAAAAGCACAAACATCAGTGAACATATCCTATGCGACTGATTCTGCAATTAATTATTGTCCACCACCGGTTAATCTGACGATGAACATTGGAGGAGTGGCTAGTGGTTATAATCCATCAACGGATAGCATCGACGTACATTATTTCTGGGATGATGGTACTGATACAACGGTCAGAGTAATGATCGGCCTCTGGGCGCCAGACTATTTTCTTAGTTATGGTCCTCATACCTACACCTCACCAGGGATTTATGATATCATGGTCACTACTACCGGGCCGGATGGTTCCGCCGATACGATCTTTAATACTGTTACGATAACTTCGGGCTGCGTTGCTGTTGACGGTTATTGCTTTGAAGACAACAATTCAAACTGTGTTTTTGATGCGGGAGACGATACACTTTCAGGAATTCCTGTATCGATCACAAATTCAATGGGAAATCTGATTGGTTATGCCTATACGGATGCAAATGGTTATTATCTAACCTATGTTCCCACCGGTCTTTCGGGATTGCAGATCAGTCCATCCACTTATTGGGGTTCCGGATACACCGCTGTCACCTGTCCTTCCACAGGGTCATACACTTTCAACAGCTTTGCATCAGCCAGTTTTAATTTCGGGATTGGTTGTATTTCAACAAGCTATGATTTATATGCGCATCAATCCTCCGGTTGGGTTGCACCTCCGGGTAGCAATGGACATGTTTCATTCTATGCAGGAAATGCTTCATGTATTTCCACTCCATCTACGATCACACTCATTCTTGACCCATCCGTTTCCTACGCAGGGATGTTTTATGGCCCTGTACCAACCACCATTGCTGGAAATACCTTAACATGGAACACCACGCTTATTCCTACATCCTACTATTACGGCGGTTTTTGGGTGGATGTGAACATCTTTACGAATGTTACCGCCACCATTTTTGATACGGCTTGTTTTGATTTGTCTATCAGTCCAACCGTAGCTGACTTAAATGTGAGTAACAATGCAGAAATATTTTGTCGTGTCATAGGCGGTCCATACGATCCCAACAATAAAGAAGTAAGTCCTGCCGGCATTGGTGCCAACGGAAATATCGCTCCGGATACTGAACTTACTTACACCATAAATTTTCAGAACACTGGAACTGCTCCTGCTATCAATGTGTATGTGATGGATACGATCAGCACTAATCTTGATATGTCAACATTCCGTATTGAAGCAAGCAGTCATGCTATGAACCCTTATTTCTACGAAGGAAACATTGTCCGCTTTGATTACCCGAGCATTATGCTGCCGGATAGCAATGCAAATGAACCTTTGTCACATGGTTGGGTTGTATATAAAATCAAAACAAAAAGTGGATTATCAAACGGTACTCAAATTAAAAATACCGGACACATTTTCTTTGATTACAATTCAGCTATCGTTACCAACACCACGCTGAATACAATCGATATCTCTATGGGAATCGAAGAAAATATCAATACAATTAATACAAACATTTTTCCGAATCCTGCCACAGATCGTATCTCCATTCAGTTTGGCGAAGCAGTTAGCGGAACTCTTTCACTGGTTGACATGACCGGAAGAGTGGTGAGATCTCAAAGCATTAATCATTCAGAACAGGCTTCCTTTAACCTGGAAGGGCTTAGCTCCGGACTTTACGGAATCACACTGCCGGGAGTACAATTAAAGCAAACGCGGGTACAGGTAATCCGATAGTTTGTTTAAAATTAAAAGAAGGCCCGGGGTGAATTCTCCGGGCTTTTTTTTGGACAAATGTTCCTCCGAAAAACCGGCTCCCAAACTTGATCTGTGGTTTTAAAATCGTTTAAAGGGGTATTTTTATTTACATTTGCTTTCTTAAATTTCCAGAATGATTAAGCCGAGTTTTGATGATATTTACATGGAGTTGGCAGAAAATCTTGCCAAGCGTTCTCATTGCGTGAAAGCACAGGTTGGTGCTGTCCTTACAAAAGAAACCCGCATCGTTTCCCTCGGATATAACGGTCCTCCGGCCGGAACACATAATTGCGATGAAGTATGGCCTGCAGAAGGTTGTCCTCGTGACAGCAAAGGCAGCTGCTCACTTGCACTGCATGCAGAACAAAATGCTATCCTTTATGCTTCGAAGAATAATGTGTCGATAGAAGGTTCAACACTCTATGTAACCCTTTCTCCCTGCATTTCCTGCGCACGTGTAATATTTACTACCGGAATCCGCAAAGTGCATTACCTTCATTCCTATGCTGATTTTAAAGGACTTGCCAGCGATGAAGGGGTTGATTTCCTGACTAAATTCGGTGTGGAAGTTATCAGATATAAAAAGAAAGAACCGAACAATTCCATTTCTAAATGAACCGACCGAAGTTTTATATTTATCTGCCTGTGGTTTTTTCTCTTGTTTTGATACTCGGTGTTTTCATCGGGCGAACCCTCAATAGAAACGCGATCGGTGCTCCACTTTCTCTCGAGGCCGGAACTGGTTACAGTAAGATTGAAGAAATCCTCCGATACATTGAACAGGAATATGTGGACACCGTGAAGAACGATGCGCTTGTGGAAAAAACAATCACCTCGATGCTGGAGAACCTGGATCCGCATTCTAGTTATATCACTGCGGATGAACTACAGGCGAACAATGAACCTTTGCAGGGAAATTTTGAAGGGATCGGAGTGGAGTTCAATATCATTGATGACACCATTCGTGTGATCGCTGCGATTCCGGGCGGACCTGCTGAAAAAGTGGGCGTACAGGCCGGCGATAAAATCGTGATGGTGGACGGGAAAAAACTTGCAGGAAAGGTGACCAACAAAGATGTGATGTCGAAACTGAAAGGCAAAGGAGGAACAAAAGTAAAAGTGGGAGTGCTTCGGAAAGGGAAATCGAAAATTCTTGATTTTACGATCACAAGAGGTACCATTCCTATTTACAGTGTCGACATATCCTATATGGTCAGTGCGAGTACCGGGTACATTAAGATCAGCCGTTTTGCAGCAACTACCTATGAAGAATACCTTGCTGCCTTCGACAAATTGCAAAAATCAGGAATGAAGGAACTCATTGTGGATCTTCGTGGAAACGGCGGAGGATACCTGAACACAGCTGTTGATATTGCCGATGAGTTTTTATCAGATGGAAAAGAGATCGTTTATACGATGGGAAAAGCAAGGCCAAGAAAGGATTACAAAGCCACTTCGAAAGGAAAATTTGAAAATGGAAAGATCACTATTCTCATTGATGATGGCTCTGCATCTGCAAGTGAGATCCTTGCCGGAGCCATCCAGGACAATGACAGAGGAACGATTCTCGGACGTCGTTCGTTCGGGAAAGGGCTTGTGCAGGAACAAAGCGAGTTTACCGATGGTTCTGCCATGCGGCTGACCATCGCGAGGTATTACACCCCAACAGGAAGATGCATTCAAAAGCCTTATTCAGAAGGATTGCAGGCCTATTACGAAGAAGAATTTAACAGGTTCAACAGTGGTGAACTTGAAAGTGCTGACAGCATTAAATTTAGTGATACGCTGAAATTTAAAACTCCGGGGGGAAAGACTGTTTATGGCGGCGGAGGAATTATGCCTGATGTGTTCGTTGCTCTGGATACCAGCGGACGCTCACATTATCTCACCGAAGTATCTTATAACGGGATCATCAATGATTTTGCTTTTGATTATACCGACAGGGAACGGACAAAATTGCAAGGATATAAAACACCTGAAAATTTCAACAAACAATTTACAGTTTCCGAAAGCCTCCTGAGAGAACTGATCGTTTATGCAGGAAAGAATGGAGTAAAGGCGAATGAGTCACAGATACGCACCTCCGAGAGCTTGTTGAAGTTACAACTCAAAGCACTGATCGCAAGAAATCTCTGGAACAATGAAGGGTTTTATCCGGTTATTCAATCGAGGGATGTGTTACTGAAAAAGGCGATCGAATTAATGAAATAAAAAAAACCCGCTTCATCAGCGGGTTTTTTTTATGAATTGTACAAAGATTAGTGTGCTGGAGTTGCAGCAGCAGTATCAGGAGTAACTGCAGCTACTGAATCCATTGATGTAGTCATTGACTGACTAGCAGCATTGAATAAAGAATCCATTTTCGCTTTTGCATCAGCTTCCATTTTCGCTTTTTCTTCAGCGCTTGGTCCGCAAGCAACGATGCTCATTGCACCTGCAACGAACAAAAGTGTAAATAATTTTTTCATTTGGTTTTGTTTGTTTTGTTTGATTTATACTAGTATCTGGGCGCAAAGGTAATTAAAAAACGTTATCAGCAAAATGGATAATGGGTTTCCTCCTTCTTTCTATAAACAAGTGAATGTTCAAAACCCTGAAAATCGGCAGGTTCTTATCAGGATTTTATCGTCCCCGAAGCATAAAAAATGCATACCTTTGAAGGAACAAATCAACTAAAAACCTAACCCTTAAAATTTTTCTCATATGGCTTTTGAATTACCTAAATTACCCTATGCCTACACGGCTTTAGAACCGCATGTAGATGCGAAAACAATGGAGATCCACCATTCAAAACATCATCAGGCTTATGTAACCAACCTCAACAATGCAGTTGCAGGAACGGATGCGGAAAAACTGAGTATTGAAGAGATCTGTAAATCCATTTCAAAATATCCTGCTGCTGTCAGAAACAACGGCGGCGGACATTTCAATCACTCCCTTTTCTGGAACATCATGGCTCCGAATGCCGGAGGTGAACCAACAGGTGACCTCGCAGCGGGAATTAACGCTGCTTTTGGATCATTTGCTGAATTTAAAACACAGTTTGCCGCTGCTGCTGCAACTCGTTTTGGATCGGGATGGGCATGGCTGATCGTAAAAGACGGCAAGCTGGCTGTTTCATCTACGCCTAACCAGGACAATCCTCTTATGGATGTTGCTGAAGTAAAAGGAACACCTATCCTGGGAATCGATGTATGGGAACATGCCTATTACCTCAATTATCAGAACAGACGCCCTGATTATGTTACGGCTTTCTGGAATGTGATCAACTGGAATGAAGTTGCAAAACGTCTTTCCGAGGCAAAATAATATTAAATGCATACGAACAGCATGAACAAGCCCAAAGTATCTTTTCTTTTCCTGATACTTTTGGGCTTTTTCTTTTCCAATAGCAGAGCAGAAACCGATACCATCCGGATCCGGATCGCCGATACATTGCACTATTCCGAAGTGATAAGTTTAGATACGGAACTGGCAGAGCTTTCATTAAAGAATTTGCCTCCGGATGACGAACTCAAAAAAAAGAAACTGGTATCAGCGCTTTTCGCTTTTCCTTTTCCATTTGGGTTCATGGGCGCTCACAGGGTCATGCTTGGTTGCAAGCCCTGGGTTCCTGTAGTGTATGTCGCTACTTTCGGAGGGTGTTTCGGATTGCTGCCTCTGATTGATTTTTGTGTTATCGTTTTCAGCAAGGACATCGAACAATTCGAGAATAATTCACAGGTTTTTATGTGGGTAAAATAACAGAAGATGAAGATCGGTTTATTCTTTGGATCCTTTAATCCTGTCCATGTCGGACACATGGTCCTTGCGAATTATATGCTTGAGTTTACTGACATGGAACGACTCTGGTTCATTGTTTCTCCGCACAATCCGCATAAGCAAAAAAGTTCCCTGCTGAATGAGCGGGATCGTTTGCACCTAGTCAACCTCGCCATCGGGGATAATATAAAAATGAAAGCGAGTGATATTGAATTCGGGTTACCTCAGCCTTCCTATACGATCAATACGCTGGCTTACCTGGAGGAAAAATATCCGGAGCACACGTTCGTTTTGATTATGGGTGCAGATAATTTAGAAACTTTTCACAAATGGAAGAACTATGATCAGATCCTTGAGCGGTTTGAATTGTATGTTTATCCCCGCCCCGGTCACCCTGCGGTAGATATGATGAAACATCCGCGTGTAAAATTGGTGAATGCTCCTTTGATGGAAATTTCCTCCACCTTCCTCCGGAACGCGATTAAGAACAAAACAGATGTTGCCGCTTTTTTCCCTGAAGCTGTTTGGAAATATACCAGGGAAATGCATTTCTACGAAAAATAAAAGAATGAAGAATAAATACGGACCGGATCGGTTTGATCGTCAATTCAAGATCCTTGAAAGCTATTACAATAAACCGGTGGAAAACAACCGTGCAATCGATTTGTACCGTCACGGTGCACGCAGGCCCTTGTTCATGCTGGAAGCTCTTGCCAGGATCTATTACAAGATTACGGAGAGTGAAGTCTTCAGGAAACAGCTCGACTATTATAAAAATCTGGAAGATCTCCTTGGACAGATAGATCATTATGAGGGTTTGTTGAAAAGCACATCCAATGCAATTCATACAGGTTACTTTTTGCTAAAAAGAAAACAGGCAGAAGCAGATCTAAACAGGGAACTTCATTCTGGTGAAAAATTCAAAGGACTTCAGAAGCTGAAGCGGTTCAAAAAACAATTGCAATCGTACAAGTGGCCTTCGGAGCAAAAGGAGACAGCTGCGGTAGAAAATCTTTTCAGAAAAGAGTTCAGGAAAATCAGAGAAAAAATAATCAGCGGTGAGCTGGGTTATGGTGATGTTGAACAGGTTCATGAATTGAGACGAAAACTCCGGTGGTTGAGTATTTATTCTGAGGCACTCGATGGAATGGTTGTTCTAGGAGGAAGCAAAAAAAAGGCTTTCGCAAAATACCGGACCAAAGCCATTCAGGGCTCGGCTTTCAGTAAACTGCCCAAACACAAGAAACCGCTAAGCAAAATCTATTTTGATCATGATCACTTCTTCGCCCTCTGCTGGATAGTAC
>JALYRR010000089.1:0-4248 GCA_030855265.1 Bacteroidota bacterium | reverse complement strand
ATCGAACTGGCAAACGCTCCCGGAAAGGATCCTGCTCAGTTGAAAATAAGGTTAAGGGAATTGAGGAAGCGCGCGGAACTTAGTGGAAAGAAATTCTTCCGTGATTTTGATAAAGACAAATTCCTTGGAAAAAATTAAAACGCGCTACATGATTTCATGCAGCGCGTTTTAATTAAAAATTTTAAAAGCAGCTCCTAGTTCGAAGAACCCAGGTCGAATTGCAAAGCATCCTCGAAGGCCATTATATTATCGCCTTCTGCAACAATACCATGTCCGGCTGTAAGTCCCGAGTCTTTTGTAACCGCCTTTTTGTTTGCTTTAATTGCAGAAACAGGCGTTACATTAAATCCGTTCAGTTCCAGGCGAAGTTCTTTCAAACACATTCCCAAAGCAATTGCTTTTTTGGTATTTGTAATAATGAACTCCACATCAAAGTCATCACTTGATTTTGATTTCAGGGTAAAGTCGATTTTATTCTCAATGCAATACTCCAGCAGTGAAGCAAGATTTTTCTTTTTCACTGATACAGTAGGTTTTTCTTCGTTCATAAAACTCATGGCAAAAATTTTTAAAGCGTTTAAATAATTTAATCTAATAACCATTGTAAAGTTAAGGAAGGAAGAAGGGAAATCAAACCCGGAAATATCAACAACTCTAACGCAAAATGTTGATAAAGAAATCGGGTGATTTACAGGCAAAAAAAGGGCAAAATCGATGGATTTTGCCCTTTTTGATATAAAAATGCAGGATTTTTTAGTTTTTTACCTGAGAAGCCAGACTTAGGATGGAATCAAATATCCACCGGCCGTCAATATTCGTTAATTCTGCATCTGTGGCACGCTCAGGATGAGGCATCATTCCAAATACGTTTTTTCCTTCGTTACAAACCCCGGCAATGTTATCGGTTGCACCATTCGGATTAGCTGAATCAGTAATATCACCCTTTTCATCGCAATAGCGGAAAAGGATTTGTCCGTTCGCTTTCATTTTCTCCAGTGTTTCCTTGTCAGCATAATAACGACCTTCTCCATGAGCTATCGGGATCTTGAGCGCTTTCCCTTTCGGAACTTCGGAAGTGATGAGCGTATCATTGTGTTCTGCTTTAATGAAAACATTTTTGCAAACGAATTTACGCTCAATGTTGTGCAGAAGGGCTCCCGGGACAAGTCCGGCTTCGGCCAGAACCTGGAATCCATTACACACGCCAAGAACATATCCTCCTTTATTAGCAAATGTGATTACACTTTCCATGATGGGAGAAAAACGCGCAATAGCTCCGGAGCGCAGGTAATCTCCATAGGAAAATCCACCCGGCAGGATCACAAAATCGCAGCCTTTAAGGTCAGCATCTTTGTGCCATAGTTCAACTACTTCCTGTCCCATGATATCTCTGAGAACATAGATCATATCCTGGTCACAATTGGATCCCGGGAAAACAACAACTCCGAATTTGCTCATTTTACTGCTTATTTAAGGATCAAAGTTAAAAAATTAAAAGACGCCGGATCCTCCGTATCACCGATTGTTAAAAAAAATGAAGAATTAAATTCAGGAAGATGGATATCAACAATAAAATAAATAAAAGCTCACCCAGTATTACACGTTTGAGGTTGAGAAAATAATTCGCGCAAAATACCGAAGCGGGGATTGCCATGGCAGAAAAGTAGACAGTGGAGATCTGAGGAGCCAGGAGAACACTCAGGGCAGAAAAAAGAAAAAACCAGATGAGCAGGATAATCCCTTTCTTGGCTTTCTGAGGACCGCTGTTCAGCCCCTTGAATAAACTCAAGAACGACAACAGAACAATGAGCCAGCCTATGCAGATCATAAAATAAAAGCTATCAGGGATCTCAGACACCGGACGTACTTTGATAAAATCGAAAAGCATTTTATCATGAAGAAGGTAATCAAGCTTATCGGTGAGGAAATATACTGTCCCCACGAAAATATAGGGAACTAGCACGCCAATAAAGGAGATAAGCCATTCTCTCCAGTTGAAGGGGCGAAGAATGATGAGGGCTACACCAAGCAAAGGGAAAAATACGAAATAGGGAAAGTAGAAAAGAGAGGCAATGGAAAAAAGAAAACCTGCATCGAAGGATTGCGAAAAGGCGGTGTCCTTTCGGTAGGAGCTCAGCAACTTGTTGATCCCCAAAGCAGGAATAAATTTGCAAAGAGTAGCGGATGGAACTCCAGCATTGCGCTGTTGTTACTCATGAAAACGATATAAAAAAGCGCCGGGAGAAAGGATTGCCGGGAAAGAACTTCGTTTTCGTTGATGATGTAATTAAGCAGCAATGCTTCGCCGATCACCAGTAAAAGGCCTGTTGTAGTAGCAATCCAGCCGTATTTCGTTAAAGGAAAAGCAATAAGTTCGTAAAGAGGCATGGCGTGCCTGTCGTACACCACAGAAAATTCCATATACCCGAAAGCCCAGAAAGCAATGGCAATAAGTGGAAGGAAGATGAATGCCGTAGCATTGTTTGATTTAAAAAATTGTACGATCATACTTTTCTGAGCCTAAATTTAGCTTAAAAAATTATGCATTATTAATAAAATTTGTACATTTGAGGCAACATTAAAAAATAGCAGCTTATGAATATGACAGATGTATTTAACGGGATCGGAAGCTTTTTCCAGTGGACATTTGGAATGATGAAAGCATTAGGAAACGGACCGAATATCTTTTTCTGGATCCTGATCGCAGTGTTGATTTGTGTTTGGTTGCGTATGCAAGGCAGATACAATAAAGAAGCAAAAGAAAGAGGCAACCTGAAATAGAAGCCAATTTAACCATATAAAAAATGCCCCTTGATTTTTATCGAGGGGCATTTTTATTTATAAAGTAATCCTACCTGAATCATTCTAAATGAAATAGCCCTTCAGGTCTTTGCCAACATCTTTTCGGTAGTATTTGTCTGTATAGCCAATCTTCTCAGCATTTGCAAAAGATAGTTCCAGCGCTTCATTCATGGTGTTTCCAAATGAAGTGATCGCAATTACTCTTCCTCCATTCGTTACAACTGAATCACCAACTGCCTTGGTACCCGCATGAAAAGTAATGCTGCCACTCACCTCATTTAATCCGGTAATCACATCTCCTTTTTTGTATTCTTCAGGATATCCCCCGGCAACAAGCATCACTGTTGTCGCGAAACGTGCATCCGTTTCAAATGTTTTCTCATGTAAGGTTCCGCTGCCGACACCTTCAAACAGGTCGAGAAGATCCGATTTGATACGCGGGATCACAACTTCTGTTTCCGGATCACCCATCCTAACATTATATTCGATCACAAAAGGTTCCCCATTCATATTCATGAGTCCGATGAAGATAAATCCTTTATATGGAATCCCTTCTTCCTTCAATCCATTAATAGTTGGGATGATCACACGATCTTCCACTTTTTTTATAAATTCTGCATTCGCAAATGGAACGGGTGAGATCGCTCCCATGCCTCCGGTGTTTAAGCCGGTATCGCCTTCTCCGATGCGTTTATAATCTTTGGCAGCAGGTAAAATTTTATAGGAGTTTCCATCCGTCAGGACAAACACCGACAATTCAATCCCTTTAAGAAATTCTTCGATCACCACTTTTGAGGAAGCCTGACCGAACTTCGCATGTGAAAGCATTTCGGTGAGTTCCTGTTTTGCTGCTTCCAGTGTTTCAGGAATAACTACACCTTTTCCGGCAGCCAGTCCATCTGCTTTCAAAACAAAAGGAGGAGATAAAGTCTCCAGGAATTTCAATCCCGCATCCAGTGTTTCTTTTGTAAATGTTTCATACCGCGCCGTAGGAATTTTATGGCGGATCATGAATTTTTTGGAAAAGTCCTTGCTTCCTTCCAGTTGTGCTCCTTCTTTTTGCGGACCGATAACAGGGATGTTTTTTAACAGATCATCCGCTAAAAAATAATCATGAACTCCTTTTACCAATGGATCTTCAGGACCCACTACAACCATGTTAACCTGGTTTTCAAGAACAAATTTTTTGATGCTGTCGAAATCCGTTACACTGATCGAAACATTCGTTCCGAAGGCAGAAGTACCGGCATTACCGGGTGCAATAAAAAGCTTTTTAAGCTTTGTACTTTGAGCCAGTTTCCAGGCAAATGCATGTTCACGTCCGCCTGAGCCAAGTATAAGAATATTCATAAAGAGATGTTTGTGCAAAGAAACGCTTTCTCAACCAAAGACGCAAAGTTGGTTTTGATTATTCATCAAGTAATAGTAGACCTCACCCCCGGCCCC
>JALYRR010000088.1 GCA_030855265.1 Bacteroidota bacterium | reverse complement strand
AAGCTATACTTTGAATACTGTTTCTCCTACAGGAGCCGGATTTACCTATTCATGGGATTCGCCTGCTGCAACTGCTTTCTCAACAAGTCCATCTGTCATTGTATCCCCTGCAGCCACTACAACCTACACACTCAATGTTTCCGATGCAATTGGTTGTACAGGATCGGATATGGTAACCATCACAGTAGGTTCACCACTCATCATCAGCGCAACCGGATCTCCGGCCTCATGTGCAGGAGCATGCAACGGATCAGGGACCGTAACTGCCTCTGGTAGTTTTCCTCCGTATGCTTATTCTTGGTCAAACGGATCTACACTGCCTTCTCCGGGCTCACTTTGCGCGGGCACCTATACTGTTACTGTTACCGATGCACTTGGATGCTCTGCTACCGATACTATCATTGTAGTGGCTCCACCGGCCATGGTTCTTACTATTTCTTCAGTAGCTGCCAATTGCAGTTTACCTGACGGATCTGCAACCATCACAGCTTCGGGCGGTGTGGGAGGATTTACTTATCTATGGACTCCGGGAGGACAAACAACTGCAACGGCTATTAACCTTGTTCCGGGCGTATATTGCGCCACAGTGACTGATGCAAACGGATGCTTCGACAGTTTATGTGTAACCGTAGCAAACACTCCGGGAGTGAATGCATCTGCCGGAACAATCACCCCTGCAACCTGCAGCGGAGTTTGCAACGGATCAGCAACCATCACTGCCACACTTGGTGTTACACCTTATTCATTCCTTTGGAGCAACGGACAAACAACACCTACAGCTACCGCCCTGTGCGCAGGAACATACACCTGCACGGTGACAGATGCTTCAGGATGTACCGATGCTGTAGTGATTACCATTACACAGCCAGCGCCTGTAGTGATTGATGCTTTGCCTGCTGTTACGATCTGTACCGGACAAAGCGCCTCTCTTTCTGCTGCTGCTACAGGAGGAAATCCGGGAGGATACACCTTCAACTGGACTGCTCCTGCTTTTACCGGAAATCCTAATGTAGTTACACCTGCAACAACAACATCGTATACCGTTACCGCTACAGATCCGCTGGGATGTACCTCTGCTCCTGTTAGTGTAACAGTTACCGTAAGACCGCCGCTTGCTGTGGTTGCCAGCCCCGATGTTACTATTTGCCCGGGTGCTAACACAACCATTTCTGCTGTTGGATCAGGAGGACTTACAAGCGGTTACACCTATTCATGGATGCCGGGAGCCGGTTCAGGGCCTAATTTTACTGTATCGCCTGCCGCTACAACCACCTACACCGTTACTTTTACAGATGGATGTACAACTACACCCGCTACCGATATGGTTACGGTTACAGTTTTAACTCCGCCAACTGTATTGTTTAGCTCAAGCGCCGTTGTGGGATGTACACCTTTCTGTGTCAACTTCACTGACATGAGCACTGTAACAGGCGGAACGATTGCTTCATGGAACTGGAATTTTGATGGAACAGGAAGTTCTACCAATCAAAATCCGGCGCACTGCTTTACCACTCAGGGCGTATATGACATCACCCTTACAGTTACCAGCAACAACGGATGTGTCAATACATTTACTTTTGTGAATATGATCACAGCAACTGCGCAACCAACTGCAGAATTTGTATTTGGTCCGCAGCCTGCTTCTGTGTCTGCACCGACAATTGACTTTACTGACCTTTCTACAAATGCAAGCACCTGGACATGGGATTTTGGTGATAGTATTTCCACATCCAACAGCAGCAATCAGCAAAACCCATCACACTCTTATACGGATGCAGGTAGTTATTGTGTAGAATTAATGGTCACCAATACAGCACTGTGCAGAGACTCTATTACTTATTGCTTAGTGGTAGAACCGGAGTTCACATTCTTTATCCCGAACGGATTTACACCAAACGGAGATGGAATGAACGATACCTTCGGTCCTAAAGGTGAACACATTGATGAGTATACCATGAGGATCTACGACAGATGGGGGAATCTTGTCTTCCACACGGCAGACTTTTCAAAACAATGGAATGGTACTATGAATAAATCAAATGAAATTGTGCTGCAGGATACGTATGTATACATCATTGATGTGAAGGATAAAGTGGGTCAGCGACACCAGTACATCGGACACATTACAATTATTAAATAGTCTGAATTCATTTAATAGAAAATGTCCCGGTTTCCGGGACATTTTTTTTATCATTGCAGCATGCTCAGGATCGCTTTATTATCTGATACCCACAATTACCTTGACCCGAAGATCTTTAAATATTTAGAAAGCTGCGATGAGATCTGGCACGCCGGGGATATTGGGAATATTGAAATCACTGACCGGCTGGCGGAATTAAAACCATTGAAAGCTGTATACGGGAATATTGACGGGCAGGATGTAAGAAAAGTACATCCGAAAGACCAGCGTTTCCTTTGTGAAAAAGTGAGTGTTTTTATGACACATATTGGAGGCTACCCCGGAAGATATTCACTTGATGCATTAACTGAAATCAAAAAAAATCCACCCAAATTATTCATCTGCGGCCACTCGCATATACTGAAAGTGATGTTCGATAAAAAATTCGGGCTTTTGCACATCAACCCAGGAGCAGCTGGAATACATGGTTTCCATTTGGTAAAGACCATGGTTCGCTTTACAATTGACGGAGATAAGATCAAAGATCTTGAGGTAGTTGAGCTAGGTAAAAGGGCATAAAAATCGTTCAATTATATTTGTATGTTAAAAAATCTTTGTATTATTGCAATGCGTTTCCGCTGTTATGAGATCTCATAACAAAAAACAATCAGAGAAATTCTATCGAAAATTTTAATAAAACTATACTTCCGTATTTTATCCCATCCTAAGGATCAATCATCCGAATTGATCAACTAATCAAATTAAAAAACTTATGTACGACATTATTGAATTGAACAACAAACTTGTTGGTGAGCTGAAGGACATTGCTAAAAATCTAAATGTCCCGAAATACGAATCATTAAAAAAACAAGAGCTCATCTATAAAATCCTGGATCACCAGGCAATAAATCCCCCTCCTGCCGCAGAAATCAAACCTATACAAAAGCATGACGAACACAAGACCATGCGTCCGCGTAAACCCCGTCCTGAACAAACAGAATCAGAACAGAAATCAAAAGTGATCGATAACCCTTCATTTTTTAACGAAGAAGAGTTTCATCCCAAAACAGAAATCCAGGAAAAAGAGATCAGCACAACCGAATCCTCAGAAACAACACATACTATTGTTTCGGAAAACCCACAACAACAAACGGGTAACGAAGAGAGATCTGGTAACGAAGAAAGGTCGGGGAACGAGGAAAGATCCGGAAATGAAGAAAGATCAGCAGATCTTGGAAATGAGAGAAAGGATAATCAGAACAGAAACCGTCCGCAGCATCAACGCCAGGAGTTATATAACTTTGACGGAATTGTTTCCAGCGAAGGTGTTTTGGAGATCATGCCAGACGGATACGGATTTCTAAGATCATCCGATTACAATTACCTGAATTCCCCGGATGATATTTATGTTTCCCAATCACAAATAAAACTTTTCGGATTAAAAACCGGAGATACAGTAAGAGGAACCATTCGTCCACCAAAAGAAGGCGAAAAATATTTCCCTCTAATTAAAGTAGAAAAGATCAATGGACGCGAGCCTTCATTTGTCCGCGACAGAGTTCCTTTTGATTATCTGACCCCACTCTTTCCTTACGAGAAGTTTAAGCTAACCGGACATCCGCAGCAGAATTTATCTTCACGTGTATTTGACCTTATCACACCGATCGGTAAAGGCCAGCGTGCGTTAATCGTTGCACAGCCAAAAACCGGTAAAACGGTATTACTAAAAGACATCGCGAATGCCATTGCAGCCAATCATCCTGAAACGTATTTGATCATCCTGTTAATTGATGAACGTCCGGAAGAGGTTACAGATATGTCGCGCAGCGTAAAGGCAGAAGTGATCGCTTCAACATTTGATGAGCCTGCAGACCGCCATGTAAAAATCGCAAACATCGTACTTGAGAAAGCAAAACGTATGGTTGAATGCGGACATGATGTATGTATCCTTCTCGATTCAATTACGCGTTTAGCACGTGCTTATAACACCGTACAACCTGCATCCGGAAAGGTATTAAGCGGGGGTGTTGATGCAAATGCATTGCATAAACCAAAACGTTTTTTCGGAGCCGCACGTAAGATTGAGAATGGCGGATCATTGACCATTATCGCTACGGCACTTACAGATACCGGTTCTAAGATGGATGAGGTAATCTTTGAAGAATTTAAAGGAACAGGTAATTCGGAGATCCAATTGGATCGTAAGCTGGCTAACAAGCGTGTTTACCCTGCTATTGATATTGTTGCTTCAAGTACAAGAAGAGATGATCTGCTTGTGGATAAAGAAACTCAGCAACGTGTGTGGATCCTCAGAAAACATTTGTCGGATATGAATCCGGTGGAAGCGATGGAATTCATGAGAGATCGTATGAAGAACACGCAAACCAATGAGGAATTCCTGATCTCAATGAACGGATAATTATGAAGATCAGCTGGAGCATTAAATTAGGGATCATTGCCGGAATACTTAACTGCATTGCCTGGTATCTATATGCCAGATCAATGAATTATTATTCTTTTGAAGTAGACAGATATCGTTACTATACTACACTCTTGTGCCTACTTGCAGGTATATTCTCGAGCATCTATCTTGAAAAAAGAAGTAATGGCGGTTTTATTGAATACAAGAATGCCGCAAAATCAGGAATATTATTTACTCTGGTTCTAAGCATCTCACTTGCAATTTTCAACTATGTCTATTATTCTGTTCTCGTTCCAGATCTTGTTGATTATTTTCTTAGCGAAGAAAAGAAAGCTATGCTTGATCTGAAACTGGATGGTGAAATCATCGCAAAGAATCAGGAAATGTTAAGAAGCTATTTCGGCTCATTCAGGATGTTTATGTCCACTCTCATTATCGGAGTGATCATCTCACTTGTAGCAGCAGCAGTACTTCGTAAAAAGAATCCTGTCGCTGTATTTAGCGAAAATTAAAATCATTTTGCTACGTAAAAGTAAAAGGCGGGTTTTCCCGTCTTTTTTATTTTGATTTTATAACTTTGTCATTCATCTACTACTCATGTGCGGCATAACGGGAATTCGAGCTTTTAATGAAAAAGGAAAAGAAAACCTGTACTTAATTAGTGCCGCTACCTATTCATTGATCAGCCGTGGGCCCGATGGTGAAGGAGTACATTTCAATAAAAATTGTGCACTGGGTCACCGAAGATTATCCATCATTGATACAAGTGATATCGCTTCACAACCTTTCAGTGATGAAACAGGCCGCTACACGATCGTATTCAACGGCGAGATTTTTAATTACAGGGAAATCCGACAGGATCTTGAAAAAAAAGGCATTCAGTTCAGGTCACAAAGCGACACGGAAGTATTGCTTTATCTTTTTATCGCTGAAAAAGAAAATTGCCTGCAACGCTTAAATGGTGAATTCGCTTTCGCAATTCTCGACAACCAAACCGAAGAACTGTTTTTAGCAAGAGACCGTTTTGGAATAAAACCACTTTATTATTATCAGGATAAAGATCTGCTTGTTTTCGCTTCCGAAATGAAGGCACTTCAAACGTTTGACATCCCCGCAAAGATTGATATGGCTTCGCTTCAGATCTATCTCCATTTGAATTATATTCCATCGCCCTACTCCATTTATGAAAATGTAAGGAAACTGCAAGCGGGAAATTATATGAAGATCTCAAAAGATGGAGTTTCAACTATAGTTTGCTATTATAAAACAGAACGGAACGTTACATCCGCAAGTTCCGATTATCAAAAAAATATTTCCACGCTCCAGAATTTAATGAAAGAATCTGTTAGAGAGCGAATGGTGGCCGATGTCCCCCTGGGAACATTTCTAAGCGGAGGAATTGACTCCTCGGTGATAACAGCGCTCGCTGCAGGAATGACCACTCATCTGAAAACATTTTCCATTGGTTATAAGGACGAGCCCATGTATGATGAAACTCATTATGCAAACCTGGTGGCAAAAAAATACAAAACAGATCATACCGCTTTTGAGCTGAGTAATTCTGATTTGTTTGAACATCTTTACAAGGTGCTTGATTATACGGATGAGCCTTTCGCTGATTCATCCGCACTTGCCGTGAATATACTCAGCCGACTAACTAAAAAGGAAGTAACCGTTGCACTTTCCGGAGACGGGGCCGATGAATTATTCGGAGGATATAACAAGCATGAAGCAGAGCTCAGAGCCAGGAATGGCGGGATGGCAGCACAACTGGTTAAATCCGCATACCCATTGCTCAAAAAACTTCCGAAGTCAAGAAATAGTTCGACAGGCAATAGATTCAGGCAACTCTTCAAATTCGCAGAAGGAATGAGACTGGATAATAAAGAAAGATACTGGAGATGGGCAGGATTTACAAATGAAACAGACACGCTACTTTTAAAAAACGCATTGGAGTATCGGACAAGAAAAGAAGATCTCCTGAAAAATATTGATGATGATTTTAATTCCGTTCTGCTAACAGATGTTCAACTTGTCCTGGAGAACGATATGCTTGTTAAAACTGATAGAATGAGTATGTGCGAGGGACTTGAAATACGCGTTCCATTTTTGGATCAGAGAATCGTTGATTTTGCATTTACCTTACCTGTTAATCAGAAGATTCAAGGAAATCAAAGAAAGCGGATCCTAAAAGATGCTTTTCGTGAAATTCTGCCGGAAGAACTTTATTCACGAAAAAAACAAGGATTCGAAGTGCCATTGTTAAAATGGTTCCGCACAGATCTCAAGTCACTGATCTCCGAAGATCTTTTAAAAGATGAATTTATAAGAGAGCAAGGATTGTTTAAACCCGAAAAAATTAATCAGCTTAAAACCGAACTTTTCTCAGCAGATCCGGATGATTCAGTGGCAAGGATCTGGGCACTAATCGTATTTCAATACTGGTGGAAAAAACACTTCCAAAAGCAGGCAAAATGATAAAAGTATTGCGCATCATCAATCGGTTCAACATCGGTGGGCCCACTTACAATGTGGCTTACCTGAGTAAATACATGTCCGCTGATTTTGAAACCCTTCTTGTTGGAGGTGCGAAAGATGATTCAGAAGAGAGCTCCGATTTCATTGTAAAAAATCTGGATCTGAGTCCGGTTATTATTGAGGAAATGAAAAGGGAGATTGATCTAAAAAACGATTATGCTGCTTATAAAAAAATAAAAAAAATCATTCTTGATTTCAAACCTGATATTGTACATACTCATGCCTCAAAAGCAGGAACACTGGGCCGGCTCGCAGCATATTCCTGCGGAGTGAAAGTGATTATACACACTTTTCACGGACATGTTTTTCATTCCTACTTCGGAAAACTCAAAACAACATTTTATAAAAACATCGAGCGGTATCTTGCTTCGAAATCGACAACAATTATTGCAATAAGCGAAAAACAAAAAGAGGAACTTGCCAGTACTCACAGAATATGCAAGGCTGAAAAAGTGCAGGTGATTCCGCTCGGTTTTGATTTGAATAAATTCCAAACGGATCAGGAGAATAAAAGAAACGCATTCAGGCAGAAATACAGTGTCGGGAATGATGAGATCGCGATTTCAATTATCGGGAGACTGGTTCCGGTAAAGAATCATGAAATGTTTCTGAAGGCCGTTAAAATTGTTGCTTCAAAAACAAAATTTAAACTCAGGGTATTTATAATCGGCGATGGAGAAAGCCGGAAAGAACTGGAAAATAAAGCAAAAGAACTGGGTTTACCCTTCAATGACGGCGCATCAGACAAAACACCTGCTCTCATTACGTTTACCTCCTGGATCAGGGAAATTGATGTTGCACTGGCCGGAAGTGATATCATCGCCTTAACTTCCTTCAATGAAGGAACGCCTGTAAGCCTGATCGAGGCTCAGGCAGCCAACAAACCCATTGTGACCACACGGGTGGGTGGAATTGAGAATGTTGTACTTCCTGAAGAAACAGCTTTCTTATGCCCAAACAATGATGAGCAAACATTCGCTCTTAATCTCCTGAAATTAACAGAAGATGACAGTTTAAGATCTTCGATGGGCAGAAAAGGCTGGGATTTTGTAAAAAACAATTATCATTATACACGGCTTGTGAATGACATGGAAAAATTATACAGAAAATTACTTGCGAAGTAGCCATCCGTTCAATTATTAGGGCATTTCAGATAATTTTTTACCTTTGTTTGTTATCATTCAAGATGTTTATGCGCAAACTGCTCGGCTTATCCTGTTTACTATTGTTTTTAACCAGTTGTTCCTGGCTCAATCCCAGCATCATGTTAAAAACACCTAAAGGATTCAAATATTCTGATCTTCCGGATGATTCATTAAAGTCTTCGGACTACAGGCTTTCCGCAAACGATATCCTCGAATTCAGCATTTATTCCAATGATGGTTTTAAACTTGTCGATCTTACCTCTTTGAATAGTTCAAATCAGGCCTTCCGTTTTGAAACTGGCCTTGAGTACCTTGTAGAATCAGATGGGATGGTCAAATTACCCATTTTAGGGAGAATAAAAATAAATGGATATACAATTAAGGAAGCCGAGAATCATCTTGAGGAAGTATATTCTGCATACTATATTCGACCTTATGTGGTGATTGGAGTCAAAAATAAAAGAGTAATCGTTTTTCCGGGGAACCCCGGAGATGCAAAAATAATCGCATTAAGAAACAACAATACCACACTTATTGAAGCTCTGGCTCAAGCGGGAGGTATCTCCGAAAACGGAAAAGCCAGGATTATTAAAGTAATCAGAATTGTGAATGGTAAACATGAAGTGTATCTAATCGATCTCAGTAAGATCGAAGGGATTAAATATGCAAGTATGGTTCTCCAGGCCAATGACTTAATTTATGTAGAGCCAAGAAGACGTTATGCAACAAAATTCTTTCAGGAGGTTTCGCCAATTGTCAGCCTTGTAACAAGCGCAGTTATTTTGTATACCTACGCTCAGCTTCTCAAGCGATAACCCGGTAATTTTACCCTATGCTACAGGAAGACATATCAAAAACCAACGATAATTTTGAGAGATACAAAGAACGTATCTCCAATTTCAGTGGTGAATTTGAATTAGGCCTTTTCTTGTTTATTGCCAGAAAAAGTATTCTCTGGATTCTCTTCTTTTTTGGGCTTGCTTTTCTTACTGCCTATATTTATTTGCGTTATACTCCTCCGGTATTCGAATCATCGAGTGTTATTCAGGTTCAATCAAGTAATCAGGCAAATAAGGTCCTGAATGTGGAGAACATCTACGAAACCGATAATGGTTTGGCAGAAGGTGTAGAACTTTTAAGATCAAAAGTATTCCTAAAACGCGTTTTAGCCCGACTTCCTCTTGACATCAGCTATTATTCTGAAGGAACGTTTAAGGCAAACGAATTATATGTGAACACGCCTTACAAAGTGGAGGTAAAGATCATTAACCCTGCAGTAATCGGCAGGAAATTTTATGTTGACTTCAGCAATGCAACTCAGGGAGTCATTAGTTATACCAATGGCTCGACCTTAACAAGCAAAAATTATATCACAAACAACTGGATCGAATTTCCAGATATCAGCATTAAACTATCCATCACAAATTATCCGGAAATTGAAAAGCAACAAAACCTCGTAAAACAAAACGCCTATTACTTTACAGTCAACGACATTGACGCAGTTGTAAATGATTATTACACGAAGCTGGATGTTAAATTACTGAATGAACAGGCGAAGACCATTCTCATCAGCTTTAAGGATTTCTCCCCTCAGAAAGCCTCTGATATTGTGTCAACTATGACTGATGAATACAAAAGTTTTGATGTTGAAAGAAAAGGAGAAAGCTCCAAAAGTGTCATTGAATTTATTGATCAGCAACTCGACGCAGTATATGATCGATTAAAGCTTTCTGAAAATGAGATCCAGACTTTTAAAAAAGAAAACAAAGTTGATGCGAACAGTCCGGAGGTAACCAACACCAACCTTGTGAGACTCAACTCGCTGGAAGATCAGATCATTTCACTTGAGCTTGAAGAAAACGTTTTAAATAAGATTGAGAATGATATAAATAATGCTAAGAGCATTGATAGTTATACATTGCTGGCCATGCTTGCCGGAACTGAATCTGAGGCGAATATTACTTCCGCCATCACCAATCTTCACCGTCTTCTGATCCAGAAAGAGGAATTGCTTTACCAGGTAACTCCGAGCAGTGAAGCAATAAAGTCACTTGATTTTCAAATCGACATTCAGAAAAAGTTGTTGAAAGAAAGTGTTAAATCTGTTAGAAATAACAACCGTTTAAGAAAAGAAGATCTAAAAATAAAAGCATTACTTTTTGCAAGCAAGTTTAACAAACCACCTGAAAACGAAGTAGAGTTTGCCCGATTACAAAGACTTTTCTCGATCAATGAGAAATACTATACGTTGTTGCTGGAAAAGAAAACGGAATATTCCATTTCAAAAGCTGGATTTGTTCCGGGGAATGTAGTCCTTGAAAAGGCATCCGTTCCTTCCACACCCGTTTCACCAAACAGAAAGATCACCTTTATTGTTTACGTGCTTGCAGCAACGCTTTTAAGCCTTTTCCTGATTCTTTTCAGATATCTTTCTCACAACGAGATCAATTCACTTAACGAAATCACAAAATACACCAATGCTTCTATCAGCATTCTCGGAATTGTTCCGAAGTGTAAACAGGATATTCCTGTATCTCAGTTGCTCATCGACAAAAGCCCGAAATCCTTAATTGCAGAAGCATTCAGATCTATCCGAACGAATCTTCAGTTTATTTCAAATGATCCTGGGCCGAAGATCATTGCCCTTACTTCCACTATTTCCGGGGAAGGAAAAACGTTTGTAGCAATCAATCTTGCAGGTATCATTGCCTTTTCCGGCAAGAAGGTGGTGATCATTGATCTTGATATGCGTAAACCAAAAATCCACATCGGCTTTAACGCGCACAACACTAAAGGAATGAGTACGCTCCTGATCGGAAAAGATGAAATCCACTCAACCATTCAGCACAGTAGTCTTGAGTTCCTTGATTTTATTACTGCAGGCCCTATTCCTCCTAACCCTTCGGAATTGATCATCAGCCCGAAAATGGATGAGATCCTCGTGTACCTGAAAACTATTTACGATGTGATCATTATCGATAATCCTCCGGTAGGCCTTGTAAGCGACGGCATTGCGATGATCCAGAAAGCAGATTACCCAATCTATATTTTCAGAGCTGATTATTCAAAAAGGAATTTTATTCAAAATGTAGACCGCCTTTTCAATGAAGCGAATATTAAAAAATTATCTGTGATCCTGAATGGTGTTGATGTAGAAAGAAAGAATTACGGTTACAACTATGGTTACGGGTATGGTTACGGATATGGCTATGGGTACGGCTATTACGACGAAGGAACAAAATCCAGCAGGAAAAAATCCTTTTTTGGTAAATCACAATCTTAATGGAAATCATCACTACACCAATTCAGGGCCTTTTAGTTGTGCAACCGAAAATATTTGAGGATGAACGCGGATACTTTTATGAAACATATAGCAAAGATGCTTTTTTAAAAAACGGAATCAATGAGGAATTCGTTCAGGACAATCAATCACTTTCTCAAAAAGGAGTCTTAAGAGGTCTTCATTTCCAAAATCCGCCTTTCGCCCAAGGCAAGCTGGTAAGGGTAATCAAAGGAAGTGTACTTGATGTTGCGGTTGATATCAGGAAATCTTCTTCTACCTATGGTAAGTATTTCGATATCCTTCTCAGTGAAAAAAACAAAAGTATGTTATGGATCCCGGCAGGTTTCGCTCATGGATTCCTTACTCTGGAGGACAACACCATCTTTTCTTATAAATGTACAAATGGGTACAATAAAGTATCCGAAGACAGTTTACTCTGGAATGATCCGGAAATAGGGATAAACTGGGGAATTTCGGATCCGCTAATTTCCGATAAAGATAAAACAGGGAATATTTTTTCAGAATTTAAAAGCATGTTTTAATCAGAATGCAACTTTTTTGTGAGTTAGCTCGTCTAAAGCACAGGCTAGATCCTGAATAAATTTGTCAGAGGAGTTTTATGGAAGGAAAGTTATATTTATTTATTATTTACGGATCCTATTTTCTTGCCACAGTGATACTGTCGTTCCTGATAAATGGATTGTTTTTAAAATTCGCCTCGACACTTGGAATCCGCAATCCTAACGAAACAATAATTCGCTGGAGTCCTGCAGTAAAGCCTTCTTTAGGCGGTATTTCCTTTTATCTGATCTTTTTACTTTCAGTAGCCAGCTATTCTATTTTTTTTGAACACAGTCAGATCATTCTCAACAAACAACTGATTGGCCTCCTGGCCTCCTGTACATTGGCTTTTTTAATGGGCTTATCTGATGACGCCTATAACACCAAACCATTCCTTAAACTCATTATTCAGGTTTGTTGCGCAATTATCCTGATTTCCACCGGAACTTATATTTCCCTTTTCGATCAAAACTATCTGAATTATATTCTCACCGTTTTCTGGGTTGTCGGACTGATGAATTCCATTAACATGCTCGATAACATGGACGCAATCACTACCGTGGTTTCAATTATAATTATTATCAGTGCTCTTGTGATCCTATATATCAATGGCGATGGGTATAGTATTCATATCATTATTCTAATTGGAGTGTTATCGGCTTTGATCGGCTTTCTGTTTTTTAACTGGCATCCTTCTAAAATGTTTATGGGCGATACAGGCAGCCAGTTCCTGGGATTGTTTCTTGCTGCAATGGGCATCACTTATTTCTGGAATACTCCGGATACACAAGGTAAACTTATTCAAAGCAAACAATTTTTCGTTACTATTCTTGCCTTTGCGATCCCTATCATCGATACTACAACCGTAGTGATCAATAGATTATTAAAAAAGAAATCACCCTTTATTGGCGGAAAGGATCATACTACCCACAGCTTGTTTTATATGGGAGTTACAGAAAAAAGAATAGCCATACTCTATGCTGGAATTTGTTTCACCTCTTTATTTTTTAATCTCCTTATCATTAAATACATTGAGAACTGGGGGTATTTGCATATCCTTCTCTTTTCTGTTTACTTTATTTCACTATTCTGGCTGCTCTATTCACCTTCCCGGAAAAACATCCGATAACTTAACACTGTTTTGAAAAAAATCTCGGAATTCATTATCAGATTCAAACGATATTTTATTGCATTCGGATGCCTTATTGTGATCCTGAGCATCATCAAGATCTTCACTTTTTCTTATTCTGATAACTCCTCTGACTCTACCTATGAAGATTATTTTAATGCCAGCTATAAAGTTTTCAGTATCAGGATTCCAAAAAATCTGAATTTCGCCGGTGAGAAAACTCCTATCACTGATTTTAGTGTTCGTGAGGCAATGGAAAGAGAGTTGGTTATCAATACCTACTGGCAATCTCAATCACTTCTAATTCATAAAAGGGCGAGCCGATGGTTCCCAGTTATTGAACCTATTCTGGAAAAAAATGGAATCCCGGATGACTTTAAATACATCGCTCTAATAGAAAGTCAGTTAACCAATGCCGTTTCTCCTCAGGGTGCGAC
>JALYRR010000273.1 GCA_030855265.1 Bacteroidota bacterium | reverse complement strand
CTTCGCAATGAAGGTCTGCTGTTCGGATATGCCTTGGGATAATAAATCTGTCGATGCCAACAAAACGAAGGAGATAATAAGAATAATTGTCTTTGTCATAAGTTTCTGTCTGTCGAATATACGTCTTTGCGGCAATGAGTTATAACATCTTTATATGCGCAACTAGCTGCGCATTATTGGTTTATTTGGACAAATAGCGAAACTAGTTCCGCCCATTTTCAAATTTTCGTATCCTGGATATCTTGTAAATAAATAAAAGACTGTTGTGCCAAGCATCTTTCAAGTCCCTTATTTTTACCAAATGAACACCGGCTCATTTTCCCAACGCAAACCAAACCTACAAATAATCCAGCTTACAAACCAAGGAAGGCTTACAAATTATTCTGAGTAGAGGAAAGGTTAAAAAGATTTCAATTCGGCATTCCGACATTCAATCATCCGGCAGGAGTTTGGAAGGATTATCAGAAATTAAATTTTTCTTCTATTTTTGCATGGATGAAGCATCCCTTAAAAAGAATTGTCTTTTCGCTGTTACTTTCTATTTCCTGCTTTCACATGCAGGCAGGTGAACCTGACACAAATTATGTGCAGAGATTCAAAAACCTTTTTACAGTTAAGACCTTCCTTCTGAACAATGGTTTCATGTATAACATCACACCACGGAACAATCCTTCTTTCACAGAAAAACAACTGGATGATTCCAAACTATTTTATTCACCGCACATCCCAACCACTACCGGTGTGGCTATCAATCTCAAAGGTATAGGGTTCACTTACATCTTTAAATTTACGAACGATTACCTGGATACCACCGGCAGGATCAAATCGGGGTACAAACAATTCCAGATGAATATTTACGGGAATAAATTTGGGTTGGAAGGTTATTACCAGGATTACAGCAGGTTCTATTTTCATTATAAAAAACAGAATATTAATTTAAAAGATTACAATACAAATATTCGCGCTTACCAATTTGGCGTAAATGGAATTTTTATTTTTAACGGTAAAAAATTCTCTTACAACGCAGCATTCAATCAGAATCAGTTTCAGAAAAAAAGTGCCGGATCCTCCATGATGATTCTTGCATTGAAATTCAATGAAATAAAAAGCACCGACCTGATTCCTGACAGTTTAAAACCTCATTTCAGTGATTTCTCTTTCCTTCAGCGAAACCGGAATTATGCTTTTCTGGTACAATACGGCTACGGATATAATTTTGTTAAGAAGAATTTCTATTTTGCCAATGCCATCCTTTTAGGCGCCGGAATTCAGAACCAAAGTTATAACTACCCGCTTGGCAAATCCCACAAGATCGCCTTTCCTGTTATTGGCAGAGCAAAATCCTCCATGGGATATAACGGAAAGATCTTGTTTACAGGGATCTTTGCGAACATCGACATGACGCAATCTACTATTAAGCAAGTGCAGACCGAACAGGTTGTTTATTCCTATGGTTTGTATCTGGGATTAAGAGTCATCGAAATGACAAAATCAAAAGGGCAGCTGAAGGCAGAGAAAAAGAGAATGAAGGATGCAGAGAAAGCTGCGAAGAAGAAGGCAGCTGCGAAGAAGAAAAATAAGTAATGTGATAATTGTTTAAAGTGATAATTTGAAAATTGGGGATGTGGAGAAAGTGATGGGGTGATGGGGTGATGAGATAATTGGTTAATGTGACAATTTGATCACGAAATTGTGTCGAGAACATTTAGACATGTATTTCTGTTGCCGTGGTAATCAAATGAAAACAGGAAGATCAATTCAACCTTCCTGCTTCATTCACAACTTATTTCAATTCGTTATTCGTTTATCCCCTTCCTAATAATCAAGATTCCCGTACTGAAGTTTTATCCCTTTGATCAGCATAAATCCACGCGTGAACAAGATAAAGAATGGCATATACATCCAGGCATGCGATAATCCAAAATGATCAAGGATGATGATTGATCTTCTTTTCAAACGTTCCGACATCAGGTACATGGCCGGCACCAATAATAAAGTAAGCAAGGTGGCGAAGGACAATCCAAAGATCATTGTCCAGGATAAAGGCCCCCAGAACACGACATTGTCGCCGCCAAAATAAAGCTGAGCATCTCCGCTTGCAAAAAGAGATTCAAAGTCCATGTTTAATCCCACCGCCAATGGGATCAATCCCAATATCGCTGCAAAGGCGGTAAGAATAACCGGCGTCATACGTGTACGACCTGCATCAACAGTTGCATCCCACAAACTCATTCCTTCCGCCCGCGCCTTCTCTGCAAAGTCGATCAGCAGAATTCCATTTCGGACCACCACACCTCCTAAGGCAATGATTCCGACCATTGTCATAATGATACTCACATCCATTTTGAAAATCGATGTTCCTAACAACACGCCGATAATACTGAAAAGAATCTCCGAAAGAATGATCACCGGCTTACCTACCGCATTGAATTGCAATACTAAAATAAACAACATCAATCCGATCGACATCATCAGGGCTTTACTAAGGAATGCGCCTGTCTCCGCCTGTTCTTCCTGTTGCCCTGTCATGGCCACTTCCACTTTCCCTACAGGAACAAATCCCGCTAACGCCTCAGTCACTCTGCCAACTACTTCTACTTCATTATAAGGAGCAGTAACATTCGATGATAAACTGATCACACGTTTTTGCATTTTACGTTTGATTCCTCCATACGTATTGCTGTATTCAACAGAGGCAAATGCTGATAAGGGAATGCTGCGTAAAATTCCTCCCATGTTCATATCACGGAAAGTGATCTTCAGATTTCGTAATGCTTCGATGTTGTTTCGCTGATCATACTTGTAACGCAACTGGATCGGATACTGATCATTCTCATCACGAAACTTGCTGGCTTCCGCGCCGAACACAGCTTTCCTGATCTCCATCCCGATTGTTGCCGTACTGATCCCTTCACGATTTGCACGCTCACGATCAATGTTAAATACGATCTCCGGTTTAATGGTTTCGAAATCCGATTTTAAATTCTCAACTCCTTCAATTTTTTTCTGATCAAGGAAACGTTCTAGGCGAATGGCATTTGCAACCAGCTCATCAAAATTATCACCTCTCACTTCTATATTCACCGGCTTGGAAACGGGCGGGCCGGCTTGTTCCTTCGACACCGTGATCTCAGCGCCCGGAATGTTCCAATTCAGTTTCTGAAGTTTCTCGAGGTAGTCCATCGTAGATGCTCCATCGCGGTATTTGAATCCGACAAATGAGATCGCGATCTTTCCACGATTTGGATAATCACTTTGATCCTGATCCTGAGGATCCGTGGTTCCTTTGGTAACATTGGTGATGATGGACTTAACAAGTTTATTGGAATCACCGATTACATCGTTCACGCGTTCTTCCACCTTCAGCATTACCTGGTTGGTTTTGGAAGGATCAGTTCCGATCGGTAGTTTTACATATACATATACAAAATTCGGATCACCTTGCGGGAAGAAAACAACGTTGGGAGTTCTGACAGCAAATAAAATGATAGAGAAAATAAACAAAACGATCACTCCTACAAGCGCCAGGGCCGGACGTTTTAAGAATCTCAGCAAAAGGCTGGTATATGAACGCTGAACAGCAGGCCATACTTTCGTTTGAAATTTTTCAAAGACTTTATATAAATAGAATTTGTTCAACAGGTAAAATGCCAGGATGAATAAAACAACATTGGCCGTTGCATGTGATCCGCCGGCATGTAATAAAATGGCTGCTAATATAAATACGATGAGCGTTCCTGTTGTTTTACCTGTCCAGCGTGGTTTTGAATCATCATGCGGCTTCATGAAATCGACAGCAAAAACAGGATTGATGATGTAAGCAACCAATAGTGATGCAAGAAGTGCAATGATCAGTGTGACCGGAAGGTAGAACATAAACTTTCCGATGATCCCGCTCCAGAATAACAAGGGAACAAAAGGAGCAAGTGTTGTGAGGGTTCCGCTCAAAACAGGCATGAACACTTCGCCCACAGCCATCTTCGCAGCCACTTTAATATCTTTTTTTCCATTGTCGAAAATCCGGTGCGTGTTTTCGATTACAACAATTGCATCATCCACTACGATCCCCAGCGCAAGTAAAAATGCAAAAAGGACGATCATGTTCATGGTATAGCTG
>JALYRR010000087.1 GCA_030855265.1 Bacteroidota bacterium | reverse complement strand
GTATTATGGAAGCGGCGAATTGTACGGAGCTTCTGCCAGCAGCGGAAGCGGTGCATATTATTTAGGTGATGGACTTTTTAAATCAACCGACAGCGGAGTAACCTGGAATCCAATCGCTTCAACAGCTGCAGGAAATCATAATTCATTCACGCTGAATTTTCAGATGGTTTGGAATGTTGTCATAGATCCTTCTGCTCCTGATTCAACAGAGGAAGTGTATGCAGCGACGTATGGTGCTGTTTACAGAAGTCTGAATGGAGGAACCTCTTGGACAACAGTGCGCAGCGGTAACTCTTATTTTACAGATGTGGCCGTTTCTTCAACCGGAGTTGTATATGCAACCATGAGTGATGACGGTACACAAAAAGGGATCTGGCGTTCAATCGACGGACTTGCATTTACCAATATTATCCCTGCAGGTTTTCCAACTGCTTACAACCGTATCGTGATGGGAATCGATCCTAACAATGAAAATAACGTTTACTTTCTCGCCAATACACCCGGCTTCGGAAAGGTCACTTATAATTTCCTGGGAGATGCCGAATGGAATAGTTTCTATAAATACACGTATGTATCCGGCGCCGGTGATGGAACAGGTGGAGTATGGCAGGATCTTTCAATGAACCTTCCTGCTTCGGGAGGAATGTTTGATAAATGGAATGTTCAGGGCTCGTATGATATGGTCGTTCAGGTTAAACCGGGTGATTCGAATTCTGTCTTCATCGGCGGAACAAACCTGTACAGATCAACTTCAGCATTTCAGGATTCTTTGAATACACGTTTCATCGGTGGTTACCTGGAAGGCGCCTCTTTACCAGTTGTAGATTCCTATCTGAATCATCATCCGGATCAGCACGGACTCGTTTTTTCTCCTTCCAACCCGAATGTAATGTACAGTGTGAATGATGGTGGCGTTTGGAAAACCCTTGATAATACTGCTCCCACAATTGCATGGCAGGATCTCAACAATGGTTATCTCACTTCGATGTTTTATACTGTTGCTATTGATCATGCCACTCCAGGAAACAACATCATCTGCGCAGGAGCACAGGATAACGGAACCTGGTATACCAACTCTGCTTCTCCCACTGCACCATGGGTTCAGCCTCGCAGCGGTGATGGATCGTATTGTCAGATCGCAGATAATCAAAGCATGTATTATTTTTCCATACAGAATGGTAAAATGATGAAAGCAACATTGGATGCTGCAGGAAATAAAACAGCTTTTGCACGCATCGATCCATTAGGTGGAAAAGATTATCAGTTTATTAATCCGTTTATTCTCGATCCAAACAACAATGATATCATGTACCTGGCGGGTGGAAAATACCTTTGGAGAAATCATGACCTATCTGGTATTCCTCTGATAGGGAACTGGGATTCGATCAGCACCAACTGGACACAATGGGCCGACTCTGTTCCAACCAACGGTTCGGAAATTACAGCAGTCACCGTTTGCAAAACTCCTGCTAACCGCGTGTATTACGGAACAAACAATAAAAAGATCTATCGTGTGGACAATGCCAATGTTGGCACTCCAACTCCTGTAGACATAACTTCAACAACAACCGGAGTTGTATTTCCTGCCGGTTACAACAGTTGTATCGCAACAGATCCAACCGATGGCGATCACCTTATCGTTGTTTATTCCAATTATAATTCATACAGCATGTTCACTTCTTTTGATGGCGGAACTACCTGGGCGAAATGTGCTGGTAATCTTGAGCAGACGGCAGGTGGAACTGGCCTTGGCGCATCAATTCGATGGGTAAGTATTCTTCCGGTAGCAGATGGAAAAGTATATCTCGCAGCTACAAGTACCGGTTTATATGCAACTGATACATTGAAAGGATTGTCGACGGTTTGGGTTCAGCAGGGTGCAGCCACAATAGGGAATTCTGTTTGTGATATGATAGAGACTCGTCAGTCGGACGGACTGGTGGTAATCGCAACGCATGCAAGCGGTATTTATTCAACCAATATTACCAGTGTGAATGATATTGTTACGGTAAAAGATTTGGAGGATGCAAAATCAGAATTGAGTTTGATCAATTACCCGAATCCTGTTTCAGGCTCCACCACCATTGAATTTATTCTTGATAAACGCTCTGATGTGAATTTGCAGGTATGGGATGTTTGCGGAAGGCTGGTTGAAACCTTAGCGGACGGACCAATGGATAAAGGAAAGAATACGGTAGTATTTAACCGGAGATCACTGCCATCCGGACAATATTATTATACACTGATCGCAGACAATAGGCGGAAGACAAATAAAATGATCCTTGTAAAGTAAACAGTCAATTGTTAGTTAAAAGATCCTCCCACAAAAACGGGAGGATTTTTTTGTGCTTATTTTTACCGATATAAATACAATCAATGTTTCAGGAATATTTCGGCGGGTTTGATTTTTACAGTTGGATCATCTTACCTCTTATCATTTTTTTTTCACGTGTATGCGATGTAAGTATAGGAACCATTCGTCATGTGTTCATTTCAAAAGGTTTTCGCAGCATTGTACCCATACTCGGTTTTTTTGAAGTGCTGATCTGGATCATTGTGGTGGCGCAGGTGATGAAGAACCTGAATAATTTCGCCTGTTACCTTGCTTGGGCAGGAGGTTTTGCAACAGGAACCTATGTGGGTTTGAGAATAGAAGAACGCCTCGCACTGGGTCTCCAGGTAATCAGAATCATAACGAATCAGAATTGTGAAGATCTGATCAAAGCTTTAAAAGCAGGAAATCATGGAATCACTGTACTCGATGCACAAGGCGCAGTAGGTCCGGTAAAAATGATCTTTACAATTATCAAAAGAAAGAATGTAAAGAAGGTGGTCTTAATGATTGCTCAATACAATCCTACCGCTTTTTATTCCATTGAAGATATCAAAAATGCGAACCAGGGAGTTTTTACCGCCGCTTCATCAAGTAGTTTTTCTTCCATCCGTGAAATGTTTCCTGTCCGAAAAGGTAAATAAAAAATCAAGATCACTCCATCATGAAAACTGATCCGCCTTGTGGTATTGTTGCCGTTGAGCGTGGGATAACACAGCAACCTTCAATTCAATGGAAATACATTCAATATCACACTTCATTAATATTCAAATAAAAAAAACGCCCGACGATTGTCGGACGTTTTTTTTTATTTGTTTTTTCTTCTTAGAATTTAAAAGTAAGACCTCCCGTCAGGAAAGAAATACCATAACCAGCTTCTGCGAAAAAGGCAACTCTTTTAACAAAGTACCAGCGTGCACCGGCGAATAATGAATAAGCAGGATAAACAGCGCCTTCATTCAATTTGTAATTATCATCCGGATCAGGGCTGTTGGTTGAATAAGAATAAGTCTGGATTCTTACACCAATGATAGCACCAGCATACACTTCTGCTCTTTCACTGTTAAGAAAATCAAAGTGATAAGCACCGCGTGCTGCAATCATCATATAGTTCCAGTTGTGCTCATAATAATAACGGTTTCCAGCATAATACACATCCTCATAACGCTGATGTGCGTTTTGATAACCGAAATATACACCAACACCGATGTATCCCGGACCAACTTTCTTTGGAATAGCCTGCTCGTATGATAAACTGAATGCAGGAGTTCTTCCATAGCTGTATCCGGAACCTTTTCTCCCTTTGTAATATCCAACACCTCCGAAGCCAACGCCAAGGTTGATCAACTTTGTGCTTTCATCAAAACATTTAATTGGATCCTCTGTCGGTGCGGTTAGTGAGAATTCTTTTACAACTTTTTTGGGCGCCGGAACATCAGGTAATATTCCTGCTGCAGCAATTCCTGTAATAAACATACCGATAACAATCAGTAGGATTGATTTTAATGTGGTTTTCATAATAGTTTGTTTAGGTTTTGGGTTCAATTGCAAAATGTATGCTTTAAAATTTATTTTAACTTCTTATCTGTGTAGTTCCCTAGTAATTCAGAAGAATTTGCTATTAAAACTTATCGGGGTAAAAAATCTTCGACACAAAATTGAGAATTATTTTCTACAAAAAGTTACATAATTCTTAGCTCGACATAAATAAGGCGAAAAAAAGATTTGTAACAAGGCGCAAAGAACACGGAGGAATTTGAAATATGTGAAAATTTGAAAATATTTATTTGGCAGAGAAGTAACCTGCGCGGTCAGTTCGAGTGATTTCGCTTTTTGCGAAATTTTATCGAGAATGTGGGCGGGTATAGAGTACAGACCGGATAATATGACAAAAAGATATTTAGGCTATTGGCATAATTGTTCTTTGATACTTTATAAAAGAAATAAAGATGTCTGCCTACCATGTAAGAAAATATAAAGCGTTAATCATGAATGATTATGAAGGAGCGCCTTATGCGGAGTGGATTCGAAGTGGTGAGAAAACCATAGAAACAAGAACACGGTCTTTTAGTTATCGTGGTGATCTTGTTATTTGCTGCGGCAAGACAAATTCGTTCGGTCCCAATGCGGGAAAAGCGCTTTGTATCGTTGAACTTTGGAAGATTCGTGATATGGAAAAAGGAGATGAGGAAGCAGCAGGAATTAGTTTCAACAGAAAAATAAAATCCTATTTGTTCAGGAACTGGCGACATTTCAGTCGTGATTTTGAATTCTCTCCGCAAAGAGTTTCCGGTGCATGGCAGAGCATTTTTGAAATTGTAATTCCTGCAGATGTAAAAATTATTCCGAAGCCGGGTATCATTCCATTTCCTGAAAAGGGGATGTGAATTATTATCTTCTCAATTGCTTAAGTCGCAATCCATTTTCCGAATCATCAATTAGCGTTTCAAGCCTTCTTGATCTGGTGGCTTCCTGCTTGGCACTGATCACCCACCATGTAGCGGTTTTTCGGTAGGAGGGAGGTTGAGTTTCAAAAAAGGCCCATGCTTCTTTATGTGATTTGAAAAGTTTTAACTGGGCGGGATTTAAGTCGGTATTTTTTTGCTCGAATGCATAAATCCCTGTTTTGTTTTCTTTCCGTGCCTGGAATGCTTTCAGCCCTGAAGCATGCATTCGTCCTTCTTTTGTAAGAACAGCCACTTTATTGATGTTCACGATACTCCACACACTTGTTAATCTTCTTGGGGTGAATCGTATGCAGAAACTTTCTTCATCTATGTTGCGGGTGATGCCATCAATCCAACCATAACACAAAGCCTCATCCACCGACTCTGACCATGTCATGCTGGGTTTTTTGCTGGCCTTTTTATAGAATCCGACTATCAGTTCTTCTGCTGATTCGTGATTTTTTTTTAGCCAGGTATTAAATTCAGAAGGCTTTTTAAAAAAATGAGGCTTTATGTTTTTTGCAACCGGCATGTTTTTAATGTGCTAATGAGTTAATGTGCTAATGAGTTAATGTGATAGTGGGCCTAAAAATAGAAATTGCGTACCAATCAACATTCATCAATCATCATTCACCAATCCTCGTTCATCATTCCTCAATCACAACTCACCAATCACAACCCCCACTCACCACTAACCAATCCTCATTCATCAATCAACATTCACCAATCCTCATTCATCATTCCTCAATTACCCTTCACCCTTCACCCTTCACCAATCACCAATCACCAATCACCAATCAACATTCACCCACTAGTAACTCATTCCAAGATTATAAAAAACAAAGCTCCAGATATCAGAATATTCTTCAATCTGTTTTGAAGTTGGTTTCCCAGCACCATGTCCTGCATTTACATCTATTCTTACAAGTACAGGATTGCTTCCTTTTTGCTTTTCCTGTAAGGTTGCAATATACTTGAACGAATGAGCTGGAACAACACGGTCATCATGATCACCCGTTGTAACAAGTGTGGCAGGATACTCCGCTTCCTTAATGTTATGAAGTGGGGAATATTTGATCAGGCAGTTGAACTCATCCTTGTTTTCACTCGTTCCATAATCTGTTGCCCAGGCCCAACCGATCGTGAATTTATGGTAACGCAACATATCAAGGACACCAACAGTTGGAATGGCGACTTTGCAAATATCAGGACGCTGAGTCATCACAGCACCCACCAGCAAACCTCCATTCGATCTTCCGTGGATTGCAAGCTTTGAATGCGCCGTGTATTTTTCTTTTACTAAATATTCAGCAGCTGCAATAAAATCATCAAACACATTTTGTTTCTGACATTTTGTTCCCGCCTTGTGCCATTCTTCGCCATAATCCCCGCCACCGCGTAAACCCGGGATAGCATAGATTCCACCGTTTTCAAGGAACACTGCTCTGTCGATGCGGAACTCCGGGGAATAATAGGAATTGAATCCTCCGTAACCGAACAGGAAACATGGATTAGTTCCGTCCATCTTCAACCCTTTTTTGTGCGTGATGAACATAGGGATTTTTGTACCATCCTTGCTTGTATAGAACACTTGTTTGGTTTCAAAATTCTCCGATTTGAAATCAATGTTCGGTTTGAACCAGACACTTAGTTCATTCTTAACCATGTTGTATTTATAGATAACAGCTGGCGCCGTAAATGTGTTGTACGAAAAGAATGCAAGGCTGTCATCCTTATCACTGTCAAAGGCATCCACCTTACAGATTCCCGGCAATTTGATCTCAGACTCTTTCTTCCCTTTCATATCGTGCACATACAGTCGGGTACTCACATCCTTTAAATATTTCGCAACAAGTTTTCCATTGCAGAGAGACACACTTTCCAAAAGGTCGGATGACTCAGGAATTATCTTTTTCCAGTTCTCGTAATCCGGTTTGCCGTTAATATCGATCTCAAGCAATTGATATTTCGGTGCGCCTTTATCTGTGATCACATACAGCTTGTTTCCTTCGTTGTGGATCACTCCATAATTGTTCTCGAAATTATTCACCAGTGTTACAAAAGCAGCATTCGGTTTTGTGAGGTCCTTCACAGCGAGCGTAGTTCCGGAGGTGGACTCAGAGCCATACAGCAAAAGTATTTTCTGGTCCTCAGTGATGCCGGCAGAAAAATTTCTCAAAGGATGTTCTTTATCTTCATAGATCAGTTGATCCTGACTTTGCTTATTTCCAAGTTTGTGATAATAGATCTTATGAAATTCATTCTTGTCGGATAATTCACTTCCGCCTTTTGGAGCATCATAAGCACTGTAATAAAATCCATCATCTTTCCATGCAATATCCGAAAATTTAACCCACTTAATCTCATCACTTAGCTTTTTACCTGTCGCGATCTCCATTACAGATATTTCACTCCAGTCGCTCCCTGCTCTGTTGATGCTGTATGCAAGGTGCTGTGCATTTTTGCTCACTGATAAACCTCCCAGTGATGCTGTTCCATCAGCAGCCAGCGTGTTGGGATCAAGCAACACCTTTGGGTTTCCTTTTAATCCTTCCTGAACATATAGGACAGATTGATTTTGAATTCCGTTGTTTTTATAGAAGAAATAATACTTGCCTTTTTTGAAAGGAGCACTTACTTTTTCAAAGTTCCAGATCTTGGTTAGTCGTTCCTTTATTTTATCTCTGTAGGTAATCTGGGATAGATATTCATTTGTCACCTGATTTTGGGCCTTTACCCATTCACCTGTTTCCGCAGAGCGATCATTCTCAAGCCAGCGATACGGATCAGCGATCTTAGAACCAAAATAGGTATCTGCACTATCGGTTTTTCGGGTGACAGGATAAGTGAGTTTTTTTTGTTCGCCTTTCGGTTCTCCCGGAATGAAGGCTGCAAACACAGAAAGGATAATCATAGAGAAAATGATTTTATACATGGGTCAGATTTTTAGATATTCAAAAATAAGGAAATTAACGCGGCTTTATTTATAAAATGATTGATGGTAACAGGGGTGGATGAAAGGAGTAATACCTTTGAAAATTAGTTTTGAGATCGCTTTGTTTTTTATTTGTTAAAGATGTAAATTCGATAAATGGAAATGTTAAAAATGATTTCAGTTCAATTTCGTTTTCTCATCTGTTTTTGTGTTGTTGTTTTTGTGGGTTGTAAAAAAGCAGACTTTTCAGAAATAGATCCCAATTTAACTGGAGGTCAATGGTATTCGGCGAATTCGCGGCAGGCGCAGGTTCGGTTTCATTCAGATAGCTATATGAAATATTCTAACACTTACGATGCTTCTTCAGTTGAAGATGATGTTCAATCTGATGGTACTTCCTATTTTAAAAAAGGTGTTATACGCTTAAGAAGTCACAAATTTAAAATTGTTGAATATCCAGTAAGCTTTGATACGATTATCAACAACGATGGTCAGATCTTGCATACTCATTGGCGGATGAAACTTAAAAGAGATGGGAGTCCGCACGCGCTAAAAATAGATTGGGATAAGAAACAATCAGAGACCTATTACCGCGAATAACACAATTTCTTCTGTTTTTCATTTTTCAATTCTCTCATTTAGATGCAATAGATTTTCTACCTTTGCGCACCTAAAAATCTTTCCATGAGAAAATTGATCCTTTCAATAATTGTGTGTTCTATT
Source organism: Bacteroidota bacterium (assembly GCA_030855265.1). GTDB lineage: Bacteria > Bacteroidota > Bacteroidia > 2-12-FULL-35-15 > 2-12-FULL-35-15 > 2-12-FULL-35-15. Next base: position 5,282 of record JALYRR010000087.1, on the reverse strand, counting down.
ATCACCTCCTGTGGTTCTGAAAAAACAAAAGAAAAAGAGACCGTAAAAAATGCGGATCCTCAATTCGATGCCTACAAAGAACATTTCGTTGAAGAGCTTTGGAAAGTTTATCCGGGTTGGGCAAGCAGCCAGGGTTTTCATAAATATGATAGCATCCTCGTTATTCCTGATCAGGCTTCCCGGGATAAAGAACTCGCTTTTGCGAAATCACATCTTGATTCCCTGAATAAATTTGACCTGAACAGCCTTTCTAATAATAACCAAACCGATCATCACATGATCGAGAATCAACTCAAAGGGATTATCTGGAGTCTGACTGAAATGAAGTCCTTCGTGTGGAATCCTTCAGAATACAATGTTTCAGGATCTTTCGCTGAAATCCTAAATGGTTCCTACGATTCACTTGATGTGCGTCTTCGCAGCTTTTATCTTAAAATGGCGAATATCCCTGCCTATTACGAAGCGGCGAAAAAGAACATTCAAGCTCCCACTTCGGAACATACTCAACTCGCCATCGATCAGAATCTGGGTGGTATCTCCGTATTTGAAAAAGATTTTCCTGATGCGCTGAATAAAACAAAGTTCGGAGAACATGAAAAGCAAGCCATGCAGGCTACCGCGAAAGAAGCTGTAAACGCGATCAAAGGTTTTGCTGAATGGTTGAAAAATCTGGAGAATAAATCTCCACGCAGTTTTCGCTTAGGCAAGGAGTTGTATGCAAAGAAATTTGAATTCGATATTGTATCCGGATACTCTGCTGATCAGGTTTTTGAAAAAGCGGTAGCGCATAAAAAGGACCTTCATGAAAAAATGTTCGGACTAACCAAAGAGCTCTGGAAAAAATATTTCGCTGAGAAAGCAATGCCTGAAAATAAACTGGAAGCTATCAGGCAGATGATCGATGTATTATCTGTGAAGCATGTTCAGCCGGATTCTTTTCAGACAGCCATCGAACAACAAATGCCGGTTCTGGTTGATTTTATTAAAAAGAAAGATCTGATCTATATCGATCCTTCCAAACCTCTTGTAGTAAGAAAAGAGCCTGATTATATGGCAGGTGTAGCAGGTGCTTCTATTTCTGCCCCGGGGCCTTACGACAAAAATGCAAATACATACTACAATGTTGGTAGTTTGTCGGGCTGGAGTAAGGAGCAGGCAGAAAGTTATCTCCGTGAATACAACCATTACATTCTTCAGATTCTGAATATTCATGAAGCTATTCCCGGCCATTACACTCAATTGGTTTACAGCAATCAGTCGCCAAGTATCATCAAGGCTATTTTTGGAAATGGTGCGATGATCGAAGGTTGGGCGGTATATACTGAACGCATGATGCTTGAAAGCGGCTATGGTAATAATGAACCGGAAATGTGGCTGATGTATTACAAATGGAATCTGCGTACCACCTGCAATACCATCCTTGATTATAGTGTTCATACAAAAGATATGAGTAAGGAGGATGCACTGAACCTTCTTGTTAATGAGGCTTTTCAGCAGAAAGCGGAAGCGGAAGGTAAATGGAGAAGAGTTACACTTACTCAGGTTCAATTGTGCTCCTATTTCACCGGATATACGGAGATCTATGATTTCAGAGAAGAGTTGAAAAAAAGCCAGGGAGAAAAATTCAACCTGAAACAATTTCATGAGAAATTTCTGAGCTATGGAAGCGCCCCGGTAAAATACATTCGTGACTTGATGCTGAAAGAATCAAACCCTGTTCAGAACTAAATCGTAGTTATAGTGTTTACAAGATTAAACGACAAGTAGAAATCACCACGCTGTATGCTGATCCAATGTAATAAAGTCCCGAATAAACGAACCTCATTACCGGAAAAAAATACCAGTGATTTTGCGTTCGTGCTTTTTGATTCTGCAGATCTCATCAATGTGGAGCATTGGAATATGGTTGTTCCTTACGGTAGCGAATTTCTCAGGTTACCTTTTTTGAAGGTGCTTGAAAAAGAACATCCGGAAAACATGCGCTTTCATTACGCCATCATTTATAAAGGCAAAAAGCCCTGTGCAATTGCCTATTTCCAGGTGGTGGATTTTTCTTCGGAAAGTTTCGGCAGTATGTTGCAGCCTGAAAATCCGGAGCTCTCCTGCATGATCAGCGATTACATCAAAAAACACATCACCAGGCACCTCAAAAGAAGTGTGGATAAGATCAATATGCGCCTGCTCATTTGCGGTAATGCGTTTGTCAGCGGAGAGCATGGGTTTACCTGTTCGCCGGATGTGAACCGTTCTGAAGCGTTCGACGCGCTTGCTGATGTAATTTACAGGGTGAGTAATGTTGAGAAATTAAGAGGTAAGATCGCAGCTGTGCTGATCAAGGATTTTTATAAGGAATCCCGTGAAGCTTCTGATGAACTCTCCGAATTCAAATACCATGATTTTCTTGTAGAGCCCAATATGATTTTGGATCTGGAGTGGGACAGCTTTGAAGAGTATCTCAATGCCATGAGTAAAAAGTACAGGAACAGGGCTAAAAGCATCATTAAAAAAGGGAAAGAACTGGAGCGCAAAGATTTTACTGCGAAGGACATTCTCGCAAATTCAAAACGTATTCTTCAGTTGTATAATAATGTTCACCTGAAAGCGAAATTCCGAATGGCGACATTATCCATGAGTTATTTTGCGGAAATGAAAACGGCATTGGGTGATAAATTCAATTTCATTGCCTATTATCACAATGATCAATTGGTCGGATTCCGATCCACTTTTTTGCTGGAGAAAGATGTGGAAGCGCATTTTATAGGACTGGATTATACCGTAAATAAAGATCTTGAATTGTATCAGAATATCCTTTACGATTATATCCTCGAGGCAATCGCTCATGGCGCCCCACGCCTCATCCTGGGAAGAACTGCCTCCGAGATCAAAAGCACAGTCGGCGCTGAAGCGTATGAACTTACCTGTTACATTCGCCATCGGAACCCACTTTCCAACCGGATCATCCGTCCGTTTATTGACTACCTGAAACCAACTGAATGGATTCCACGCAACCCTTTCAAGGAAATTAGCGTCTGAATGCTTGGATAGCCGCACCTGAATTGTAAAAACGGGAAAAATGCCTTACATTGGCTATCTCATTTTTCATCTAAGGTTTATAACATGCGCTTTCTTCAAAATATTCTACTGGTGACCTTCACCTCCTGTTCCGTTTTTTCTTTCGCTCAACGAGGAATTGACTTAAACAGGACGATCAATGTATTGAATACGATCGTAAACGAATACACCACTCTCACAGCAAATGCTACTGCAGGAACCTCTACAATAACTGTGGCTGCAAGTGGTTTAAATGCAAACACCCGTTTCGGAGCCGGAAATACGCTTGCTGCCGGTGATCTTATCATGATCATTCAGATGCAGGGCGCTACAATCAATGGCAGTTCGTTTGAATTCCCTGCAGGAAGTGGTACCTTTTACGGAATCCCTAACGACAATACCTGGGGCAATGTCACGAATTATAATAACTGCGGGAACTACGAGATGGCCCAGGTAAACAGTGTTCCCAATGCTACAACGATTATTCTTGATTGTGCTCTTCAGAAAAATTATACAGTCACCGGAAAAGTCCAGGTGATCAGGGTTCCGAGGTTTAATAATTTAATCATCAATGCTCCTGGTACTTTAACCGGACAAACATGGAATGGTACCACCGGCGGAGTTGTTGCCGTGGAAGTAAAAACAAATACTCAGATCAATACAGCAAATGGCGTAAATGTCGCCGCAATCGGATTTCGCGGTGGTGCTTTATCTCCCAACAACAGTGCTTATGGCGGAGGGCAACATGCGATGCCAAACTATCAGGAAGGTGCTGAAAAAGGAGAGGGGATTGCCGGTTATCAGGCTGATTACAATATTTTCGGTGGACGTTATGCAAGGGGAAAAGCAGCGAATGCCGGTGGTGGTGGCAATTGCCATAATGCCGGTGGTGGCGGTGGTTCCAATGCAGGAAGTTTGGTTGGATGGAATGGAAACGGAAACCCGGATGCCAGTGTTGCAGCCTGGGCTACAGCATGGAACTTAGAATTTCCCGGGTTTGCCGGAGGGGTTTCTCCAGGTGGTGGAAGAGGAGGATATTCTTTTTCAGCTACCAACCAGAATGCTACTACACTTGGTCCATACAGCGGTGCTGCAAATGCATGGAACGGAGATTTCAGAAGAAATAACGGCGGACTTGGCGGAATTAATCTTGATTATTCTACCGGAAAATTATTTCTTGGTGGTGGAGGTGGAGCTGGTGACAGAGATAATGGATCCACATGCACAGGTGGTGTAGGTGGAGGACTTTTTTATCTGATGAATTACGGAACAGTTTCCGGAGGTGGATCGATCAATGCAAATGGTGGAAATGGAAGCAACAGCGGTATTGATGGAGCTGGTGGAGCTGGTGGTGGAGGTACAGTTATTTTGAATTCTGTAGGAGCTATCACCGGAATTACTGTCAATGCGAACGGCGGAACAGGCGGAAATCAGGTCGTTTCAGCTTTCATTTCAGAAGCAGAAGGTCCGGGCGGCGGTGGCGGTGGAGGATACATCGCGATTTCAAATGGAACAATCACAAGAAATACACTTGGTGGAAATAATGGAACTACCGATTCAGGATCACTTACGGAGTTTTTGCCAAATGGTGCAACACGCGGAGGAGCTGGAACAAATAATCAAACCATCATTCATGATACTATCTCTGCAGCGAATGTTACTATTTGCTCAGGAAATACCGCAACGCTCAATGCAACTTTGTTTGGCGCAATCCCGGCTAATGTAAACTGGTATACCGCTCAGGCAGGAGGAACACTTCTCAGTTCTGGGACTTCATACACAACTCCTGTGCTTACAACAACAACTACGTATTACGTCGGATTTTGCCCGGGCACCTACCGCATTCCGGTGGTTGTAACCGTTACACCGGGACCTAACCCAACAATAACTGCTCAACCTCCATTGTGTGTTTCCTCTGCAGCTGTTAACCTTACCGCTGCCACTGGTGGAGGAACATGGACGGGAACAGGAATTACAAATGCCGCACTTGGTACATTTAATCCTTCTACTTCCGGTGCCGGCAGTCATGTGATCACGTATACCATTTCCGGCGGATGTACTGCTATGGATACCGTTACTATTTTGGTTAACCCGAATGCCAATGCAACCATCACCGCTGTAGCTGCGGTATGTACAAATACTCCCGCTTTTAATTTCACAGCAGCGCAAACCGGTGGAACATGGTCCGGAACAGGGATCACCAATGCTGCATCAGGAACTTTTAATCCTTC
>JALYRR010000086.1 GCA_030855265.1 Bacteroidota bacterium | reverse complement strand
GGTGCAAGTATTACCAGGCGGCGATGAAAAGAGTATAATTTTAGACTGCTATACCACCGAAGTGATTATCCGGAATCACCTCCTACAAATTGAAATTCTGGAAGATCGGCCCCCCTAAAAACAGATCTGCTATAATTCGTAGCAAAACTCCTGTTAATTACTATCCGAAATTAACTGTTTACTGTCGGATCATGCCTTGTAATCCCTTTGGTAATTGACTATGCCATAATTTGTAGCTTAAATTTGGCCTGTTGATAAAAAAGGACAATCCCTTCTGTTTAACCAGCGATTTACCCTTAATTTTGAGAAGAATCATGGCGAACTATCTTACTTCTTTTACAAAAGGTGACAATGCACCTGATTTTACAGGGAAGAATCAGGATGGGAAACTGGTTTCACTGAAAGATTTCAAAGGAAAAAAGCTGGTTTTGTTCTTTTATCCGAAAGACAATACGCCCGGGTGTACGGCAGAGGCTTGTGATTTGAGAGATAACTATCCGGAACTGGTAAAAAAAGGATACGCCATTGTTGGAATAAGTGCGGATGAGGAAAAAAAGCACAAAAAGTTCATTGATAAATTCAGCCTGCCTTTTCCACTTATAGCAGATACTGAAATGAAGATTATAAAAGACTATGATGTCTGGGGAGAAAAGTTGTTCATGGGAAGAACCTTTGACGGGATTGTAAGGACCACTTTTGTGATTGATGAGAAAGGGAAAATTGAAAAGGTGATCACCAAAGTAAAAACGAAGGAACATGCGGATCAGATACTTTCGAATGATTAGAAACAAGAATTAAGGTTCAGTAATTAAGAGAAAAAAGGAACCGGAAACAGGAAAAATGAAACAGCCAAGAGGGAACAGTCTATAGAAAACAGCCAGTGGAAAAAGGTTGAAAAACGACAACAAGAAATTAAACAATTTTACTATTTAATTTCAGCAGGGAGAAAAGAGTTAGAGGAAAAGGATTTGAAACAATAGCAATAAAGGGATGAGGAAAGACATGAGTGGTAAAAGAAACCGTCTTTATACTCCGAACTCCCGACTTAACAGGTAAACAAAAACTACTATATAAGATGAGCAAAGAAACGAAAGAAGCAAAAGCTTCAAGCGCAAAGGAAAATGTAAACAAAGAAAAACTGAAAGCCTTACAGTTGACACTTGACAAACTGGAAAAAACATACGGTAAAGGCGCTATCATGAAAATGGGTGATGCCCCAATTGAAAATGTAGAAGTAATTCCTACAGGCTCTTTAGGAATTGACATCGCTTTGGGAATTGGCGGTTTACCCAAAGGACGTGTGATCGAGATCTACGGTCCGGAATCTTCCGGAAAAACAACTCTTACTTTGCACGCAATCGCGAATGTACAGAAGGCAGGAGGCATTGCAGCATTCATTGATGCAGAGCATGCTTTCGACCGCACGTACGCAGAAAAACTTGGAATCGATACGGAGAATCTTTTGATCTCTCAACCCGATAACGGTGAGCAGGCGTTGGAGATAGCAGAGAACCTTATCCGTTCAGGAGCCATTGATATAATTGTAATTGACTCCGTTGCTGCATTGACTCCAAAAAGCGAGATCGAAGGCGAAATGGGGGATTCTAAAATGGGATTACATGCACGATTGATGTCTCAGGCTTTGCGAAAGTTAACCGGGACGATCAACAAAACGGGATGCTGCTGTATCTTCATCAACCAGTTGCGTGAAAAGATCGGTGTCATGTTTGGAAATCCTGAAACAACAACCGGTGGAAATGCCTTGAAATTCTATGCTTCTGTACGTATTGATATTCGCAGGATCGGGCAAATCAAAGAAGGGGATGCCGTAGTTGGTAACCGCACGCGTGTGAAGATCGTTAAGAACAAAGTCGCTCCTCCTTTCCGCCAGGCTGAATTCGATATCATGTATGGCGAAGGAATCTCGAAGGTTGGAGAAATCATCGATTTAGGTGTTGATCTGAATATTATTAAGAAGAGTGGTTCATGGTTCAGTTATGGTGAAAGCCGTCTTGGACAAGGTCGTGATTCCGTTAAAGCCGTATTTAATGACAATCCTGATCTGCTTGATGAAATCGAAGCAAAAATCAGAGTGGCACTAAGCACCGGAACAGAAGCCATCCCTGAATTGGTAGCGGCGAAGTAAAATTTAAAAAATTAACAAATGATGTCATCCCCAAATCCTGCTCATTAGAGCGGAAGCGGGGATGACATTTTTTATATACTTTTGTTCATATGAAAATTTCAAACGCATTTAACCTGCTTGCCGTTGCAGCCCTTTTTATTCTGGGTGCCTGTGGCAATGAAACAGAAAATACCGAAGCGGTCAAAAAAGATTCGGTTGCCGTATCTGCAAAAACACCTGCAGCGCTTCAGCTTCTGAATGAAAAACTGGAAAAAGATCCGTCCGACGCGCCGACCTATAATGAAAGAGCAAAATACTTTATTGAAACCCGCGACCTGAAGGCGGCTTTGAGCGATATTACAAAGGCAATGAATATTGATAGTTCGAAGTCTGACTATTTTGTTACGATCTCCGATGTGTATTTCCTCACCAACCAAACAGGAAACTCAAAATTGGCTCTGGAAAAAGCCATTACACTCGATCCTAAAAATACCACTGCGATTCTGAAGCTGGCTGAACTTTATCTGTATGTAGGAAAGAATGATAAATCAATTGAATACATCAATATGGCGCTGAAGATCGATCAATACATTGCAAAGGCGTATTTCATGAAAGGCATGAATTACAAAGATCTGAAAGATACTGCCCGGGCGATGTCCAGTATGCAAACGGCTGTTGAACAGGAAAAGAATTATTACCAGGCATATATTCAGTTGGGTATACTTGCTGCCGGGAAATACGATCCGCTGGCCATTCAATATTATAAAAATGCAATCCGGATCCAGCCCAAAAGTACCGAAGCCTGGTATGATCTCGGAAAATATTATCAGGATGCGGGAGATGCAGCTAATGCCATTGCAACCTATAAAACATTATTGACCTTCGAGAAAAACAAGAATGCCGCCTATAACATTGGTGTGGTTTATTTGGTAAATCTAAAGAAGTATGATTTGGCGATAGATTACTTTTCTCAGGCCATCAACACCGATCCTAATTATTTCGAAGCGTATTACGGAAGAGGAGTGAGCTATCAGTATAAAAGTGATAAAAAAACTGCCGCTGCTGATTTCCAATCTGCTCTCATGATCAATCCGAAATATGAACCCGCGCAAACCGCGTTACAGGAAATGGGGGTAAAGTAAATATCAGATTTCAGATTTCAAACCTTCTTTCGGAAGGTAAGGGGCGGGGAATAAGAAATGCTACGAACTTATTCCCCTTTGTTTTGCACGACAAATCCCCTTGGTAGGATGTTACAATATTAGGACACTTTCTTTAACTGAAAGTTACAGTACTCTGAAATTAATGTCAATAAAATAAGTTCCCTCCGGTTTTAAATCAGTCATTACGATCTTCGGAAACTGTTTCATGATGTAGGCTTTTAATTCCGGATGATCCGTGTTAACGTTCACCAGCAGGATGTTTCCGCCCGGAAGCACTTTAAACTGCACATTCACTTTCTCATTTAATTTTTTTGTCTTCAGGTATGCAGGTAAATGAAGCTGCTTGCTGATAGAGTTGCTCAGGTTGTTTCCTGTTTCTGCAAAAGCTCCTGAATTCAGGAAAAATAAGGCTGTTAGCAGGACGATGATTTTTTTCATAGGGATGTTGTTATTTAATTTTTAAGTGTGACGTTCTTTTGTTTTTTTAAGTTACAATGAATTCAGAATAATTTTAAATTTCAGAGGGATCTTCCGGAGCATCCGGAGAAACAGGTGGAACCGGATGATGAGGATGCTGATCTCTGTAATCGTCGAGACCATCGCAATCAATACATTGTAATCCGTCTTTAGTCATCAGCCATCTTCTGTTTACCATGTCATGATCAAACGTGTTGGTTACGTTATCTACATCATAAATTATATACTTCATGCTTGCTCCAATGAATACTACTTTATTTCTCGGAACTTTCAGAACCAATTTTACACCCTGATCTCTCCACTTATTATCGCCTTCAATCTGAAATTGAGGATCGAATTCAAGCAATGAATCTTTTTGTATGATGTTATAGCTGATATGGTTGGCGCGGTATGCAGCTTCTTTTTTATTTGGACCGGATGCTGATTTTATTGCCACTAATTCAATACTGTCTGAATCTGTATAAACAATATCAAGGGTCGGATATCCAAAGCTGCTCGTTTTTCCACCGTTTGAAAGCAATGTCCAGTTGTCGATCCGGATCCTTGAATCGTATACATCATCATCATTGTAACCATACGTGCTGATCTTTGGTGCAGAGAGGTAAAGAGTATCGCTATGAGGATTTACCAATGCGATGCGTTCTTTGTTCGAAGCATCCTGAGAAAAATCATCTGTAATACGAAACACACCGTAGATCAGGATAACCAAACCTGTAAGCCATAAAATACTGGAGGTATAACTAACGATCTTGTTTTTTTGTTTGATCCCGAATAAATATCTGATCCCGCTATAGATGAGAGAAAGCAGTGGCAATCCAAAGAAGAGAACCAGTCCGGTCACCATCAGTTCAATCGATAGTCCTTCAGGAAAGGTGCTGGACATCATGTCATAGATATTAAAGGAAAATGCTGTATCGTTGTTGTTGACATGGATCAGGTTTTTTCCAAAAAGCGTTGCAAGTAAAATGATCAGGAAGATCAATCCGAAAATAATGAAGGCAACTGAAAAGATCTTACCTAGGATGGCGAAAATGTTGCGAAGTACATCACCAATAAAATCGCCGGCTCTGCTGGTAGAACGCTTCACTCTTTCAGTGGTGTTTTTAGTATCGATCCCATCTCCGAAATCTTTCATCCGTTTTTTAAGATCTTCGAACTCTTCACTCACCGCTTTGCCGATGTTATTCACATCCACTTTCTCTCCTCTCATTTCAAGTTTTTCGGCAGTTGTTTTTGCTTCAGGCATGATGATCCACAAAATAATGTATACCAATAAGCCGGATCCGAAAACGAAGAAGCTAATTGCAAAGGCGCCACGCAGCCAGATCGGATCAAAGTCGAAGTAATTAGCAACTCCGGAACATACACCACCGAGAACTTTATCATCCGTATCACGGAATACTCTTCTTCTTCTGCCTGTGTTCGTATTAACTTTTTCGTAAGGATTTTCCTGTGTAGACTCCGTTTGAGGATTGTCTCCTGCAAAATCTTCGGGCTTACCCATTTGTGAAATCACACTTTCAACATCTGCCATCAGGACAGCTTGTTTTGTCTGACTTACTTTTTCCTGAAGCATTTCAGCAATGCGGGACTCAATATCATTCATGATCTCATCTTTTCCTTCTGAGTTCATGAAGTAACCTTTGATAGTGGCCAGGTATTTATTAAGCCTTTCATATGCATCTTCTTCAATGTGGAAGATCATACCGCTCAGGTTCATTGTAATTGTTTTGTTCATTGTATGTTGTGTTAGTAGGTTAGTGGTTGTGTTTTTTTTCTTAAGATTTAGCTGTTGTTTTATTAACTGCATCAACAAGCTCGTTCCAGGTCATTTCAAGTTCCTTGAGAAATTGTTCTCCAACCGGGGTTAACTTGTAATATTTTCTGGGAGGGCCCGAAGTGGATTCTTCCCATCGGTAACTTAACAGCCCGTCATTTTTTAGTCGCATGAGAAGAGGGTAAAGTGTTCCTTCCACTACTATAAGTTTTGCTGCTTTCATTTTTTCAATGATCTCAGAAGGATAATGATCTCCTACTGAAAGTACCGAAAGAATGCAAAACTCAAGTACGCCCTTTTTCATTTGCGCTTTTGTGTTTTCTATATTCATTTTCGTTATCGTTTAGATTGTTTTGTTCTTATTTGACATTGCAAAGATATATTTAAAAATTAGTACCTTGCATCACATAGTACTAAAATAAATTGCAAGTCACTGGTTTTCAGGGAGAAAAATTTTCATGTAGATGAAAAAAACTCCGTACCTTTGCGGAAATATCTAAAATTTATGCATTTACAACAGGACTTCGAGCAACTTTTTACCATAGCATCCCTAATCAGTTTACTTACCTTATCAGTCCTCGAAATCGTTCTGGGGATCGACAATATTATCTTTATTTCCATTATTTCGGGTAAACTCCCGAAAGCCAAACAATCAAAGGCCCGTTCAATTGGATTAATGTTCGCATTGATCATGCGTGTTGCTTTACTGTTCAGTATTTCCTGGATTGTCGGGTTGAAAAAGGCTGTATTCAATATCGGAGATTTCGGGGTAACCGGCCGTGACATGATCTTATTTGCAGGAGGTGTGTTTCTTCTTTACAAGACCACAACTGAAATCCACAATAAAATCGAAGGTTATGATGAGGAGGGAATGAGTATTAAGAAGACCAGTTTTAATGCAATTGTACTTCAGATCGTACTGATCGATATCGTATTTTCCTTTGATTCTATTCTTACTGCTGTGGGCCTTGTAACCAACCTCATCATTATGGTGCTTGCAGTAGTAATTGCTATGGTAATTATGATCGCTTTCTCAGGAAAAGTGGCCGAATTCATCAATAACAATCCAACCATTAAAATGCTTGCTTTGTCCTTTTTACTGATGATTGGCGCAGTACTTATTCTGGAAGCTTTTCATCAGCACATCGACAAGAAATTCATCTACATTACCATTGCCTTTTCACTTCTCGTGGAGGTTCTCAATATCAGAATGCGTAAAAAATCCGCTAAAAGAAGGAAAATGGATACCAACAAAGATCCCCGCGACCTTATCTAGATCGTCAAGTCGTTTGTTTTAATTCAGCCAAATGAGCAATGGCCTGCTCTCTTTTGGCCTTACTGATGCTGGCATTAAGGTCAAAACCCAGCAAAAGTATCAAGGAGTTGATATACAACCATAACATGATCACGATAAGCGTTCCGATAGAGCCATACAGCTTATTATAGTTTCCGAAATTATTTACATAATAAGCAAACAGGATGGATGTGCCAATGGTAAGAACCGTGGCAAAAATAGATCCTGCAGAGAATAACCTCCATCCTTTATGGCGCTTCGGGCCCATGTAATAATTGAAAGAGATAAAGCATAAACACAACGCAAGAAGGATGATCCATTGTCCGATCAGGATCGCATAATATTCAAAACTGCTTTCATTCGGTATGGCTTGAAATGCAAGCTCCGATAGAATGATCAGTGTAATAGCGACAAGCACAAGTAAGGTAGTAACAAACACTATCACAAATGAAACGAGTCGCTGCATCAATGCCGATCTGGATTCTATCTCATGAAATGTTTCATTGAATGCATTGATCATGGCATTGAATCCATTGGTGGAGAAAAATAAAGCGGAAAAAAATCCAACCGATAATAAGGTGCTTTCTCTATTAAGGATAATATCTGTTATCGTACTCTCCGCAGCTGCCCACGCGGTTTTCGGAAGCAAGGTCTGAAGCATGTGAAACAACCTTTGCTGGAAATCCTCAATTGGAATAAAGGGAATGAGTGTAAATAAAAAGATAATGGCAGGGAAGAGGGCGAGAAAAAAATTAAAGGCAAGTGAGGAAGCTCTCATGTTCAATGCTCCGTTCTTTAAGCCCTGAATAAAAAGTTTGGAAACTACGTAAAAAGACAATCCTTCAAATCCCGGCAGAATTAGTTTCCTGCTGGCTTTCATCGTCCGGTGGGCGGGTTTGAATTTTACCAAACGCCTGATGTTGTTGCGTTCCATGAAGGTATTATTTGGTTGCTTTCAGACTCAAATCTAAGCTTTTAATGCTGTGAGTGAGCGCCCCTACGGAAATATAATCAACTCCACACAAGGCATACGACTTAATGTTTTTTTCTGTGATCCCTCCTGATGCTTCTGTCTCGTATTTTCCATTGATCAGTTTCAGCGCTTTTTTTATATCTGTAATGCTGAAATTATCAAGCATGATCCGGTTTACCTTTCCAACTTCAAGAATCTCTTTAACCTCTTCTATGGAACGTGCTTCGATTTCAATCTTCAACTTTTTCTTTTTTGCCTTTAAATAATCATTCGCTGCTTCGATGGCTTCACGGATGCCTCCTGTATAGTCCACGTGATTATCCTTGATCAGAATCATATCATACAAACCGATCCGGTGATTGGCTCCACCTCCTAAAACAACGGCCCACTTTTCAAGTCCGCGAAGGTTAGGAGTAGTTTTGCGTGTATCAATAACTTTTGTGTGGCTTACCTTACAAAGCTGAACGAGTTTGTTGGTAAAGGTTGCGATGCCGCTCATCCTCTGCATACAGTTCAGGACGAGACGTTCCGCCAGTAAAATAGAGCGGGAACTTCCGGAAACAGTAAGAACGATATCTCCTTTTTTTATAGATTGACCATCCTTCATCAGCTTTTTTACTTTCAGTGAGGGATCCACCTGATTAAAGATCAGAAAAGCCAGATCAACACCGGCAAGTATTCCATTTTCTTTTACAAGTAAATGAGCTTTGCCCTGAGCGGATGAAGGAATGCAAGCTAGGGAAGTATGATCGCCATCACCGGAATCTTCTGCGATAGCCTGAGAAATAAAATTTTTAACGTTGAAATTATAAAGGTGTTCCGGTAAAGTCGGTTTACTCATTTTCAGTCTCTATTTTAAATTGCTGGATCAGGGTCTGGGTGCCTGTAGTTTTTATCAGGAAATAGATCCTGAATTTTCCATTCGATGTATCGAGAGAACCGATGACATACTGTGAACCGGCTTTAGGCTGGCTTTTGTGAGCTACAGTAAAAGATTTTACAGGATGCTTTCCGAAAAAATCTTTGAGGATCATCTCTGCCTGTTGTTTACTGTAAACATCTTCCTGTTCGATTACTTTCAAATCGATGTTCTCAATAAAGAAATTGGAAATATTTTTTGGATTTCCTGAACGCACAGCACCTGCAATATCATCAATGACATCCACTGTAAATGAAAAAGAGGATATGGAAAGGACAAGGAGTAGAATAAACGATCTAATCTTCATGATAATTTTTTGTTTTCCTTTAGGATGCAACAATTACGCCACAAACGACAGGTTTTGTTCAAATAAAAGTAAGAATAAATTGCTGGTTAACCGCAAAAATATAGTTTTTTTGCAGGATAAATCATCAAAGATGAAAATTACATTGATCCTGAATGGAAAGACCGAAGATGATCATATCATTAAAGGTTTTGCCTTATACGAACAGCGACTGAAACATTATATCAATTTTGAAACGCTGGTGATCCCGGCGCTTAAGAATACAAAGGCTCTTTCGATAGAGCAGCAAAAGCAAAAAGAAGGGGAGTTATTGTTCCGTCAGATCCAATCTTCCGATAAAGTAATTCTCCTTGACGAGAATGGAAAGGAATACAACTCAGTTCAATTTTCTGAATTTATTCAGCAACAAATGAACAGTGGATCTAAGAATCTGGTGTTTGTGGTAGGCGGACCTTATGGGTTTTCAGAGGAGGTTTATAAACGCGCGAATGGAAAGATTTCGTTATCGAAAATGACATTCTCCCATCAAATGGTTCGGTTGTTTTTTGTTGAGCAGGTGTATAGGGCGATGACGATTCTGAAGAATGAACCTTATCATCATCAGTAATTGATCTTACTTTTTTTCCAACAGTTCAATCCCTTTATCGGTGATCTTCACAAGGCGTTCCTTGTAAAGAGCCCCGACAGCTTTTTTGAAAGCTTTTTTGCTGATAGATAATTTTGCTTTTATTTCTTCCGGAGAGCTGTTGTCGTTGAGTTCAAGCAGCCCACCGTTTTCTTTTACAAGTTTTAGAATTCTCCACTTCACATCATCTGTTAGTTCGAAGCCGCTCTTTTGTAAGCTTAGATCGATCTTCTCATCTTCACGGATCCTTTTAATATAACCCTGCATTTTATCGCCGATCCGGATGCTTTCAAAAATTTCATTCTTGTAGATCAGTCCGGTGTACAGGTCATTTACGATAGCATTATAACCTAAATCGGTTTCCGCATAAATCAAAAGCTCAACGATATCTCCTTCCTGAACATCTAGGTCTTGGCGGATGATGAATCCCGCCAGTTTGCTTGAGGCGATAAGTCGATCCGTTTCTTCATCTACAAATACAAATACAACATAACTTTTTCCGGCCTCCATTCTCTGCTGCTGTTCGCGGAAAGGAACAAACAGATCCTTGTCCATTCCCCAATCAAGAAAAGCACCCACTTCATTCACCTGTTTTGCCTCCAGGAAGGCGAATGTATTTGCAACAGCGAAAGGTTTAACAGTTGTCGCGATCAAACGGTCATCAGAATCACGAAATACAAAAGCGGTCATCATGGATCCAATCTTGGTTCCTTCCGGCACCCATTTGGTAGGCATCAGAATTTCTTCCTTATCAATACCGAGGTAGATTCCATGATCCAATCTCTTCAATACTTCCATCTCGTTGTAATCACCTATTCTAATCATGTCGTATTACTTATTACTTATTACTTAATTACCTTATTAATTTATTACTTTATCCATCAAACTACCTTCCCTCTGTACCGCTATCATCTCTTTTCTTTATGCTCTCAAGAATAGAAGTGATGATTGAAAGGATAAGACTAAAAAGTAATGCCCACCAGAATCCATTAACATGAAATCCCGGAACAAGCTTAGCAGCAAGCATAATCATCAATGCATTGATTACAAGCAGGAACAATCCAAGTGTAAAAATCGTAATGGGAATCGTTAAAATCACCATGATCGGTTTTACAACAGCATTCAGGAAAGCGAGAACTGCAGCTACAATAAGTGCTGTTAAAAAACTATTGCCTTCAATGTTCACTCCGGGTAAAAGGTAGGAGGAGATCAATACGGCAAGAGTGGAAATGATGAGTTGAACAATAAAATTCATATAAAAACATTAAAATGATGTTCGGCAAAGTTAAACTTAATACCGTTTGGAATCGAATTTAGAATTCTTTTCCTGCAATCGCATTTGCGCACTTCTTCCCGTCAATTGCTGCGGAAACAATGCCTCCCGCGTATCCTGCACCTTCTCCGCATGGATAAAGTCCACTGATCTGGGGGTGTTGCAAGTTTTCCGGATTTCTTGGGATTCTGACAGGAGAAGAGGTTCTTGATTCCACTCCGACAATCACAGCGTCATTACTAAGATAACCCCGCATTTTTTTTCCGAATTCAGCGAAACCGATTTGTAAGCGTTTTCCAATCTCTTCAGGAAGTAGCTCATGCAAAGGAGCCGATTTTATTCCTGGCTGATAAGAGGCCTGTGGCAAATCAACTGAAAGTTTATTGCTCACAAAATCCTGCAAACGCTGGGCAGGTGCTGTTTGTGTTTTTCCTCCGGCTATCCAGGCCATAGATTCAAGCGCCTGCTGATAGCGCAAACCTGCCAATGGGCCATGAGAAGAATAGTTCTTATAATCTTCGGGTTCGATGGTGACAACTATTCCTGAATTTGCAAATGGGTTATTTCGCTTCGATGGAGACCAACCATTGGTTACAACTTCACCCGGAGATGTTGCGCAAGGAGCGATGATCCCGCCCGGACACATACAAAATGAATACACTCCGCGACCAAGCGCCTGATGAACCAGACTATAAGAAGCAGCAGGGAGGAAGTCGCGTTTTTTTTCTACTTCATTCACCTGACAATGATATTGAAGGGAATCGATCAATGCCTGCGGGTGTTCAACACGCACGCCCATTGCAAAAGTTTTTCCTTCGATGAGAATATTTTTTTTGTGAAGCAATTCGTAAATATCCCTTGCACTATGTCCTGTTGCTAGGATGACGGAATCAGAAATAAATTCGACACTTCCTTTTTCAAAACAGTTACAGATCACACCACGAATCGCATTTTCCTTTACGATGAAATCGGTTACATGTGTGTTAAAATGAACCTCTCCGCCATGATCAACAATGGTCTGACGCATGGCTTCAATGATCTTTGGTAATTTATTCGTTCCGATATGCGGATGAGCTTCCACGAGAATGTTTTCATCTGCCCCATGAGCCACGAAGAGTTCAAGTACTTTTGTGATGTCGCCGCGTTTGGTTGATCGTGTATATAATTTACCATCGGAATAGGTTCCTGCACCCCCTTCTCCGAAGCAATAATTGGAATGAGGGTCAACGATGTGTAGTTTGTTGATGGCTGCAAGGTCACGCCGGCGGCTCTTTACGTCCTTCCCGCGTTCGATCACAATAGGTTTCAAACCATTCTCTATTAATTGCAGTGCCGCGAATAACCCTGCGGGGCCCGCTCCGATAACGATGACAGGTTTGTTGGATGATACATCTGGGTAATCGATCTGATAGGATGGATGCTGTGTAGGCTCTTCATTGATATATACTTCAATTTTGAGATTGATTTTTATGTTCCGGGAACGGGCATCAATGGAACGTTTCAGAATTTTGATAAAGCTGATGGAGGTAAGCGGAGTGGATAATTGCCGGCTGGCATATCTTTTTACGGCTTCTGGATCGGCTGCCTCTTCAGGCGACAGCACAAGGTTTAGTTCTTGTTTCATTTTAATGGTGGCACGTATTATCGTGCAATACTAATTAATAAAAAATCAATTTTTCTTACCCTTCAAAAGTGAGAGAAATAAGAAATACTTTTGAATTCAGTTTGTCAATGGAATTGGAATAGATCGTATCGTCTTTAATGAGAAGGTTTGTTGTTCCGATAGTTAATTTCCCTTCAATGGCTAGTTTAAAATATTCAAGATAGAATTCAGCGCCAGCGCCCACTTCATAAGAAAAATCATCGCGTTTTAATTTCACGATCTGTTCATTTATATTAGTGGATGTGTTTACAGTCTTTCTTTTGGATGCAAGATCCAGGCTGTATCCGCCGCCTGCAATTACGTATGCTCCGAAATTATTGACACGCTTGGAACGCAATTTTAAATTCAAAGGGAAATTCAGGAATGTAGACTCGATTGTTTTGGTACGGACAATTGTATCATGACCTTCAAAATAATATTGGATGTTTCTTTCAGCGAAGGATAAATTTGGAATAAAGCGGAGAGTAATGTATTTCTGCAATCTTAATTCTGAGACGATCCCCAGATTAAAACCCAGTTTCGGAGTGGATTGTACAGTTTTAAGTGAATCGAAGCGTTCGAAGTGTTCTGCATAATGAATGATGAAATTTGCTCTGTTTACTCCAAGAGTAAATCCGAAGTGTAATTTCTCTCCGTAATAATTGGTAAGATTACCGCGTTCATTGGGATCCTGAGCTTTCACCAAAGGCGAAAGTATCAGAAAAAATATGATCAGCGAATATGAGAAGATAGATTTCAATAGTTTGCGTCGGCTTTTATAAACGCAAAGTTCGTTAAATTATTTTATTTTCCCGCTATATAGATGGAAGCAATGCCAAATGTGAGTTGAATGGCTTTTTGTTCCTTAAAACCGGCATCGCTGAGGATCTTCAGAAAGGCAGCGCCATCAGGAAAAGCATTCACCGATTCAGGGAGGTAAGTATAGGCGGAATTGTCTTTTGAAAAGATCCGGCCAATGAAAGGTGTGATGTAGCGGAAATAAAATTTATAAAGATGTTTGATCGGAAAGGAGGAAGGTTTTGAGAATTCCAGTATCAAGATCTTTCCACCGGGTCTTAATACACGGTAGATCTCCGAGATTCCTTTTTCAAGATGTTCAAAGTTCCTTACACCGAATCCAACTGTGATTGCATCAAAGCTATTATCGGAGCAAGGA
>JALYRR010000085.1:2825-13801 GCA_030855265.1 Bacteroidota bacterium | reverse complement strand
TCATGAGTCCTTACCGAAGGGCCTGCAATCTTCTTGTTTTTTTCTCTGCGACCTCCGCGTCTCTGCGAGAAACACTTTTTCTCTTTTGTTCTTTGCGCCCTTTGCGGCTTTGCGTGAAACCCTTTTTCTCTGCGTTCTTTACGTTGGAGTTTATTCATCTCATAAAATGGTACGCTGATCCTTTCAGGATACGCAGAAAGGGTATGAAAGAAATATGATTGATCCGGCTCCGTTCAAATGCCCTGAATTCCTTTTTTCTCTGCGCTCACTGCGCCTCAGCGAGAAATGTTTATTTTCTTTCGATCATCCTTGATTTGCAATAAAATGGAAATTTCTTCTTTTCTTTGCGCCCATTGCGGCTTTGCGTGAAAAACTTTCTCTGCGTTCTCCGCGGCGGCGTTTACCCTGAGTAATTACCGAAGGGCGAGAAACATTTAATTTTGTCCCATGCTCATCCAGCCAACCATATTCAATTCAAACATCATTGCCGCACAAAGTACCCGTATAGGAGGAATAAGTCCTGCTCCTTATCAGTCATTGAATTTAGGATGGTCGGTTGGTGATATGGAAGCGAATGTGACGAGGAACCGCGAATTGTTTTTCGGAGGACTCGGCATTGCTCTAACACAGCTTTCAAAATGTCATCAGGTGCATGGCAACAGCGTGTTGTTAGTTACAGCGCCGGGGAATCATGAAGGATATGATGCGCAGATTACAAATGTGGCCGGTGTATATCTGATTGCTTCCGTTGCCGATTGTGCGCCCATTCTGATCCATGATGAAAAGAACAATGCCGTAGCGGCGATTCATGCGGGCTGGAAGGGAACGGCGGGTGAGATCGTGGTAAAGACGATGGAAAAAATGAAAGAAGAATTCGGGACAGATGGAAAAAATTGCAAGGCATTTATCGGAGCATGTATCAGTTATGAAAATTTTGAAGTAGGTGAGGAAGTGGCTAAGAATTTTAAAGATGAGGTGAAGCGATTCGATTCAGAAAGAAATAAATGGTTTGTTGATCTCAAGACGGAGAATAAAAATCAACTGATGAGGATGGGAATTTCAGAAAGCAATATTGAAGTATCTGAATTTTGCACAGTCAAAAACAATGATCTCTTTTTCTCGCATCGGAATGAGAAAGGGAAAACAGGCAGGATGATGGCCGTGATTGGGATAAGGAGATAAGTTGTTTTACCACTAAGGCAGAAAGACACAAGAAAGAGAAAGAAATTTTCGGTTGTATATTAAAGCGGCACGGATAAAGTATCCATGCCGCTTTTAATTTTCGTTAAAAAGAGTTTACAAAGGAATATTCCCGTGTTTCTTTTTCGGAAGCTTTGCCACTTTATTCTTCAGCATCGCGAAAGCGCGGATCAGCTTTTCACGCGTGTCTTCCGGACGAATCACTTCATCCACATAACCTCTTTCAGCTGCTCTGTATGGATTTGCGAAGTGTTCAATGTATTCTTTCTCCTTCTCAGCCAGTTTAGCAGCAGGATCCTTCGCTGCTGCGATCTCCGTTTTGAAAATGATCTCCG
Organism: Bacteroidota bacterium; assembly: GCA_030855265.1. GTDB lineage: Bacteria > Bacteroidota > Bacteroidia > 2-12-FULL-35-15 > 2-12-FULL-35-15 > 2-12-FULL-35-15. Next base: position 12,266 of record JALYRR010000085.1, on the reverse strand, counting down.
CCGCTCCTTTTGCACCCATCACAGCGATCTCCGCAGATGGCCAGGCATAGTTCATGTCCGCACCGATGTGCTTGCTGTTCATTACATCGTAGGCTCCACCATACGCTTTTCGAGTGATCACAGTGATCCGTGGAACGGTTGCTTCGCAGAAGGCATACAATAATTTAGCGCCGTTTGTAATGATCCCGTGCCATTCCTGATCGGTGCCCGGTAAAAATCCGGGAACATCTTCAAATACCAGCAAAGGAATGTTGAAGCAATCACAGAAACGAACAAACCGTGCTGCTTTAGTTGAAGAGTTAATATCAAGAACTCCAGCAAGAAAGGCCGGCTGATTGGCTACAATTCCGATGCTCTTTCCGCCAAGACGGGCAAAACCAACAACGATGTTCTCTGCAAAATTCTTATGTACTTCTAAAAATGATCCGCCATCTATCACTCCTGTAATCACATCACGTATATCATAAGGCTGATTCGGGTTCTCAGGGATAATTGAATTCAGTTCAGGACGTTTTTCATTTCCTGCTTCATACGCAACAGAAGGAGCATCCTCTTCACAGTTGGATGGCATATAGCTCAATAAAGCTTTTATGTTATTGATGCATTCGATTTCATTCACGCAGGAAAAATGAGTTACACCCGATTTGCTGGAATGTGTGGAAGCCCCGCCAAGCTCTTCGCTCGTCACTTCTTCATGCGTTACTGTTTTGACAACATTCGGTCCTGTTACAAACATGTAAGAGGTGTTCTCCACCATCATGATAAAATCCGTAATGGCAGGAGAATAGACAGCACCGCCTGCGCATGGTCCCATGATCGCGGATAATTGTGGCACCACACCGGAAGCCATTGTGTTTTTGTAAAAGATATCAGCATAGCCGCCAAGGGAAACAACACCTTCCTGAATACGTGCGCCACCACTGTCGTTGAGGCCGATCACCGGTGCGCCGTTTTGCATAGCCAGATCCATGATCCTGCAGATTTTCTCTGCATGCGTTTCACTCAATGAGCCTCCGAATACGGTAAAATCCTGGGAGAAAACATACACTGTTCTGCCGTTAATAGTTCCATATCCGGTAACAACACCATCACCTAAATATTTTTCACGTTCAAGACCAAATTCGGTAGAGCGATGAGTGACAAGCATTCCTATCTCTTCGAATGATCCTTCATCCATGAGGAAATGAAGGCGCTCTCGTGCGGTCAGCTTTCCTTTTTTATGCTGCGATTCAATTCTTTTTTCTCCGCCACCTAAATGTGCTTCGGCAATTTTTTTGTCTAATGCTTTGATCTTGTTTTCCATACTGATGTTTTATTTTACTAAGGCATACAAAATTCCGTCGATATATTTCCCGTCCTTAAAGTACGCTTTTTTTAAAGTTCATTCATAATTAAAGGCGCTTTTCATCTACTTGAACAGGAAAGAGAATAATCTATATTTGGATGAACAGATCCACCTTATTTTGAAGCATCAAAAATATAAAATAAAGGGAGGGTTTTATTTTTTATTTTTGATGAAACAATTCCTTCCCAATGTCATTCAATTTAGATAAGACCGATCTCAAAATCCTGAAAATTCTCCAGGAAAATGCAAAGATCACCAATCTTCAGTTGTCGATCGACATTGGTTTATCTCCGGCTCCGACCCTCGAGCGTGTAAAAAAACTGGAGAATGCAAAGTTAATCACCGGCTACCACACTCAGGTGAATGAAGAAGCCCTGGGAATTGGAATAAAAGCGATCATCCAGGTTTCTCTTACCCGTCAGATCGAAAATGCCATTAGTACTTTCAAGAAGGAGATCAGTAAAATTCCGGAGATCATGGAATGTTACCAGGTGACCGGCAATGCGGATTATGTGCTTATTGTTATGTTAAAGGATATCCGAGACTTTGAAGCCCTTATTTCACAACGATTGAGTAAAATGGAAGAGATCGGTCAGATGCAAACAATGGTAGTGCTTTCCAAGCCGAAAGATTCAAAAGTGATTCCTTTGAATTATTAATTTCCTTCCTCTTTATTAAGTAAATTTGCCATTATAAAATCATCATGAAACAGATCTTACGTTATTTTATCCAGGGATTAATTATTACTGTTCCTGTTGCCATCACTGTGTTTGTCGTGTGGAAACTCATCGCTTTTGTTGGTTCCATCTTCAGTGTTTTCGGTACGATCATAAGCCCTGTTATTGATCCCTTTATTGTGATCGTGTTTGCCTGCGCAATCATTTTTACGATGGGACTCCTCGGCTCTTCCATCATACTTCGTCCGATGTTCATCATGTTCGACAATGCGATGGAACATACTCCCTTCATAAAAACTGTTTATTCCTCCATTAAAGATCTCCTTTCAGCTTTCGTGGGAAGCAAGAAACGATTCAACAGACCGGTTCTTGTTACCATCAATAAGGAAAACAATATTCAGCAATTGGGATTTATTACTCAGGATGATCTTACCGAACTGAACCTTAACAAAGGAACAGTTGCTGTTTATGTGCCGCTTTCCTATTCCTTTTCCGGCAACTTATTGATCGTTCCATCCGACCACATTACGGTGGTGGATGCCTCTTCCTCCGAAGTGATGAAATTCATAGTATCGGGAGGCGTAACAGATATAGATGAATAATTTGTTCTGGAAATATTATTTTGTACATTGTAATTGAATTAAAACCCAACAGGTATGAAAAAAATTCTCTCTCTCACGATTCTTGCAGCTATAAGCTTCACGGTATCTGCTCAGAAAATCAAAGTAAAAGAAACAAAAGAAAATATCGGAGGTGCAAGCAACAATGCGTTTGTTGTTACTCTTTATGGGGTTAAGCCTTCTGAAGCAGAAGAATCCTTTCGCTCTTTCATGAAACAGTATGATGGAAAACGTTCTTCAAAAGATGGCGGTATCATGGTGGACAATGCAACCATCAAGGATATGAGTGCCAATACAATTGATATTTACGGAAAAGCAAATGGTTCAAAAGACGACAAAGAAATTACTTTTGTGGTAGCTTTTGACCTTGGTGGTGTGTTCCTGAATTCCACAGATCATAAAACAGAAGCAGGCAAGGCGGAGCAGATCGTGAAGGACTTTGCTGTAAAAGCAACCAAAGATGTGATCGAAGAAGAACTTAAAGCTGCACAGAAAGCTCAATCGAAATTGGAAGATGATCAGAAATCATTGGAGAAAGACAATAAAGGACTTGTAAGCGACATAGAAGATTATAAATCAAAGATTAAAAAGGCAGAAGACGATATCACAAAAAACAAATCGGAGCAGGATAAAAAGAAAGCCGAGATTGAAGCACAGAAAAAAGTGGTTGGTGGAGTAGAGACGAAGTTGAAAACCGTTGACTAGTCGTTAGTCTAGAGTCTTTAGTCCGAAGTCAGGTTTAATAGCATGCCAGTTCGAACTGTTCGCGAATCATAAAAACACCTGCAATGCTTAGTAAGCACGAGATTATGAGGTGATGTCAATTCGAGCGGAGTCGAGAATCGTCGTATAATTAAAAGAGATTGCCACGGTCGCGAAAAGCGCCCTCGCAATGACGCTCCGATATTCAACACGCTGTCTTTCGAGCGGTTCGAGAACCGCTCGAACTGAACCTTAAACCACACAATCCTCAAAACGAAGCCTTCGCGATTAATTTCAGCACGACCTTAACTTTCCAACTTTGAACATTAAACTTTAAACATCACTTCTTAAACTTTCCAACTTTGAACTTTGAAACTTTAAACTAGTTTAAACGATAGACCTTTCCCGGCAACGACCTGATCACTCCCGAGAATTCGAGGGTGAGTAACAGCGCTGAAACTTTGCTCATCGGCATTTTTGCGATCAGGCAGAGATCATCAATATTCAACAGGTCCTGTTGTTTCAACACATTCACGATTTGTTCTTCTTCCGGTTTTAATTCTAGAAACAGTTTTTTTTGCTGAGGCCCGCTTGTTAATTTTTTATTCTCCCATCCCATGATATACAGGATATCCGCTGCCGATTGAATCATGGCGGCTTTATTTTGTTTGATCAGATTATTGCATCCCGCTGAACATTCATCATTCACTCTTCCGGGGAAAGCAAACACATCCCTGTTATAACTATTGGCAATATCTGCGGTGATCAGTGATCCTCCTCCGATTTTGGATTCGATCACAATGGTTGCATCTGAGATCCCGGCAACTATCCTGTTCCTTCTTGGGAAATTTTCACGATCAGGTTTTGTTTTGCTCGTGAAATCACTTAGCCAGCCGCCATGGTTTAAAATCTTGTGTGCGATCTCTCTGTTCAGGGAAGGGTAGATTTTATCAAGTCCGTGACCAAGCACACAAACGGTATGCAACCCGTTATCAATGGCTGCACGATGCGCATAGGTATCTATTCCGTATGCAAGTCCGCTCACCACCAGCACACCATGCGAAGCCAGATCTGCGATCAGTTTTTCACACAAGGCCTGACCATAATCTGTTGCTTCGCGCGTTCCGACCACACTGATTATTTTTTCAGCATGGAGATTTGTATGCCCTTTAAAATACATCATCACCGGACTGTCTTCGCAATGTGATAATCGTTTTGGGTAATCAGGATCGAGATAAAAAAGAGGAGCAATGTCATTCTTATCCATGAACTTTATTTCTTCTTCTGCACGATGGAAGATCCGCTGATTAAGTACATGTTCTGCGTGACTGACTCCAATGCCCGGGATTTTTTCGAGGGCCTTTTTTTTCTCCTGGAAAATGGCTTCCGGACTGCCACAATATGCTACAAGTCTTTTTGCAAGAACATCACCAATGTGCGGGATCAGTGTAAGCGCAATTTTATATTTCAAAGTTTCTGTCATGTCTTTTTTTAAAATGCAATAATTTGTACATTGCATCTACTTTATAAAAGTATAATTTATACAAAGCTGATCATGTGTTGATCAGGGAAAACTGATTTAGCCGTTTGTGGTCGGCTCGTTGAAAAAAACAATGAAAAAAATTCTACTTCTGTTTTTCTTTATTTTCTACTCAGCAAGCTTTGTTGCACAGAATGCTTATCTGAAAGGAACTGTTACCGATGCTAAAAGCAAGGAGACGATTGTCGGTTCCACTGTGGTGATCGACGATACTGCCGGGACGGTAACCGATGTTTATGGAAACTACATTTTCAAAACCTCAGCAGGATCTCACAAAGCAGAAGTGAAAATGGTGGGATATACTTCTCAGATACTTTCTATTGATCTGAAAGAAAATGACACAGTAAATTTCTCAGCGGTTCTTATTCCGGATTCCAAACAACTTGATATTGTTGTGGTTTCTGCCGGGCGTTTCGAGCAGAACCTGAACGAAGTAACTGTTTCAATGGAGGTCTTAAAACCTCAGCTCATTGAGAACAAAGCAATGGTTTCTATTGAGAACGCTGTGGACCAGGTTCCGGGTGTGAATGTGATCGACGGACAGGCAAACATCCGTGGAGGAAGCGGGTTTAGTTATGGCGCCGGAAGCCGGGTTTTACTGATGGTGGATGAAATGCCGATGCTTACAGCCGATGCGGGGGATGTGAAATGGACCTTCCTTCCGGTGGAAAATTGCGAACAGATCGAAGTCATTAAAGGTGCATCTTCTGCTCTTTTCGGATCATCCGCCATGAATGGTGTGATCAATTTCAGAACAGCCTACGCGAAAGAAGTTCCGGAAACCAAGATCGTTTTTTATGGTGCCGTATACGATAAGCCAAAAAGAAAAGAGCTTGCCTGGTGGAGAGACGGAAATCCAACCTATGGAGGAATTAATTTTTATCATGCACAGAAAATTCAGAATCTTGATATTGTAATTGGAGGAAACCTATACAACGATGAAGGTTACCGTTATCTGGAAACAGAACAACGTTACAGGGGAAATGTAAATCTGCGCTACCGTTTTCAGAAAAAGCTAAGCGGATTGGCGATCGGAGTGAATGCCAACACGATCAAAACAAAAGGAGGATTGTTCCTCATTTGGGTAAATCCCGATTCGGCGCTTTATCCCGCAGGTGGCGATCTCAGCCATTACATCACATACAGGTCCAATGTTGATCCGTTCATTACTTACCATACAAAGAAGAATGCAAGGCATACATTGCGGGGCCGCTTTTTCAGGACAGTGAATACAAATGATACAGATCAGGAATCAAGAGCCGATGTTTATTATTCGGAGTATCAGTATCAGAAACGTTTTGATAACGGATTAACCTGGACAGCAGGCGCAGTATATAATTACAACGAAGTACATTCAGGCCCTTTATACGGAACACATTTCAGCGCGAATGTTTCTGCCTTCACACAGTTGGATAAAAAATGGAAACGACTGAATGCCTCAATTGGGATCCGTGGAGAATATTTTAAAACCGATTCGGTTGAAACCAAGGAAGATATTTTTCTCTTCATGGATAATTCAAAACCCATTGCAAAAAATTCCAAAGTAAAACCTGTTGTCCGTGCCGGTTTAAACTACCGTTTACTGGAAGCAACGTATGTTCGTGCATCCTTCGGACAAGGTTTTCGTTTCCCTACAGTGGCGGAACGATTTATTCGTACAAGTGCAAGCGGACTGGAGATCTATCCAAACGATAGTCTGACTCCTGAAAGCGGATGGAGTGCTGAAATAGGAATCAAGCAGGGATTGAAGATCGGTGAATGGAAAGGCTTTTTGGATGTTGCAGCATTCTGGACGGAGTACAAGAATATGATGGAGTTTACATTCGGACAATACGGAACCCCAATGCCTCCTTACAATACTTCAGCGCTTTTAGGAATTGGTTTTCAATCACAGAATATCGGAAATACACGCATTCGTGGAATAGATGCAACCATCATGGGACAAGGGAAGGTAGGACCGATCAAAGTTGATCTGCTTGTTGGATATACTTACATAGATCCACGACAGACTGATTTTGAAGTAGCGATAGATACAGGAAGAAACACAACAAAAACAAACCTTCTGAAGTATAGATATGAGCACAGCGGAAAAGGGGATGTGGAATTGGGTTATCGCGGAATTGGTCTGGGCTGGAGTTTAAGAGCCAACAGTTACATGGAAAACATAGATGCCTTCTTTGGTGAGAACGAAGAATTCTTTCCGGGAATGAAAAAGTATCGTAGTGAACATGATAAAGGGGATATCATTTATGATGGACGCATTTCTTATCAATTGAATAAAACAGCAAAGATCGCATTCGTAGTAAACAATGTGTTCAATCGGGAAGTGATGGGTCGCCCCGCGGATATTCAGCCACCGAGAGTTTTCATTTTGCAGTTAACAGTTAAACTTTAAAATCATCAGCCATGTCAACAGTACAACGCCCTTTCAATTTTAAAAAATGGATCGATGAAAACCGTCATCTGTTAAAACCGCCTGTAGGAAATAAAGTGGTGTATGAAAACACGGAGTTCATTGTAATGGTTGTTGGCGGACCAAATGCGCGAAAGGATTATCACTTTAATGAGAGCGAAGAGTTTTTCTATCAGTTGGAAGGTGATATCAGCGTGCAGATCCAGGAAGACGGAAAAGCTGTTGAGGTTGATATAAAAGAAGGTGATATATTTTTATTGCCGCCACGGGTCCCGCATAATCCTAAGCGTGGAGTAAATACCATCGGGCTTGTCATGGAGCGTAAACGCAGATCGGGTGAAGAAGACGGGCTGATGTGGTTCTGTGAAAAATGCAACACGCCTTTGTTCGAGAAAAAGTTTACGCTGACAAATATCATGACTCAGTTCCAGGAAACGTTCGCTCATTTTTATGGAAGTGTGGATTTGCGGACCTGCAAAAAGTGCGGACATGTGATGGAGCCGCCTGTTCCTGCGAAGGCGGAAACGCACTAAGGTTTCGGAGTGTGAACCTGAATTTATTTCAGGGTCTAATACTACTCTTTCGTTTGAAATGAATGCTGAATCATTTGGTTTAGTTGTGTTGTCTTTCTTGATCTTTCCATTTTAATAACTACAGGTGCCTGTAAAAACCAGGTAACAGAAATTCCGTGGCCTGTTAATTTTTTTTTTCTATATTTGGGCATCTCCCCATGAGCCTGTAGTTCAACTCCCCGGAACTGCGAACAGGACTTCTAAATATATTTTTATGAAACAAGTATCCCACAGTTCATGGGCAATACTGTTTGTTATGGTATTCTTTGCTGTGACATTTTGTATTTCCGGGCTTCACCAACAGAACAGGCTTAAGATCGATGCAACCAGTTATTATATGTATCTGCCCGCTGTATTTCTACACAACGATCTGGAGTTAAAATATATTGATCAGGATCCTGCTTTTTATAAAGAACTGACCTGGTATAATACTTTGCCTGGAGGGGAGCGGATCATTAAACATCCGATGGGAATGAGTGTGATGCTTATGCCTTTCTTTTTTATTGGGCATGTAGTGGCTTATCTTGGGAATTTTCGGTGCGACGGATATTCACTTCCATACCAGAATGCGATGAGCATAGGTGTTCTTCTTTATTTTTTAGCTGGTTTACATTTCCTCAGGAAGTTGTTGCTAAATTATTTTTCTGAAACCGTTGTGGCGGTAACCCTTCTCCTTGTAGTTCTTGGCACCAACCTGTTCTGGTACCTAACTTATGAAGCGTTCATGAGTCACGGAATCTCATTTTCGCTAATCTGCATCTGCGTTTATTTTTTTGACAAATGGATTCTCCATGGGGTCCGTAATGATCTCATTCGATTTTCTGTTCTCTTCGGCTTATTGCTTTTAATAAGGCCGGTATTGATCCTGTTGATGATTTATTTTGTGATTACCGGGATTGGAAGCCTCGGAGGTTGGAGAAGGACTGCCCTGTTTATTAAGCCGCGGATTTTTTCAGTTCTTACTGCATCAGGCATCATATTTCTCGTTTGTTTACCGCAACTCCTTTATTTTAAATACATCACAGGAGAATGGTTCTTCGATTTCTATCGTGAAGATCGGTTTTACTTTACACAATCTGAGTGGCTCCCTTTCCTTGCCGGTTTTCAGAAGGGCTGGCTTGTGTATACACCGTTGATGGGATTTGCTATCGCCGGACTTGTTCCCTTGTATAAGCAGAAGAGAGAGATGTTTTATGCAATCCTGGCCACTTTGCTGAGTTGCGTATATGTATTTTCCTCCTGGTGGTGGTGGAGTTATGGGTATTGTTTTGGTATGCGGGTTATGATCGATTTCTATGGAGTCTTTTCCATTCCGCTGGCTTGCTTTATCAGTTTCCTTTTTTCAAATCGGAAGAGGATCATTATATCATGTTTGATCAGCACCTTTCTGGTCGCGCTCAATTTATTTCAAACCTGGCAATTCAGCCAAGGCCTCATTCATTTTGACTGCAATACAAAAGAGTCTTATTTTCATGGGTTCTTTCAAACAAAAGCAACGACCGCCTGGTATGATCTGTTGAAGTCGTATGATTTAGGAAGGAGAAAATTGGGGCTAGGGCAGATAATCTATTC
>JALYRR010000085.1:0-2815 GCA_030855265.1 Bacteroidota bacterium | reverse complement strand
TTCATGATCTGAAAAGAGAAGACATGATCTACATTAGGTCCAGCTGCAACCTTAAGTATCTTTCTATTAAAAATCCTTATGAAGTCATTTATTGCAGGGATGCTCTTGACAAAACAGAGGTGTTCAATATCGTTCATCTGGAAAATGATACTGTAAGCATCCGGTCCTTTGCCGGCAAATACCTTTCTTTAAAGGTTCAGAATAAAAATGTGCTGATCGCAGATGCTGACACTATTAGTAGCACGGAAAAATTTCTGCTGCAGGTATTAGAAGAAGGGGATAATCGTTTTACCCTCAGGGCATGTAATGGAAAATTTGTTTCAGTGATGGATAACAAGAATCAATTGTTAGCTGCCGGATCCGTTACTGAGTCTGTTCGGGAAACATTCCGTTTGTATATTCTTCACAGAACTAGATGACATCTCGTTTCCGTGGAATTGATCTTTGAGCATCAAAACCTCCCCATCCTAACGCTGCACGGGTAATTACAAGTCAAGTTCATCCAGTGTTCTGGAAATAGCGGTTAGTCCTTCCTTTAGTTGTTCACTCTTCGGCCAACCGTATCCGATGCGCATATAATTTCCAGGCATTTCGAACCAATGTCCGGGCCCCACATATGTTCCATACTTAGTATTGAGAAGCTTATAAAACTCTGTGATTTTGTTTTCAGGTATGTTTTTAATTCTCGGAAAGCAGACCACACCGCCTTTTGGTTCCACCATCTCCATCCTTGTTTCGGAGCGGATCCAGTTTAAAAGAATATTCCTGTTGGTTGAAATGTGTGATAGGATGGGCTGGAAATAACTTTCTTTCTTTAATAAATACTGATAAGCGATCTCTTCATCGATCACCGAATTGCAAACGAAGATCTGTTCTTTAGCTGCAAGAAACTTTTCGAAGAGAGATGCATTTTTTGTGATCAACCATCCTATGCGGATTCCGGGTAGTCCGTATGCTTTTGAGACGGAGCTGACAGAAATCAGGCGATCAGATAATGAAGCGGCAACCGGATGTTTTTCATTCAGCGTGAGGTCTCTGTATGTTTCATCTATAAGAACAAAACAATTGTATTCTTCCGCAAGCGCTGCCAGCTGCATGATCTCTTCCTTCGTTAACACAGTTCCGGTAGGATTATGCGGATGAGTGACGCTGATCAACTTTGTATTCGGTTTGATCTTCGTCCGGATTTCCGGAAGCGAAATCCTGAATTCATTTTCAAATGAAAGTTCACAATAACTGATCTCACATCCGATAGCTCTTGGAGTTTCAATGTTGGAAGCATAATTCGGACGGATGACGATGAGGTGATCCTCTTTTTCGAGTAAAGTTGTAGCCACGATGAACAATGCCGCGGCAGCTCCTGCGGTAGTGATCACGTGGTCTTCTGTCATTCCATCCGACTCCGATGCAATCAATGCTCTCAGTTTTGGATCGCCGATGTGATTTCCGTAACAAAGTACCAGCTCGTTGATGTCGAAATTAATCTGCTTTAAAATGGTATCACTTACAGAACTCTCCGTAAGATTATATTTAATGCTTGAATAGCCCATTTGTTCGGGTGATTCAATTTCAATAGGCATTCGTTTGTAGTCCATAGCAGGTGATATTTACAATAAAGATAGAGCAATTGAGAAAAAGGAAATGGATTTTATTTATGATTATCTTTATACCATGTCAGTAAAAAGGCGCTGGTTAATTACCTCCCTGCTGCTCGCAATTCATATTGTGGTTCAGTATGTATTTTATTTCCGGAGTGATTTAGAAAGTGGGATTGGAATCATCTCGTTTCTAGTTGACCTTGCCAGCAACCTTTTCCTTCTTGCTGTTGTTGCTGGGTTATTGGCAACGCTTCTTTCGTTCATTCCCTATAAGGATAGAATGTTTTCAGATAAGCTGGCAAGATTGTTTCCTGTTGGAATCTCAGTGATTCTTTTAATCTTGATTGCGGCGTATGTTTATGGGATTGTACTCATTAACAGTAATTGAATTCAGGTTGTAAGTATGGAATTTAGCCCTGTAATGTGTCTTTAGGTTGTAAACCTAAATCTATAAAATCATGAAAAGTTCATTGCTTATTTCCGCCCTTGTTTTACTAAATGCCACTTCCTGCGACGCTCAGAAAAAGCTGGATGTAAATTATCAATTGCGCGGATACATTTATGCTTCTTCCTCTCTTCCGGATACAGAAGCTTTGGGAGGATACGCTTCTTCTGGAAATTTACCAAAATTATTACATCCGGATATTGAAAAAATCAAGAATCAGTTGTTTTTGAAAATTGACACATCAATTGTTACAACGTTTGCTAAGGAGTTTGTGGGATATAAATTATTCATTGGGAATACCACCGATTCTGTTGTAATGCTGAGTGCCTCCGACAGCAGGCTTTCTGTAATTGCTGAAGCACTTGTTGGCAATGAATGGAAAGAAATAGAATACCTTCCCTCCAGCTGGTGTGGCAACAGTTACCACAAGGTTTATCTTTCCCCACAGCAGTATTGGGAATTCAATGTGCCGCAGTATCATGGAAAAACGAAAACCAAAATACGCTACCGGTTAGCGGTTGGTACAGGATATATATACTCTAATGAAGTTTATGGTAGTTTCAATATGAAACAATTAACGGAGAAACAAGGCCATTCTCAAAATGGATTGATGGATCCGTATAATAACTGAGGCAACCCGGAAAATGTTTCAGCGTCTTAAGCGAAAGAGTCTTAAATTTCGGTTATGAAATCTATTTATAATTTATTTTTTTGCGCATTTTTTCTCTTCGTGTTATTCGTGGACAGCTACGCGCAAGAAGAAATGTTGCAG
>JALYRR010000272.1 GCA_030855265.1 Bacteroidota bacterium | reverse complement strand
TGGGGTCAGTTTAGTCCGATCTCCTGGGGTCAGTTTGATCCGATCTTCTGGGGTCTATTTAAACCGATCTAGTGGGGTCTGTTTGGCTGAAATTTCCTTCCCAAACACCCGAATTGCGTTTTCAAGCGTGAACGTAATTACTTTCCCTTCTTTTATCGCATATAACAACACTTCATAGCTGGTTTCATTAAAAGGAGGTTGATGTGCTATTTCAAGCGAGTTTAAAAAAAACTCTTCTTCATTAATGTTGTTTTTGGCATTTTTCTCCTCGTAAATTATTTTATACTCTTCATAGAGACTTTCTGCTGTTTTCAAATCCATGTGTTCCGAAGATAATATTTTTCGAGTGCGAATGATAGGGCGTTTCAAAATTGAAAATGTTTTTGTGCAAAAAAATCCGGTCGTTCAGCCGGATCTCTTTTTGCATTAATTATTCAGAAATTATCCGATCACAATTTATTTTCTATCCGCCAATTTACTATGGTTCCTGCTGTAAGCAAAGTAAACCACAAGTCCGATCGCCAGCCAGATCGAAAACCAAACCCAGTTTGAAACGGCCATCCCTGTTAAGAGGTAGCAGCAGGAAACAAGACCAAGCACTGGTATCAATGAAAGGTTTTTTAAGTAAGAAAGAATGCTCATCACAATGCATAGAATAATAAAAATAAACATTGGAAGGTAGGAAACAAAGGTTTCGCTTTTGAAAGAAAACATACCCTGGAAATATTCAGGGAAAGCAACAATCACAATAGCGAACGTTGCTATAATGATCATTGGGAAAATGAACTTCGCATTGATGTAGGGAAGTCTGAATTTACCTTTGGTCAGTTCCGTATTGCCTTCTTCCGCTTTTCGTGGTAACATCAATACTCCTCCGCAAACAAGCACAAACGCGAACAATGTTCCGATGCTGGTGAAGTCGAGAACGAAATTTTCATTCGTAAAAAAGATCGGAACACCCACCACAAATCCTGTGATGATTGTTGCAAAGCCCGGTGTTTTATACTTCGGATGGATCTTTGAAAAACGCTTCGGCAATAATCCATCACGACTCATCGTCATCCAGATCCTTGGCTGTCCCATTTGAAAAACAAGCAGTACGCTCGTCATGGCAACCACTGCAGCAATGGAAACAATGAACAGCATCCATTTGATCTCTTTGATCTTAAAGATCTCAGCCAACGGATCACTTACTCCAAGCAATGTATAAGAAACCATCCCCGTAAGAACGAGTGCAAGAATAATATACACCACCGTGCAAACTGCAAGTGAATAGATCATTCCGCGTGGAAGATCGCGTTGTGGATTTTTACTTTCCTCTGCAAGCGTTGATACGGCGTCGAATCCGATATAAGCGAAAAATACAGCAGAAACTCCTGCCATCACTCCGTTAAATCCGTTCGGCATAAATGGCGACCAGTTATCAATGTCGATGTAAAAGCATCCCACCAAAATGATCAGAACAATAATGATCAGTTTTATAACGACCATCGCATTGCTGATGTTCCTGGATTCTTTTGTTCCCACGTAAACCAACCATGTGATCAGGATGTTGATCATAACAGCCGGAAGATCGAAAATGATCCGCAAACCTCCCACAACAGGAGCATTTGCCCAGGCAATAAAACCTTCAGCTGCCTGATCTTTATTATCAAGGAATGATTGATGAGCAGCGGAGTAATTGGTGGTGAGCCATTCAGGAAGATGCAATCCAAAGCCATCCAACAGATTTGTAAAATAACCGCTCCATGAAAATGCGATGTAAATATTTCCTATCGAGTATTCCATCAGCAAGGCCCAGCCGATGATCCAGGCAAAGAGTTCACCGAAGGAAACATAAGCATACGTATAAGCGCTTCCTGAAACAGGCACCCTGGCTGCGAATTCCGCATAACACAAGGCAGTAAAACCACAGGCTACAGCACAAATAACGTACAGCAATATAACGCCGGGACCTCCGGAGAAGCAGGCATTTCCGATGGCGCTGAATGTTCCGCCTCCGATGATTGCAGCAATACCAAAAAAAGTAAGATCCCTTACATTCAACACTTTGTTAAGTCCTGAATGCTCTCCATCGCCACCTTCTTTTAATAATACGGTTGCGGATTTTTTTCTGAATAAGCTGCTGAAATTCATAATTCGGTTTTTTGATCTGTAAACAAATGTATAAAAATATTTAACCTATGAACCTTCTTAGTTTGGGAGCGCGTTTCAATAGCTTTTCAGAATCAAGAAGGAATAAAAAAGCAATAAGTAAGAAGGGGAGTGCAGGGACTTTATAACGAACGATGGCACCAATTACCGGAGTGGTTTCGCCGATGATCAGGAACTGGATAATGACAAATGAAAAACAAAATAAAAAATACGACCACTGCACTTCTTTGAAAGCTTTACAGAAAATGATACAAAGAATGACGAAGGCGATCATGAGGATGTTTTCTATTGCGGCCATCAGCATAAATGGTGAAAAGCTTTCCCAGATAAAAGGACGGAATAAGACATTGGACAGGGCTTGCGGACTGTTTCTGATGAATGATGAAAGCGTTGGTTCAAGATTGGGGATGTTGAGAAAACTACCAGCAGGAGCAATGGGTTTTAAAAAAGCATCCTTTTCATTTCCTGTTGCCAGAGATCGGAATTCAAGTTGTTTTTGAGAAAGTGTGACAAGAGGATTCTGAATAGAGCTGAAGCGGTCGATGTTGAGTCCGGCCACAGCAATGATCAACAGGATGAAAAAGAATTTCAGAAAGGGACGGGAGTGTTGTGTGCGGTTGCTCCAGATGAGAAAAAGTAATCCGGGGAGGATGGCCAGCCAGACATAAAACTTGGAAAGCGCCAGCAATGCGCCTGTCAGCAAAGCAGTAATGACAGCCCGCAAGGAAAAAAAACGGTTCACGGCATGGATCAAAACGCCTAAGGCAAAGAGGATGAGTCCTTCTTTTAAAACTCCGGAACCCCAGAACATCACAGAAGGCAACAGGAATACAGCTGCCGCGAGAAGTGTGCTTTTCCCCTGAAGATGAGGCTGGAAGGTTTTATAGATGGCAGTGAGTCCGCAAAAAGAAAGGAAACAAATCACCACGGTGTGGACATTAAAATATCCGAAGGAGAATAAACGTACAAAAGCGTTGAAGCGGATGATGGTATGGCTGTCGTTGTAGATCCCGCTTTGCGGCTTCCGGGCCCAGTAGTGCATTTCAGCATAATAACCGTCGAAGGCAGGAGTGTCGTTCCCGATCCCGCTGAGCATTTTCAGGTAATCCAGGGGATTCGAGCGAAGCGCATTGTAAATAACGCCACTATCGTCAAAGTATTTATAGATATCAGCGGTAGAACGGTCGGTGTAATAAAAGGTGTAAACGGCCCAGAGGCTGACTCCTGCAAGGATTTTAAAAAGGAAGATCCCGGTCAGCTGGGTTTTGGAAATGCCCGGCGCTTCGAAAAAACTCATTTTCCGGATGAGGAAAATAAAGAAAGCAGCGTATGTAATGACCAGCAGAAACTCCAAAATCAGGGCTATTTTTGCCCAAATATAGTAATTCAAAAAGTGTTGAAAACTCGGAGTTAAATATTCTATCGGCCAGAGGGCTTTTTAGTAAATTTGAACGCTTAAAGAATCAGGTATCAGGTAGCAAGTATCAGGTATCGGGTTCTCCGTTTTAATTATCACATTGACACATTTTCAAATTTTCAAATTAACACATTATCAAATTAACACATCGTTTATGTCGACTACAGCAGAAGAAAAATTAACAACCGTTGAAACCGCAAAAAAATTAGGCTTGTTGCCGGAAGAGTTTGATCGCATCAATGAGATCCTGGGCCGCGTTCCTAATTTTACAGAACTGAGTATTTTTTCCGTGATGTGGAGTGAGCATTGTTCTTACAAGAACTCGATAGTTTGGTTAAAGAAATTACCAAAGAAAGGTCCGTTCATTCTTGCCGAAGCAGGAGAAGAAAATGCCGGACTTGTTGATATCGGCGACGGATTAGGATGTGCATTTAAAATAGAATCCCACAATCACCCGAGTGCGCTGGAACCATACCAGGGAGCGGCAACCGGAGTAGGAGGGATCAATCGCGATATTTTTACCATGGGTGCCCGCCCGATTGCTCAGTTAAACTCCCTTCGTTTCGGAGAGTTAAGTAA
>JALYRR010000084.1 GCA_030855265.1 Bacteroidota bacterium | reverse complement strand
TCATATCCACCGAAGGTGATCATAACAATCATAAAAATCTGCGTTCCTATATCCAGTATTTTCCCGCCACAGATTCACAAATTTATTTCTCGCCCTTCGGCTTCGCTCAGGATAAACTCCGAAGCAGAGTACGCAAAGGTTTTTGGGCCACTGATTCACGGATTATTTCTCGAAGAACCTAAAGTTAATGTCCTTACTAAAATCAAATCATAATTTATCATATGCACCGAAGGTGATCATAAAAATCATGAAGATCTGCGTTCCTATATCCAGTATTTTCCCACCACAGATTCACAAATTTATTTCTCGAAGAACCTAAAGTTAATGTCCTAACTAAAATCAAATCATAATTTATCATATGCACCGAAGGTGATCATAACAATCATGAAGATCTGCGTTCCTATATCCAGTATTTTCCGCCACAGATTTACAGATTATTTAGCGCCCTTCGGCTTCGCTCAGGATAAACTCGCAGCAAAGAACGCTAAGCTAGGTAGGCCACAGATTCACAGATGATTCTCGAAAAGAACCCAGAGTTATTGTCCTCAAAAAATCAAATCATAATTTATCATATCCACCGAAGGTGATCATAACAATCATAAAAATCTGCGTTCCTATATCCTGTATTTTCCCACCACAGATTCACAAATTTATTTCTCGAAGAACCTAAAGTTAATGTCCTTACTAAAATCAAATCATAATTTATCATATGCACCGAAGGTGATCATAAAAACCATAAAAATCTGCGTTCCTAAATCCTGTATTTTCCCACCACAGATTCACAGATTTATTTCTCGAAGAACCTAAAGTTAATGTCCTCAAAAAATCAAATCATAATTTATCATATCCACCGAAGGTGATCATAAAAATCATGAAGATCTGCGTTCCTATAACCTGTATTTTCCCACCACATATTCACAGATTATTTCGCGCCCTTCGGCTTCGCTCAGGATAAACTCGCAGCAAAGAACGCTAAGCCAGGTTGCCCACAGAATCAAGGCTATAAAAAAAGCACCCTTTTCAGAGTGCTCCTTTTTTTAAATTCAATTCCGCTTATTTCTTATAAAGCAGGTAATGTTTTACAACAGATGTAGCGCCTTCTTTTGCCGCTTTGATCTCCACCTTCTCTTCTACCGGCTTATATCCTTTCACATCGATTTTTACTGTGTATGTTTTATTCGCCATCAACGTAAGAAAATATTCTCCGCTGCCTTCGCTTGAACTTGTACTTCCCACTTTTTCACCTGCCTCGTTAAACACCACAAGATCCGCTTCCATTCCGGTACCAGCAGTTGCATCAAACACATCACCTTTAAGGATGGCCATTACAGGACCATTGTTAACTGTCTTGGCCTTCATTTCTTTTTCCAGAACAGTATAATTGTTTAAGTCTACTTTATACACATCTCTTTCTCCCAATCCGCCTTTTCTATCGCTTGTAAAATAGCCGGCTTGAGCATCCACAGATAATGAGAAGCACAAATCATTGTTGACAGAATTGATCGGATACCCCAGGTTAACCGGTGCTGACCATTTTCCGCCTTCAAGAACTGTTTTGTAAATGTCATATCCACCCATTGAATTATGTCCTTTAGAACTGAAGAAAAGTGTTTTACCATCCGGTGCTAAAAACAATCCGCCTTCATCTTCTTTTGTATTTATCAACGTTCCCAGGTTTTCTGGTTTTTCCCATTCAGTGCGGGACTTTCTTTTGATCATATAAATATCACCGCGACCTGTTCCACCCTGACGTTCAGAAATAAGGTAGAGCGTTTTTCCATCAGGAGAAATACAGGCTCCTCCTTCCCAGTACGTAGTGTTAATCGGCTTGCCCATCGACTTCGGCGCACCCCATTTTCCGGATGAGCTCAAACGGGAAACATAAATATCTCCGCCACGGGATTCTGATTCAATGTCGTTTTTATAAATATAAATTTGTTTTCCGTCAGGTGAAATGCTTGTACAGGCATCATGGCCTTCCGTATTAATAGAACCCGGGATCAGCTCAGCATCACTCCATCCTCTTTTTACGGTGTCCCATTTGGAAACATAAATGTCTTCGAAATATCTGTTATCACCTTCCTGATCAAGGGCGCTTGATTTACCCGGACGTCTTGAAGTGAAAATAATCGTTCTTCCGTCCGCAGTCACCATTGGAGCTTTGTCATCGTATTCGCAATTGATCACATCACCCATATTATCGATCTTTACATCGGCAGGTTTTGCCATCATTTCTTTTGCGGTTCCTACCTGAGCAATAAAAACTTTTACATCACTGTCATCCGCTTTCTTTCCTTCACCCACTAAAGTCAGGTAGGAATTGTATTCTGCGGAAGCTTCATCCAGCTTGCCTTGCATATGATACAATTTCCCAAGGATGAGTGAATTATTTTCAAACGCTTTCGGATCAATCCCTTTTGCTTTTTCAGCGTTCTCAAGTGCTTCAGGATACATTCCCAGTTCATAATTGCATTCAGCAATATGTCCGATGATGTTTGCATCACCGGGTTTTCCAGCAAGAACATCGTTATAGATATTCAGCGCTTTTTTGAAGTCGCCTGCATAAAAACTCTGCTGGGCATTGAACATTTTCACCTGGTCCTCACTTTTTTCAATCACATTTTTCTGTGCAGAAATAGTTCCCAGGGAAAATGAGAACAGGACGATTAAATTGAGTATTTTCTTCATCATAATTTTAAACATTAGATTTTAAACACATATAAATTTAACGGATGGCTTTGTTGATTTATCAGGTAAAACAAGCTCCGAAATGCGCTCTCATGAGCAAATATATTGATTAATACCTGATTACAAAAACTTTACAAGCCGAGTTTGCGGGTGTAATCCAAAAACAGTTCCAAAGCCCTTTTTTTAGGATGGTCAAAATCATAACTGATGCTGTTATTCAGGTAATAAAACACATCGGTCTGATACTTATTATTGCTTTGAATTTCCGCTGCAAGCCCTTCCCTTGCATCGATTCCAAATTTCAGGGCCTTATTGAACATGGGTAGAAATCCGGAAGGCAATTTCTTGTTCGACACCCAGCAGGCGAATACAAATGGCAGGCTGGTGTTTTTCTGCCATTCCTCAGCCAGGTCATAAGAATACACATATTTATTCTCCATTCCGAATGTACGGTCGCCGATCACTACCGCAGCTGTGTTGCCTGAGATCAGATGCTCATAATCACTTGCTGTTTCCTTCCATTCGGGCTGTATGTTCCAGAAAAAAGCGGCCAGAACCCGTGTGAGGGCTACGGAACTGCGCGACTGATAATCCAGTAAAATTGTCTTTATTTCATTCAGGGGAACATTGCTGTAAAGCATCACCGAATTCACTTTCCCTACTGCTCCAATGCAGTAATCACTGATGATATGATGTTCCTTCAATCCAGGGATAACCGCAACAGGAACAAGCCCTACATCCACCTGATCCTCCAGAAGCTTTTGGGCACATACAGAGGGAATGTCCTGACTTATCTCGATCAGATCTTTCATGAAGTCCTGTTCAAGCCCATGAATGAAAGGTTTGGAATTTAAATAGGAGACGACAGACACTTTTATTTTTTCATTCATCATTTGCTCAATTTCTCAGTTTCAAATACAGCTATCGTAGCAGCGATAGGTGCTAATATGGGCGCAAACACCGTCCCGATAAAAGGTATGGCGAAGATCACCGAAAACACAAAACCATTGGCTACCGACATGGTCTTATTGCTGCGGATGTACATCACACTTTGCGAAACGCCCAGGTTCCTTCGTTCATTCACATAATCAACCATGGAGAAACCATAAAAATAATAGGAAAAGAGGAGCATCACGAAAGGGCTTAACCATCCGATCACAGGGATCCAGGAGACAAGAAAGCAGGTTCCGATGATGAGAATCTGTATAAAAAAATTACGAAGGGCGATCATGACGCCTCTGAAAACATTCTTCATAAAAACACTCAAAACGAAGGGATATTTTTTTCCGGTGAGGATCTCTTCTGTTCGTTCAGAAAGCACTGCCATCATGGGAGAAAGAAGGATCAGTACAATGAATTTCGTAAGTGATGAGAAAATAAAAAAGAAAAGGATCTTGAGCGCGATCAGCACAAACCAATACAGGAAGGTGTTCAGGAAACTGAAGAATTCCGATTGTTCACCTTCGGGATTAATAACAGTCATGATCCAGTCGCGGAGATCATCCGAAACAGCCTGGATCAAAGCAAAGCCACCGATAAAAAGCAATACGGCCACGATGAGCGGATAAACAATATAGATCCAGAGTCCTTTGTTGAATACAAATGAAAGAGCAGTGCTGTAACTGCGAAACCCAATGCCGACCTGCTGAAAAAAGCTCATATTCCGGATGTTGATCCTCTGCAAAGATAAATGTTAAATTCATGGGAATCCCTGTTCTTTGCCTTAGAAAATTAAGAGATTCTTCCCAATCAAACCATTTGATATTAACTGAATGATTATTTTTGCGCTGAAATTGAAAATGAGTCGTTTCTTAACATTCACTTTTTTACTGTTCCTTTTCTGCAACCGTGTTGCGGATGCCCAAACCTATACCCAAACTATCCGCGGAAAAGTAATTGATGTCGATTCCAGATCACCCATCATTGCTGCAAATATTATCCTTCTCAATTCAGATTCCCTCATTGGTACAACATCCGACCTGAATGGAAATTTCAGAATTGAGAACATCGAAGTGGGCCGAAGAGCCATTAAAGTCAGCTCGATCGGATATGAGGATATTTTTCTGAATAATATTATTGTAAGCTCCGGCAAAGAAGTGATCCTGAACATTGAGCTGCGTGAAAAAGTGTACACCACCTCCGAAGCGGTTGAAATCGTTGCGGAAATAGATAAAACGAAAGCAAATAATGATCTTGTAACAGTGAGCTCACGGAATTTCCAGGCGGAGGAAACAGGCCGATATGCCGGCAGCCGTGGGGATCCCAGCAAAATGGTTGCGAACTACGCAGGTGTTTCATCAGGCAATGACGCACGCAACGACATCATCGTAAGAGGTAATTCACCACTCGGGGTTTTGTGGAGAATGGAAGGTGTGGACATTCCCAATCCCAATCACTTTTCTGCGCAAGGTGCAACCGGCGGGCCTGTGAGCATGTTGAATAATAATCTTTTGGGAAATTCGGATTTTCTTACCGGCGCTTTTCCGGCAGAATATGGAAATAAAGTAGCGGCTGTTTTCGATCTTAAATTAAGGAACGGTAATAATGAACATACCGAATTCACCGGACAACTGGGCATCAATGGAATTGAACTCGGCGCGGAAGGCCCGCTCTCAAAAGCGAACGGAAGTTCCTACCTCGTTAATTACAGGTATTCAACGCTTGAAGTTTTCAATAAGCTCGGAATACGTTTCGGTGTTTCTGCAAGTCCTCAATACCAGGATGTTTCTTACAAACTGAATATCCCAACAAAAAAATCAGGGATTTTTACGCTCTGGGGAATTGGCGGCGTGAGTAAATTATCATTGCTGGACAGCGACCGTCAATCCGGCGACTGGTCCTACATTGCTGGAGGAGAAGACCTGGTTTTTAAAACGAGCATGGGCGCGACCGGACTTTCTCATCAGTATTTTTTTAATCCGAAACTTTCCGGAAAATTATCGCTTTCGGTTTCGGGAACGCAGCTGGATGCTAAAATTGATTCGCTTTCTCCGGTGGACCGTTCAGCCTTTCTCGACAGTAAAAACAAATCCACCGAAGCTAATTACATTGCCAATTATACCGTAACCGGAAAAGTAAATGCGAATCATTTGATAAAAGCAGGAGCCACGTATCAGCTTATTTATTTTAATGCGGAAGCGTTCTATTATTCAAATGAATACAATAAATACCTGTATGATCTCAACGTCAAAAAATCGACAGCGGGATTATTTCAAAGCTTTGTTCACTGGCAATACCGGCCCACTTCAGCCATCACTGTAAATTCAGGTGTGCATTATCAAAATTTCCTGCTTAACAATTCACAAGCGGTTGAACCGAGGCTTGGCCTTAAATTTAAGCTGACACCAAAACAAAACATCAGTCTTGGTTACGGAATGCACAGCCAGATGCAGCCGGTCATTTATTATTTTTATGATACTTACATTCCTGCCGACAGCAGCTATCACCGGAGCAACAAAGGACTCGGACTATCAAAAAGCCAACATGCAATTGCAGGGTATGATCTGAATTTCGGAAAAAACTTCCGCTTTAAACTGGAAAGCTATTATCAGTATGTGTATGATATTCCTATTCAGAAAAACTGGAACTCTTCATTTTCCATGATCAATGTCGGGAATGCCCTTGAAGGAATTCCACTGGTAGATTCACTTGAAAACAAAGGAGACGGAGAAAATTACGGAATTGAATTCACGATCGAAAAATTCTTCAGTGATCATTATTATTTCCTTCTCACAACTTCGCTGTATGAATCAAAATACAAAGGCAGCGACAAGGTTGAACATCATACCGCCTATGACGGAGGATATGTTTTTAATGCGCTTGCCGGTTATGAACTCGGGCTTGGAAAAAGCAAAAATAAATATTTGTCGCTCGATCTTAAATTCACACAGGCCGGAGGAAACAGGTATACGCCGATTGATCTCGAAGCTTCAAGAATGAGGGGTGCGGCAGTGTACAACGATAAAGAAGCATTCACAAAAAAGCTGAAAGATTATTCCCGCTTCGATATAAAATTATCGTATAAAACGAACAGAAAAAGAACCTCACAAAGTATGTTCATTGTTGTGGAAAACATTCTCAATACAAAAAACATTCTCAGGGAAACTTACAACGCGGAAACACAAAACCTTCAAAAAGAATATCAGCTCGGCCTGTTCCCGTATTTTGGTTACAGGATCGAGTTCTGAGGCCTGCAGCGCTGCAATCCGGCCTCATAGCAGGGATACTGTGAGATGGGGTATTTTTCTTATCTTCGTTCCTCTTTTTTTATACTGATCTGAACATTATGGAACTGACCAAACTTACAGCTATATCACCCGTTGACGGACGCTACCGTAACACGACATCTGCACTTGCATCGTATTTCTCCGAAGCAGCGCTCATTAAGTACAGAGTGCTGGTGGAAATAGAATATTTTATTGCCCTTTGCGAACTGCCGCTTCCGCAGCTGAAAGGCGTTGACAAAAAAATATACAGTTCGCTGAGAGATGTGTATAAAAACTTCAGGGAGGAAGATGCACAAAAGATCAAGGACATTGAAAAGATCACCAACCATGATGTGAAAGCTGTGGAGTATTTTATCAAAGAGAAACTCGATGCATTAAAGATCGATGATCAGAAAGAATTCATTCACTTCGGATTGACTTCCCAGGACATCAACAATACAGCAATTCCTTATTCAATCAAGGAAGCTATGAATGAATGCATCCTTCCGGTTTTAGAAGAAGTGTGCAGCAAATTAAATGCGTATGCTTCCGAATGGAAAGATGTTCCGATGCTTGCGAGAACACACGGTCAGCCTGCCTCTCCTACCCGCCTGGGCAAAGAGATCGAAGTTTTTGCGGTGAGGTTAAAAGCACAAATGCTTCAGCTGAAAGCAGTTCCTTACGGAGCAAAGTTCGGTGGTGCAACAGGAAATCTGAATGCACATCATGTGGCGTATCCGGGAACCGACTGGTTGAAATTTGCCAATACATTTGTGAATGATACATTGGGTTTGAATCGCTCCTATCCGACAACACAAATTGAACATTACGATAATTTCGCAGCCTGGTGTGATGCACTCAAACGCATCAACACGATCCTGATCGATCTTGACAGAGATATCTGGACCTATATTTCCATGGATTATTTCAAGCAAAAGATCAAGGAAGGCGAGATCGGATCTTCGGCCATGCCGCATAAAGTGAACCCGATCGATTTTGAAAATTCCGAAGGAAATCTTGGAATTGCGAATGCCATTTTCGAACACCTCTCTGCAAAACTACCGATCTCCCGCATGCAGCGCGACCTTACGGATTCAACTGTTCTGCGGAATGTTGGAGTCCCTCTTGCTCACAGCCTCATCGCTTATCGTTCACTCATCAAAGGACTCGACAAACTTATCCTGAATAAGGAAGCATTTGAAAAAGACCTGGAAAATAACTGGGCGGTAGTTGCAGAAGCATTACAAACTGTTTTACGCAGAGAAGGCTACCCAAAACCGTATGAAGCGCTGAAAGAACTTACACGCACCAATTCAAAGATCACCCGTGAAAGCATTTCCGAATTTATAGATACATTACAAGTAAGTGATTCTGTAAAAAAGGAATTAAAAAACATCAGTCCTTCCAATTACACCGGAATATAATTTCCCATGAAGGTCAGCGGATTTACGATTGTCAGAAATGCCATCCGGTACGATTACCCGATCGTGGAAGCGATCAGCTCCATTCTTCCTTTGTGTGATGAAGTGGTTGTTGCTGTTGGGAAATCCGATGACGACACACTCGCTTTGATCCGCTCGATACCTTCCCATAAGATCCGTATCATAGAGACAATCTGGAACGATGCTCTTCGCGAAGGCGGGAAAGTGCTGGCAGATGAAACCAACAAAGCATTCAATGCGATCAGTGCGGATTCCGACTGGGCATTCTATATCCAGGGCGATGAAGTGATCCATGAATCCCATTTGCCGGCGATCAAAAAATCCATGGAAGAGTATAAAAACGATCATGAGGTGGAAGGCCTGCTCTTCAATTACAAACACTTTTATGGTTCCTATGATTATGTAGGAGATGCCCGTCAATGGTACAGAAAAGAGATCCGAATCATCCGGAATGATAAGAACATCAGCTCCTACCGTGATGCACAGGGCTTCAGAAAAAACGGGAGAAAATTAAATGTGAAAGCGATTGATGCATTCGTTTATCATTATGGCTGGGTAAAGCCACCGGCAGCTCAGCAGGCCAAGCAGGAAACATTTCACAAGATGTGGCATGATGATGAATGGATGAAAAAAAATGTTCCGCAGGTGAATGAGTTTGATTATTCACAGATCGATTCGGTAGCGGCATTTTCCGGAACACATCCAAAAGTGATGCAGGAAAGGATCAGCCGCATGAACTGGAAATTTTCATTCGACCCGACAAAAAAGAAACTTTCATTTAAGCTTCGCATCTCTATGTTCATTGAGAGAACAACAGGATGGAAGATCGGAGAATATAAAAACTATAAAGTCATTTAATGATGCGCTCAATTCTACTTTCAATCTTATTATTGATTGCTTTAATTTTTACCGGCTGTTCCGGTAACGAAGGAAAATCAACTCAGCAGGCGGGAGATTCTGTAAAATTAACGAAGGAGAAATTCCCTGCAGGCGAGATCACCGAGATTAAAATAAAACAGGACACGGCCCTGAGTTATGCGCTGTATTTGCCATCGGGCTATTCGAATGATAGCACTTATCCACTCATGTATGCCTTTGATCCATCCGGCAGCGGAAAGATCCCGCTGAATCTTTACAAAGAACTGGCTGATAAATACGGATACATCCTGGTCGGATCCAATAACAGCAAGAACGGAATGACCTGGCAGGAAACAAAGATTGTTACTGAAAAACTATTTGTGGATGTACAAAGCCGGCTGCCGGTTAACCTCCAGAGGATTTACCTTCTTGGATTTTCGGGAGGAGCACGTGTTGCTCATGGCCTTGCAGGAATAACGGGAATGGTGAACGGTGTGATCGCATGCGGGGCTGCTGCTCCGGCAGGAGGAACAAAAAACCCAAGGAAGAATTTTACATTCATTGCCCTGATCGGGGATAAAGACCTCAACTATTCGGAAGTAAAAAAATACGATCTTCTTGAAATGACGGATCACCAGGCAAAGCACATGCTGATCACCTTCGATGGTAAACATGAATGGCCTTCTGCTTCCGTAATGAATGAAGGAATGCTCTGGATGGAGCTGAATGAAATGAGAAAAACTCCCTCGTATAAAAAAGAATCCATGATCTCCGCATCCTTCGACAGCATTCCGAAACAGCTGGATCTGCTGCTGAAAGAAGGTAAAAACTATGAAGCATTTCTCCTTACAAAAAAAACAATTAATTTTTATGAAGGCCTTGCCAACCTCGCTCCCTTTTATGATGCCTATAAAAAACTGGGTATAGATCCGGAGATCAATCAACGATTAAAAGGAGAGGAAAGGATCTGGAAAAAAGAAGAATCGCTGAAACAGGAATACGCAAAGCCGGCTGAAACAGAATCGGTGGAATGGTGGAAGAAAGAAGTCAGTTCTCTCGGACAAAAGATCCGTACAGAAAAGAACCGCGATGAAGCACTCGTGTATGAGCGGATTCTTGAATACCTGAGCTTGTACATGTATTCGCAGGTAAATAATTCATTGTCGCAAAATAATTTTGACGCTGCGGAGCGGTATAGTAAGATCTACGTGACAGTGGATCCTGATAATTCCGAAGCCTGGTATTTATCTGCACGGATAGCCGCTATGAAAAGCGATGGAACGAGAGCACTTCAATTTCTAAAGAAAGCGGAAGAGCATGGTTTTAAAGACAAGTCCCGATTGGATTCGGATGTGGTATTCAGCACGATCAGGAACAGTGTTGAATTCAGGGAGCTGGAAAAAAGAATGGATTAAGAACTAATCCCAACCCGAAGCAAGCACATCGCAAAGGTGCATCATCTTCATCTTCTTGCCTGCTTTTTTTGCATAACCATCGAGATGCATCAAACAGGAAACATCCGTTGAGATCATAAACTCTGCACCAGTTTCCAGGGCATTGTCCAGCTTTTGCTCACCCATTCCCACAGCGATTGGTTCAAACTTAACGGAAAAACTTCCGCCAAATCCGCAGCAGGTTTCGGTATCTTTCATCTCACGCATTTCCAGTCCGCGCACTTTTTCGAGGAGAACACGTGGTTCACGCTTAATTCCATATTCGCGCAATGCGGCACAGGAATCATGATAAGTAGCAACACCTTCCAGTTTTGCTCCAAGATCAGTGATCTTTAAAACATTCACCATAAAATCGGAGAACTCAAAAATGTTTTTCTGGATCTGCTTGTACTCATTGTGCAAGACAGAATTATGAAACATCTCCGGATAATAATTCTTTATCATTCCCACGCAGGACGCGGATGGACAAACAATGTAACGGTCGTTCTGGAATTCACGAATGAACTTCTCTCCCACTTCCTTGCAATCATCCCAATAGCCTGCATTAAAAGCAGGTTGTCCGCAGCAGGTTTGCTCCGGATTGTAATTTACACCACAACCAACCTTCTCAAGGATCTTTACCATATTGAATCCGGTATCAGGATAGATCTGGTCAATAAAACAAGGAATAAAAATATCTACTATCATATATATGCAAATAAGGAATCTTTACGAATTTACGAAAATTATGTACTCATTCTAATAGGGCTTTTTGATTACGAATTGAAAGGGTGTTGTACGTTGATAAGAATCACACAAATCTAAAATCCACAGCAACAGTATAACTCTTTTATTATTCGAATGTGAAAAGGAAAATTGCATAAAAAAACAACCGTAGACATGTATAAGATTCGCAAAAATATTTTTTAAAAAACCTCGATTTATTTTGATAGTAAGTTCAAATGTTCTTAATTCGTTTTAAATCTACTCCAAAACTATGATGAAAATTAATCTACTCAACTGCTACTTCCGAACATATTTGCATACGTTGTTAAGGCAGAAACGTTAAGAACCTATCCACTTTCGCACATCGTTTCTAATTGTTTGAGAAACGCTAGAACTTTTAAATTAAACCAACAAACCTCTATTCATGAAAAAAATACTCCTTTTTTTTATTATGGCATTGTGCTCCAATGCAGCACGCTCATAAAGCGGAACCAGTTGCTATGGTGCCATCCCTTTCGCCACCCTTCCAAGTTGTAAAGACAATGAAACATTAAGTGCGTTGGAAAAATGGTATACAGTAGTTGCCAGTAGCAACGCAATGGAAATAAAACTTACACTTGACCCGACTTCCACTGGCCATGTGGAGAAAGTGGAGCTCTACTCAGGGGGATGTACTTCTTTTACCCTTGTTGGTTCTGTAGCAGTGGATTCCCTCAATGATACCTTGTTAGTCTTGGAGGTAAATAGCCTTGTTGTGGGAGATCACTACTTCATCAAGCTGAGTACCATGCCAGCTTGCACTCGCTGTCAGGAAACAGCAGTTTATGATCTGTGTCTTACGGAGCCTCTAAGCCCACGAATAATATGTACAGTAAACGGAGGAGCACTATGCCAAATGGCGAATGAATGTGGTGATCCCCCAATCGCCCCCGGTGGTACCATGTATAAAGATTGTGAAATTGAAATTTGCGTAAATACCCCTACTGTATTCGATTTTTCAGGTTTTTCGGTGGGACCCGGTCTCTATCCTACAAACACCCTTGACTTTTATTTTCCTTTCTGCGATATTGGGCCATTTTTTCACTACGATGTTACTTCAACGTCGGTTCCGACTAGCTATACCGCAACGTGGAGCACAGCAGGAGATTATGTAGTTGAAGCTTTTCATTACGATGGCAACCCTAATAATTGCGGTGGGATATATTATCTTATGAGATATACTATTCACGTGGTCGATAATCCGGTAGCTTCCTTGACGGCCAGCGCTGGTCCATACTGTGAGAATGGGATTGTTTGTTTTACAAGCACCTCCACTGGTCAAAATTTAAATTATAATTGGTTTTCTTCTTACGGAACTTGTTCTTCAGGATGTACCGATGTTTTTTGTACTAATCCAATTGGTTCTGGTCCGGTCGGAGTTACATTAACGGTATCAAACGCATGCGGACCGAATTCTGTTTCGCAAACAATTTCAGCTTTTCCTCCCGTTGCAAATTTTTCATCAGTGACTAATTGCCAAACTACGTTTACCGATCTAAGCACCTGTCAGATAAATATTGTTTCATGGGCATGGACATTCGGGGACGGCATAACTTCTTCGTTGCAAAATCCGACACATACATATGCGACAGCAGGGACATATACAGTTACCTTGACTACCACGGATATTAATGGATATACATCGGCTTCCTGTGTCCTATTGTGATCCACGGAATAGCAGCACCGCAATTATCATTGATGCTTCAAATTGCCGGGGATTCCATTGTGCCTCCAGCATATGAAGCACCAACACGTTGGATGCTGAAACAGAGCCTGTATCAATATCTAAAAAATGATCCTGCTACATTAGCTTCTCATCCTATGCTTACAGACTTCCAAAGCATTCAGGCGACAAGCAATATTGGTAAGTTGGATGATGTGGAGCAGGTGCTTGCAGATCCTTCAAATCCTGCCGCCTTATTGCCTGCTCAGTCACTTAATGGCTCGGTAACTCCTGCAAATGATGCAGAAAGTAATACCAAGTGGATGAATGAAATGCTCATCCAGAATAGTATTTCAGGGATTGATTTTACTGAAAGCCAGTTAGCTGATCTTCGTCTTGTAGCAGCTAAATGTCCTTACAATGATGGTATGGCAGTTCATCAGGCAAGAACAATTTTAAGCCAGTATGAGAGTGCGGAATATGTTAACCTATGCGAATCTTTTACTGACGAAAACCGCAGTATGCAATCTCTGCCCATTGAAGCGAAGGAAACCGAAAATTTCAGGTTATACCCTAACCCGAATGATGGAAGCATGAAACTGATCTATTCCATGAAAGATCAGTCAACGGGAACAGTGACCATTTTTGATATTTCCGGGAAGGCGGTAGCCTCATATTCATTGGAAACCGGGACAAATAATCAAATCCTTATCAATGAAACAATGCTGAACAGCGGTGTATATTTCTATAAAGTAATCATTGACAATGAAGTTAAAATGAGTGATAAGATTGTGATCATTAAATAAAACCGTTTAATAAATAGATAAAACCCTTTGCGTTAATATGCGTAAAGGGTTTTATCTTTGTTTAAATGCCCAAAACAAGCCTATATATCGCTTTTCTCTTGTTTACAGCAG
>JALYRR010000271.1 GCA_030855265.1 Bacteroidota bacterium | reverse complement strand
GATTAGGACTGATCTGTAATTTTAAAAAAAAGATGTCCCGATACGAACTTTGATGTGAATACAGCTCATAAATATCCGCACCGGGATCAAAATCAACAGCCAGATTGAAACAGCCGGTCATATAAATTGAATTTCCGTATAGAACAATCCCTTGTCCGAATGAACATCCTCCCGTTCCTACCGGCAAAGCCCAAATCAGATTTCCTGAAGGATTGAGCTTCCATAAAAAAGCAGTACTGTATTCACCTCCATCCAAGGTATAAACTCCCGGCCCCGGATCAAAATCAGTTGTATCACAGAACAATCCGGTGGTATAAATATTATCATTTTCATCCAGCATAATATCATATCCGTTCACTATTCCATTGCTAGACACACCTTTTACCCAGACAAAATTTCCGGATGGATCGAGTTTAAGAACATACATATTTTGCGAAAATGTGGGAGAAGACAACGTATCCACACCTGCACCGGGATTGAAATCAACGGTATATCTGAAAATACCAGTTGACAAAAGATTTCCGCCCTGATCAATCGCAAGCGAATAGCCATACTGAATATCTCCTCCACCGATCTGCTTTGCCCATAAAAAATTTCCAGAGGCATCGAGCTTACAGTAAAAAAGATCATCTTCTGTACCTGCGGATGCTGAAGTCAGCGAATAAGTACCAACCCCTGGATCAAAGTCTACAGTTCCTTTAAATGCGCCGACACAATACGTTTCACCTAAGGTGTTGACTGCTATACAATATGCAACTTCATCTTTCGGCCCGCCAAAACCCCTTGCCCATAAGAAGGCTCCTGAATTATCAAGCTTGCAAATAAAAAAGTCATTGTACATTACTCCGGTGAGTAAATACACGCCTACACCGGGATCAAAATCTACTGTATTCCTGTAAACTCCTGTCAGGTAAATGGATCCTGCACTGTCTAATACAATTGACCTTATATCATCATAGCCGGAGCCACCTATTTTTTTGCACCATAAAAAATTGCCGGAAGGATCGAGCTTGGAAATAAAGGCATCATGGAAACCCGCTGAGACGAGATTAGAAATTCCCGGGCCCGGATCAAAGTCACATGAATCATAAAAATAACCGCTGAGATAAATGAATCCGTTTTCATCAACGGCAATGGAGGTGCCGATATCATAGTTGCTTCCTCCCATTGATTTCGCCCAGACGAGAGCTCCGGAAGAATTCAATTTGATGACGAAAATATCTTCCTGACCTTTTGAAATAAGATTGTAAGTCCCGGGACCCGGATCAAAATCTACTGTGTCAATAAAATGACCGATCCTATAAATGTTACCTGAAGGATCTGTAACGAATGAATTATCAAGGCCAGAGGAGGGGCTTGAATATTCGATATTATTCGCCCAGATAAAATCCGGCGGTTGAGCATGAACCCGGAAAATTGAAATAAAAACAATTAAAAAAGTAATAAATTTCTTCATTGACCAATGTTATCGCCTTTAGACACACCATTTTCATTCCATAATGAATTCGCGGGATTTACATGAACCCTGTCGTTATTGCATTAGCAGAATGGGGTGAATTGTCCCCTTATTTCTGTTTATGATTGAAAAATCACTGATGTTGTTAACGCTGAGAACTGCCGGAAAGATCCATCTGAGACTGACTTTTTTGCCCTCTCCCCGATAATTTCTATCTTGTAATGAATTCAATTTCAAATATCTTTGCAAACAAAAATTCTATGATCGCATTTATTACCGGTGCAACAGCCGGAATTGGAAAAGCTACTGCTGAACTATTTGCAGCCAATGGCTACGACCTCATTCTTACGGGCAGACGAAAAGAACGCCTGGATGAATTCTCTGCCGCACTCATCAGCAAATTCAAGATTAAAGTACTCACACTTCAGTTTGATATCCGTGATCAGAAACAGGTGGAAACGGCTGTATCTTCTCTAGACAATCACTGGAAACAGATCGACCTCCTGCTGAACAATGCAGGGCTGGCTGTCGGTTTGAGCAGCATCCAGGAAGGTGTTCTGGATGACTGGGAGCGCATGATCGATACAAACGTAAAAGGACTTTTATACATGACGCGCTGCATTGCACCGCTCATGATCGAAAATAAAAAAGGACATATTGTAAACATTGGTTCTATCGCAGGGAAAGAAGTGTATGCAAACGGGAATGTCTATTGCGCCACCAAACATGCTGTGGATGCTCTTTCCAAAGCCATGCGCATTGATCTTCTTCCACACAACATTAAAGTGACCGCTATAAATCCCGGCATGGTAGAAACGGAATTTTCCATCGTCCGTTTTAAAGGCGATGATGAAAGAGCAAAAAAAGTATACACCGGTTTACAGCCTCTGCTGCCGGAGGATATTGCTGAAACCATTTATTGGGTGGCCACACGTCCGGCTCATGTGAACATTAATGATATAGTGATCATGCCGAGCGTTCAGGCGAGTGCGACGAATAGTGTTAGGAAGTAGGTTTTTTTACCACTAAGGCACTAAGAAAAAAAAAGGGAAAAGGTAAAAGGGAAAAGACAAAAACAAAAAAATTACCACTAAGGCACGGAGGAAAAGAGGAACACTTAGAAAAAAGTTAAAAAGGAAAAGGTAAAAGACAAAAACAAAAAATTACCACTAAGCACTTAGAAAAAGAGGAACACTTAGAAAAAAGTTAAAAGGGAAAAGGGAAAAGGGAAAAGACAAAAACAAAAAATTACCACTAAGGCACTTAGGAAAAGAGGAACACTAAGAAAAGAAATAAATTAAAAGAATTGAAACAATTAAAAGAGTCAAAATTGGAAAATAAATTATTAAGATAGTAACGCAGATGCCTTCAAGTCAAATTAAATCATCAGAACCATTTTCGCCTAACAATAAAAGATTTTTCTCTTTTTCTAAGTGCACTCAGTGCCTTAGTGGTAAAAAAAATATACTTAGTGGTAAAACTTTTCTCTTTCTCCTAATCCTCCTCGCCTCCTGTTCCCAAAAACAAAAGGCGGATCTCATCATTCATAACGCAGTTGTTTACACCGTTGATTCTTCCTTTAGCACTGCAGAAGCATTTGCCATTAAAGACGGAAAATTCCTTGCGATAGGAAGCAGCAAAGAAATACTTGAAAAATATGAAGCTGCAGAAATAAGCGATGCCGGAGGAAAATCCATTTACCCCGGGTTCATTGATTCCCATTGTCATTTTTATGCATACGGCCAAGGTCTTCAGGAAGTGGATCTTGTTGGAACAAAATCATTTGAGGAAGTCATTCAAAAAGTTGTGGCCTATTCCAAAAACAATTCCAATGAATGGATCATCGGGAGAGGCTGGGATCAGAACGACTGGGCCATTAAAGAATATCCCGACCGGTATACACTTGATTCTCTTTTTCCGAACACCCCTGTTTTTCTGAAACGAATTGATGGACATGCAGCCCTTGCAAATGCTGCCGCTTTCAAAGCAGCAAAAATTTTACCGGGAACAAATGTCAGTGGCGGTGTGATTGAAATGGATTTTTATAAAGATCGCGATTACCGTGATGTTTTGTTGTGGCCGGGAAATTCTGATCTGAACACACAACTGCAAACGCCGGTAAGATCTGCTCCTACGGGCATCCTCATCGACAATGCCGTTTCACTTATAGAAAAGGTGGTTCCGAAACCAGGCATCAAAAGCATACAGAATGCTCTCCTCGCTGCCCAAAAAAATTGTTTCGAAGTGGGATTAACAACCATTGATGATGCAGGATTGGAAAAACAAATTGTTGATGCTATTGACCAATTGCATAAAAACGGTGAATTAAAAATGCGGATCTATGCGATGCTTACTGATACAGCGGATAATTTCAATCATTATTTAAAGAATGGCCCTTATAAAACGGAACGACTAAATGTGCGCTCATTCAAATTTTATGGAGATGGTGCTTTGGGATCCAGGGGCGCTTGTTTGCTCGGACATTACTCCGACAAACCGGAACAACGAGGCTTTCTGCTTGATGCACCGGAATATTATGACCGCATGGCGAAATTAATGCTGGAGAATTCATTCCAGATGAATACGCATTGCATCGGTGATTCAACCGTGAGATTAATTTCTAAAATCATTGAGAAAAACGTTTCCAAAAAAACATCCGGAGGAAAAAGCGAAGCAAAAAAACTCCGCTGGCGCATTGAACATTTCCAGGTAAGCACTGCGGAAGAAATTGCCTCTCTTTCAACTTCTTCGGTTATTCCATCTGTAC
>JALYRR010000270.1 GCA_030855265.1 Bacteroidota bacterium | reverse complement strand
GTTGTCTCCGGATACATCGGTTTTGATCCGACAGCAGATTCATTAGGAGTGGGTAACATGGTTCAGATCATGACGCTATTGCATTTTCAACAGGCCGGACATAAACCCATCGCATTGGTGGGCGGAGCAACCGGAATGGTAGGCGATCCTTCAGGAAAATCCGCCGAAAGAAACCTATTGGATGAATCCACGCTGCAGCATAATCTTGACTGCCAGAAAAAACAATTGCAAAAATTCCTCGATTTTAATTGCGGTTCCAATGCAGCTGAGATCGTGAATAATTACGACTGGTTCAAAACATTTTCCTTTCTTGATTTTATAAGGGATGCAGGAAAACACATCAGCATCAATTATATGCTTGCGAAGGATTCTGTAAAAAGCCGCCTTGAAAGCGGAATGAGTTTTACGGAGTTCAGTTACCAATTGATTCAGGGATTTGACTTCTATCATTTATGGAAGAATAACAATGTTAAACTTCAAATGGGTGGTTCAGATCAGTGGGGCAATATCGTTACCGGAACTGAATTGATCCGGAGGAAAAGTGGAGGAGAGGCATTTGCTTTAACAACACCACTCATCAAAAAAGCGGATGGAAGCAAATTCGGAAAAAGTGAAAGCGGAAATGTCTGGTTGGATCGAAAAAAAACATCACCTTATAAATTCTACCAATTCTGGCTGAATGCAAGTGATGAAGATGTAAAAAATTACATCCGCATATTTACCCTTTTCAAAAAAGAAGAAATAGAGGCATTGGAAGCAGAACATGCTTTGGCGCCACATACACGGATTCTTCAAAAAGCTCTTGCAAAGGATATCACCATCAGAGTTCATTCGGAAGCTGATTACACTGCAGCGGTGGAAGCCTCGGAAATTCTTTTCGGAAAAGGAACTTCGGAAGGTCTTCAGAAACTTTCAGAGGAAGATTTTCTAAGCGTTTTTGAAGGTGTGGAGCAATTTGAATTGTCGCACACTGAATTGATAGCAGGGATTGATCTGGTAGAATTGCTCAGTACCAAAACAACAGTGTTTCCTTCGAAAGGAGAAGCAAAAAAAATGATTCAGGCGGGCGGCGTTTTGATTAATAAAACAAAAATGGAAAGTCTGGATTCGAAAATTAATGCTGATCATCTAATTAATGGGAAATACATTCTTGCTCAAAAGGGCAAGAAGAATTACTATGTTTTGAAGGTCGTTTAAAAGTTTAAAAGAAGTTTAAAGTTCAAGGTTTGAAAGTTTAAAGTTCTGGGTGGGTGTGGAAACTGATGGACTTTCCGATTTTAAAATGCGCACCCAGGCAAATTGTCAACCTACCTGGACGCGACATTTCACACGAACAATTTTATCTATTGTCATCCCGACAGATTGGAGGAGTCATGTTAATTTTAAGCACTTAATTAAATTTTAACAGGATCTCCCGGCTGCGCTCGAGATGACGGACTTAAATTATTTCTTCTAAAGGTCAGCCCACGTTCTCGATACATTTTTTCTGAAAAAGAAAAAACACTCGAACTGACCTTGCACAAAAACGCTGCGAATCGACGGCACACCATCGCCAACTTTTTTAATTGTTTTTAATTCATTAAATTGGTTCCAATTTAGTTTTTCCCTCCATCATAAAATGAAGAAATAAATGATGCAGCGCCCGGAGCAACCGGTTCCATGATCCGTTGAATGCCTGCAAGTACTGGCCTTTCCTGGACGATTACTGAATCCTGTTGCTCAAGTTTCACATTCTTGCCCATCGTTCCCTGGAATCTTTTTGCCTTGTCTTCTCTTTCAATGATTGAAACAAAATTTTCCTGGTAAGCAGATTCTGCGTCGATCTCCGGCAGAAAAGATAACAGATCAATTTTCTTATGATCGATCACGAGCATATCCACATCAGGGCAATGTTTTTTCATATACCTGTTTAGGATCACCGCCTGATAATGATCTGTAGCTACAGCGATCTTTTTATATCCCGCTTTTTTTGCCATCAGCACTGAATAATAAATATTCTCGGTGCTATGTTCGGCCTCCGTCTCCGCAAATGTATGTGAAGGAGGAATTCCCATTGAATCCGCATAGATGCGCATCACTTCCGCTTCCACGTAAGGACTGTAAACAGCACCGCCGGAGAAGATAATATTCTTTGTGATCTTCTGGTCGTAAAGGTATTTAGCCCAAAGGAGACGTGCTTTCAGGACGAATTTAAATTTAGGATCTTCATAAGGAACTCCTGGAACGATGATCACATCATACGGTTCTTTAGTACGTGATTTTTTTGTGCTTTTGGGTTCTTGTTCCGGTTGGTCATAGCTGCAGAGTATACACATTGCATAACTCAGGAAGGCAGGAGTGGAGAGTTTTCTGTAGTTCATAGCACATGGGGATTTGGTTAATGCTTTTTGTCCGGCCGTATTTGTCTGAGCGATATGATCGATCAAAAATTTAAAAGCAGCGGAGCAAAAAGTAAATTAGGCCATAGCGATGATGATAGAACTGAATTCAAAACGTTAAGAAAAGTTAAATATTGTGCAGGAGAAATTTTACCACTGAGGCACTTAGAACACTAAGGAAGGGAGAAAAGGAAAGATAGGCTATAGATTGGGCTCTAGTCGAGCAGTTTATACTCGGAAAACGTCTGTAAATTAGAAGGTCAGTTCGAGTGTTTTTTCTTTTTCAGAAAAAATGAATCGAGAACAAGTTCTTTAAAAGCCGTACTTCGACTGGGCTCAGGGTGACCATTGAAATAGCATTCAGAGAACATATCATCCCTCTTACTCAAATCACTTATTACTTTTTACCTATTCACTTATTACCTTTTACCCCACCAACAAATTACACCCCCTTAAATCACTGTTATCAAAGCGTCCCAGCACTTCATACGTTTCATCCGCACTTGTTCTCCCGAGATCCTGAGTGGCTATGAATGAACATGAATTTATATTCGCCAGATCGATTACATTGATGCCGCCGGTTTTTCCAGGCTGTAAAATTGAAAAAGGATCATTCGTGTCACGGATGAGGATCTTCATCCAGGGCGGACAATCAAATACTCCGTTACCTTTGGAATAGCCCTGTGAGAGTAATTCCGTCATCCCGTATTCACTGTGAATGGATTTCACTCCGAATTTTTGCTGTAAATATTCATGAAGTTCTTCACGGATCATTTCCTTTCGTTTTCCCTTCATGCCGCCCGTCTCCATAACAATAGTATGTTTTAGAGAGAGTTGCTCTTTTTCCGCAAGATCCAGCAACGCATAGGTCACACCGATTAGAAGTGTCTTCTGTCCGCGGGATTCCATCTCTTTCAATTGAATGCTCAATTTATCCAGATCATCCAGGAAAAATCCGCTTTCGGGATGTGAGCTTTTTTGAATAAGATCATTCACCATATAAACTAATGAAGAGCCTTCCCGTTCCAGGTAGGAGGGAAGGAGTGCGAGAATACACAGGTCTTTCACATCACCATAAAAATGACTGAAAGCCTTCCGGAAAGAATTCTCATACACATTCACATCCTGCACAAAATGATTGCTGGTAGACGTTCCTGTCGTTCCGCTACTGGTAAAACAAACCTCAGGTTCAGCATTTCCGGCTACTACACGATGCGTTTTAAAAAATCCGATCGGGAGAAATGGGATTTCAGCCGGACTCTTGATTTGTTGAGGAATAACCCGCAGATTTTGAAGGAAATTCCTGTAAACCTTATTTTCACGGGCCTGATACTGAAATATCTCCATCGCCAGTGAGCTGAATTGCTCCCCGGTGCTGATTTCAAAAATACGGTTATAGGCAGGTTTCAAGGCGGTTTCTGCAATAAATCGGGATGGAAAGCGTTTAATATTGCATTGCCCAAAAATAATTATTAATTTTATGGAACCATTCATTTCATGAAGCAAATCTCTACCATATCAGCTATTCTTTTTTGCACAGCTATCTTTATGAGCAGCTGCGTGAAAGAAAAGACTTTTCCACCTGAGCCTATCATTGAATTCGTTGAATTTATTAGTTACAATCCTGATTCCGCTGATTGTATCATTAAATTCAAGGATGGTGACGGAGATATTGGCATCCTGGAAGGCGACACCGCATCGGATGATGATTTCAAAATGAAATATCTCTACAAAGACACGGATGGAATTTTCAAACCTTTCGACGGGATTGATTCCACAGCAGCAATGGATACTCTTTTTTACAGCTATCGTGTTCCATACCTTACGCCGGACGGACAATACAAAGCA
>JALYRR010000083.1 GCA_030855265.1 Bacteroidota bacterium | reverse complement strand
ATTATGGCGCTTACAAAGGATCAGCAAACAATCACCCGCAGATCATCGCTAACGTAATTGATACACTTAAAGGAAGAACAACCATTACGACCAATGCCATGGAAGGATTGAAAGTCGTAGACATAATTGAAAGGATTTATTCATTGAGAAAAGCAGATAGAAAATCATGATCGAAAAAATAAAAAACAAAGAAGCAGCTATTGCAGTGATTGGCTTGGGTTATGTCGGATTACCGATTGCATTGGCTTTTGCAAAAAAAGTAAAAGTCATTGGATTCGATATTAATGAAGAGCGGGTGAAAATGATGCAAAACAATATTGACCCTTCACAGGAATTAGGTGCGGCGGATTTTGAAGGTTGTGACATTGAGTTCACTGCTTCAATTGATGTCCTTAAAAAAGCGAATTTCTTTATCATAGCTGTCCCTACCCCTATCGATGAACACAATCTGCCTGATTTAAAACCATTGCTTGGTGCATCGCGATCAGTAGGAAAAGCCCTGAAAAAAGGTGATTATATCGTTTACGAATCCACTGTATATCCCGGCTGTACCGAAGAAGATTGTATTCCTGTTTTAGAAGAAGTTTCCGGATTGAAATTCAAAACCGACTTCAAAGTTGGCTACTCACCTGAACGTATCAATCCGGGTGATAAAGAACATACAATCACAAAGATCTTAAAAGTTGTTTCCGGCTGCTGTGAAGAATCACTTGAGGTGATTGCTGAAACTTATAAAATCATTGTTGAGCCTGGCGTGTATAAAGCGGCTTCCATCAAAGTAGCTGAAGCAGCCAAGATCATTGAGAATACACAGCGAGATGTGAACATCGCACTAATGAATGAACTTTCCATTATTTTCAGCCGGATAGGAATTAACACCTATGATGTTCTTGAAGCAGCAGGTACCAAATGGAATTTCCTGAAATTTTCACCGGGACTGGTGGGCGGACATTGCATCGGCGTTGATCCGTATTATCTGACATATAAAGCAGAAGAACTGGGTTATCATGCGCGAGTGATCAATTCAGGACGTTATGTAAATGATTCTATGGGATTTTATGTGGCGAAACAAACCGTTAAAAAAATCATTGCTGCAAAAAAGAATCTTACTCAATCAAGGGTGCTTGTGATGGGCGCCACTTTTAAAGAAAATGTAAGCGACATCCGGAATTCCAAAGTTTCAGATGTGATTAAAGAGTTTCGCTCTTTCGGTGTGGAGGTTGATATCGTTGACCCATACGCATCTTCAGAGGAACTGAAACATGAATATGGCTTCGAACTTACCGCTAAAGTAGGCAAAGGATATGATGCCGTTGTAGTTTGTGTCAATCACAAAGAATATCTTTCCCTGGATGAAGCTTATTACCGCTCTATACTTTCTGATGGAGGTATACTCGTGGACGTAAAAGGAATTTTAAAAGGGAAGATCAAAGAGCTGACTTATTGGAGTCTTTAAAAAAGGAAAAAGGAAAAAGGAAAAAGGTAAAAGACAAAAGACAAAAGACAAAAGACAAAAGAAGTAAGAAAAAAATTGCGTAAACAAAAAAGAAAATGAAAAGCAAGAAGATACTTATTACAGGAGGAGCCGGATTCATAGGATCTCATGTAGTCAGATTGTTCGTCAATAAGTATCCTGATTATCAAATTGTGAATCTCGATAAGCTCACGTATGCAGGCAACCTGATGAATCTGCAGGACATTGAACATCATCCGAATTATACTTTTGTAAAAGGTGATATCGTTGATGCTGCTTTTATTGAGAACCTTTTCAAAATACATTCATTTGATGGTGTAATCCATCTAGCTGCTGAAAGCCACGTAGATCGTAGCATCACAAATCCATTGGAATTTGTAATGACGAATGTGATCGGAACAGTTAATCTTCTTAATGCAGCGCGAAAATGCTGGGAACAAATTCCGGGTTCTAAAGAGAACAACCGCTTTTATCATGTTTCTACAGATGAAGTATATGGTTCATTGGGGGAAACTGGTTTATTCACAGAATCCAGCAGCTATGATCCACACAGCCCCTACTCAGCATCAAAAGCAAGTTCTGATCATTTTGTGCGGGCCTATCACGATACATACGGATTGAATACAGTGATTTCCAATTGTTCCAACAATTATGGAAGTTTTCATTTTCCTGAAAAACTGATCCCACTTTCGATTTTTAATATTAAAAATAACAAACCTATTCCTGTTTATGGAAAAGGAGAGAATATTCGCGACTGGCTATTCGTGGAAGATCATGCAAGAGCTATTGATCTGATCTACCACAAAGCAAAAGCAGGTGTGACTTACAACGTCGGAGGTCATAATGAATGGACGAATATCGATTTGATCAGAACTTTGTGTAAGGTGATGGATAAAAAATTGAACCGCATTGAAGGACAATCGGCCAGCCTGATCACGTTTGTGAAAGACCGCGCAGGACACGATCTCCGATATGCGATTGACTCATCTAAACTTCAGAATGAACT
Organism: Bacteroidota bacterium; assembly: GCA_030855265.1. GTDB lineage: Bacteria > Bacteroidota > Bacteroidia > 2-12-FULL-35-15 > 2-12-FULL-35-15 > 2-12-FULL-35-15. Next base: position 11,643 of record JALYRR010000083.1, on the reverse strand, counting down.
TGGATGGACTCCTTCCCTTCAATTCGAAGAAGGCATTGAAAAAACTGTGGATTGGTACCTGGCCAATGAAGAATGGCTGACAAAGGTAACATCAGGAGATTACCAAAAATATTATGAAAAACAATACATTCAAAGATAGTGTACGAAGCCTCTTTTTTAAAACACGACATTTCAAACAACACCTTCCTTGTAACCGGTGGAGCAGGATTTATAGGCTCCAACATTGTTGAATACCTTCTTAAACACAAGGCTAAAAAGGTTCGCGTACTTGATAATCTTTCAACTGGATTTATACAAAACATTCAGATATTTGAATCTAATCCGGCCTTTGAATTCATCAAAGGAGATATCTGTTCTATTGATGATTGCCACAAAGCATGCGAAGGAGTTGATTATCTTTTTCATCAGGCTGCTCTCGGATCCGTTCCACGCTCCATTAAAGATCCGATTGCAACGCACAATGTAAATGCAACAGGCTTTCTGAATATGCTGCTTGCTGCGCGCGATGCGAAAATAAAACGTGTGGTATATGCCAGCTCTTCCTCTGTTTACGGCGACAGTCCGATCCTGCCCAAAGTTGAGTCACAGATTGGAAAACAACTTTCTCCGTATGCAGTTTCGAAAATGACCAATGAACTCTATGGTGAGATCTTCGCTAAGACTTACCAGATGGAAGTTATCGGCCTTCGTTATTTCAATATTTTCGGCCCGCGCCAGAATCCCAATGGTGAATATGCCGCTGCGATTCCTCTCTTTATCAATTCTCTGTTGAATGGAATCTCACCGGAGGTAAATGGAGACGGAGAACAGACCCGCGATTTCACATTTGTTGCAAATGCTGTTCAGGCTAATATCAAATCCATGTTCACCAATGAGATAAATACCGTTGGGAATGTGTTCAATATCGCTGTCGGAGAAAGAGTTTCATTGAATCAATTGATCAGCCTGCTTAAAAAACTAACCAATTCAAACGTTGAGCAGCGCTTTCGTGCAGATCGCCCTGGCGATATAAAAGATTCACATGCTGATATAGCTAAAGCAAAAACAACCTTCGGCTATGATCCTATGATCCGGATTGAAGAAGGATTGAAGTATACACTTGAATGGTTCAATAACAAAAAATAATTTTCAACTTGGGGATCTTCAACATATTTAAGAAAAAAGAAAAACGATTGTCTGTACCGGTCGATCTATCGGTTCTAGGCACCGACATACATTCCCATTTTATTCCGGGAATCGATGATGGCGCTAAAACTGTTGAAGATAGTGTGCTTATGATTTCCGAGATGCAAAAATTCGGCTACAAGAAAGTAATAACCACTCCTCATATCATGAGCGATTATTATCGTAACACGCCTGCTATCATTCATGCTGGGCTGGATAAAGTAAACATCGCATTAAAACAAAACAACATAGAGATCAATACCGATGCCGCAGCAGAATATTATATTGACTTTGATTTTGAGAGAAAACTCGATGAAGAAAAGTTGCTCACATTCGGAAAAAATCATCTTCTGTTTGAGATCTCTTACATGAATCCGCCGGACAACCTCTATCATGTTATTTTTAAAATGCAAACGATGGGTTATAAGCCTGTACTTGCTCATCCCGAACGTTATAACTTCTGGCATACTGAATTCGAAAAGTATGAGGGTTTTATTGATAAGGGTGTCGCGCTGCAAATGAATATCAATTCCTTAACGGGATACTATTCCGTTGCGACGAAAAAGATCGCGGAGAAAATGATTGAGAAAAACATGATCAGTTTTCTTGGAACGGATTGTCACCACATTGGTCATTTGAATCTGATGAAAGAAGTTATTTATCATCCCCACCTTCAGCAGCTTATCGAAAGCGGTAACTTGCTCAACAATACTTTGTAATTATCCCTTCAGCGGTCTTGCATACGCAATCACATCCTTATCAGTGATCGTTTTATCGCAAAGTATGATGAGCCTCTCCACCACGTTTCTGAATTCACGGATATTTCCTGTCCAGTTGATCTTCTGTAATTCTTTGATTGCATCTTTGGAAAAGGATTTCATTGGCATGCCATGATCTTCGCATATCAATTTTAAAAAATGCTCTGCCAACAATGGAATATCTTCTTTGCGTTCATTCAGAGAAGGGACATGGATGAGGATCACACTCAGGCGATGGTAAAGATCTTCCCTGAAATTACCTGCAGCGATCTCTTTTTGAAGATCTTTATTTGTAGCCGCAATCACACGCACGTTCACTTTAATTTCTTTCTCCCCACCTACACGGGTGATCTTATTTTCCTGCAAAGCACGAAGCACTTTCGCCTGGGCGGATAAGCTCATATCGCCAATTTCATCCAGAAAAATTGTTCCTCCTTCAGCCTGTTCAAATTTTCCTTTTCGTTGAGCGATGGCAGAAGTAAAAGCACCTTTTTCATGTCCGAACAATTCGCTCTCGATCAATTCACCCGGTATGGCTGCACAATTCACTTCTATCAATGGTGCATTTGAACGATTGCTTTTTTCATGAAGCCAGCGTGCTACCAGTTCTTTCCCGCTTCCGTTTCCTCCTGTTACGAGAACACGTGCATCCGTTGGTGCTACACGTTCAATCATTGCCTGGATCTGCTGAATCCCTTTTGAATCTCCAACCATATCAAAGGTTTTACTCACCTTTTTCTTCAGCACTTTTGTTTCTGTAACCAACGTGGATTTATCCATTGCATTGCGGATAGTTACCAGCAAACGATTCAGATCAAGCGGCTTTGCAATAAAATCAAAAGCGCCTTTTTTAACCGCTTCAACAGCCGTTTCTATACTACCATGACCGGAAATCATAACAACCGGTGTATCGGAATGAGAGCTGAGAATTTTCTCGAGCACTTCCATTCCATCCATCTTTGGCATTTTAATGTCGCAAAGTATGATCTCATATTTATTCTTCTGAAGCATTGCCACCCCTTCCATCCCGTCGGCCGCTTCATCCACTTGGTATTTTTCATACTCAAGGATCTCTCTCAGTGTTTTGCGAATGCTTTTTTCATCGTCTATGATCAGGATCTTTGCCATACGTATATTTTTAATTATGGAATAAAATGTACAAAAATTAAGCAGTACCGTTTTTACGGGTAGCGGAGATCAGGTCGTACAACACACCTTCTTTCAATGAATAAGTTGATAGCCTCATTTTATGAATATCAAAACGGGTAATTATAAAATGAACCAAAATACTTGAAATCACAATCATATCCACACGCATGGCTACAAGTCCTTTCATTTTAAGGCGATCTTCCTTTGTGGATCTGATCAGCAGTGCATACATCTCAGCACAGTCGGGCATGTGAAATGAATATTCTGTATTATCTGATAAAATATCAGGTGTATAAAATTTATGTGCAATCATTTCTGCGAGGGAATCAAACGATCCGGATGAGCCGATCAGTTCTGTCACTGGATATTTTTTTACAGCATCATACAATGGCCTTAATTCCTTTTCGAGATAATCATCCACCGCCCCGGTCTGTTCTACGGTAATAGGATCAGATGGGTCGAATCGTTCAAGAAGTCTTGCCGCTCCGAGAGCAAAACTGTATTTCCAGAAAACCTGGTTTTTGTTGGCAATAATAAATTCGGTACTTCCTCCTCCGATGTCAATGATGAGAGAAGTTGCCTCCGTCATTTTTGCTGCTTCGCGCACACCGAAATAAATAAGCTCAGCCTCACGTTCGCCAGAGATAACCTGCACATCAATTCCTGTTTCAGTTTTTGCCTTTGTGACAAACTCCGATCCGTTGGAGGCATCGCGGATGGCAGAAGTGGCAAAAGCCATAATTTTTTCTACCGAATACTTTCTTATGGTTTCGCTATGTGTTTTAAGCGCTTCGATTCCTCGTGAAAATGCAGTATCTGTTATGAATCCTTTGTTGATTCCGCCTTCTCCCAACTTTACAGAGATTTTTGTCTGAAACAAAATTGTATAGCTCCAGTCAGCACCGATCTCTACTATAAGAAGATTAAAGGTGTTGGTTCCGAGATCTACAATGGCAAGCCGGCTCATAAATTGATTTCTTTCTTCAACAAAGTTAAGATATATTCATAAAGCCGCTTAGCCAAATTTCAGGGAATTACCCTTTATAGAATAGCCATTTCCCCAATTCTTTCCAGCTGACTTTCTTCCCATACATCAGGATTCCAGTGCGGTATATTCTTGCGGCCAGCCAGGTGGTAAACAAGAATCCCAGGACTAGCAGTCCCATAGACAGAGCCACTTCCCAAGCAGGAACACCAAATGGTAAACGAACCATCATGACCACAGGAGAGGTGATTGGTATAATCGAGAACCAGAATGCCAGCGGCCCTTGTGGATCCTGCATCACTGTCTGAGCAATTCCGAAAGAGAAAATGAGTGGAATGGTGATCGGAAGCATAAACTGGTTAGTATCCGCTTCACTATCTACTGCTGCACCAATTGCGGCAAACAACGCGCTGTACATCAAATAACCGGCAAGAAAATAGAAAACGAAACACAGGAGAATTTCCAGCATGTCCACATTTTTAAAGTCGTTCCATAATTTGGTCATCTGATCCGCTTCGTCATTTTTATGCATTTCAGAAACGCTCAGGTTCGCCCCAACTTTAATTACCTCCTCTTGTTTCTGAATCTGTTTGAGATCAATGTCCTTCAAAAGTGTTGCTCCTGCAATCCCATACAAAGTGGTTGAGAGAATTACCCATAACAGGAACTGCGTGAGTCCTACGAGTGCAACTCCAACAATCTTACCCATCATCAGTTGAAAAGGTTTAACAGAGGAAAGAATTACTTCCACGATCCTGCTTGTCTTTTCTTCCATTACTCCGCGCATAACCTGAACGCCGTAAAGGAAAATAAAGATATAGATCATGACAGCCGAAACCAGTCCGATTCCCATGTACAAGCCGGTATTTGTTTCTTTGTCCTCACCTGTTGCTTCGAGCTGAGTGGTATGTATGTCAAATCGCGATTTTTTCTCCGCATCAGCAATCACATTGATATCGACTTTATTCTGAGCGAGGATCACATCATAGATCATCTTCTGAATGGTAGTCTGAATGTATTGCTGAGTGCTTACGCTTAATTGCTTTTTATAGAAAAGAGTAATTCCTTTCTGTCCGCCCTGAAAAATATTTTTGGGAATGTAAAGGATGGCGGCGTAGACGGTGCTGTAAAACTGTTCTCTCGCCTGATCCATTGTGATCGGAGGGAAATCAAAATGCACAAAATCTTTTTGCGGGATCAGATCAAATAAAAAGGTTTCATCAATGACTTCGATCTTTTGCTTGGAAGGCTCTTTCATCGAAAGCCAGATAGGAACGATCATGATTCCAACCATGAGGATCGGCCCTAACAAGGTCATCAGGATAAACGATTTTTTCTTTACTCTGGAAAGATATTCACGTTTAATGATGAGCAGAATTTTATTCATAGGAAGAAAAAATAATGATTAATAAAATTTTAATGACAGAACGGATTACAATTTATCGTTACTCAGTAAAATTACTTTGTGTTCCAAGAGGCCGTTCAGCATTCACCTTACTTATAAAAATATCATTCATGCTGGGTACAATTTCATGAAAGGATTGAATCTGTGCGACAGGAATAATGGCTTGCAAAAGATCATTTGCGCTGGTCTTTCCAAGAAGTTTTACACGAACCTTATTCTGCTCACCTTCACTTGAATGTTCCACCAGTTCGGCACCGGCCCACATGGCATTGGTGAATCCCATCATGTTTCCGCTAAATTCAAGTTCATAAATATTTGTCTTATGTTCTTTTCGGATTTCTTTTACTGAACCATCCAGGATCTTTTTTGATTTATTGATCAGGGCGATGTAATCACACAACTCTTCCACCGAGCCCATATTATGAGTAGAAAAAAGTATGGTGGAACCTTGCTTCTTCAGATGAAGAATTTCATTCTTAATTAAATTTGCATTGATGGGATCGAATCCACTGAATGGTTCATCCAAGATGAGAAGGCGGGGTTCATGCAACACAGTCACAATAAACTGAACTTTTTGCTGCATGCCTTTTGAAAGTTCCTCTACTTTCTTATTCCACCAGGCATCGATCTCAAATTTCTCAAACCAATACTTGAGCTTCTTCCTGGCTTCTGCTTTTTTCAATCCTTTTAACTGGGCCAGATACATGGCCTGTTCACCCACTTCCATTTTTTTATACAAGCCTCTTTCTTCCGGAAGATATCCGATCTGCTCCACGTGTTTTGGTGAAAGCTTTTGTCCGTCAAAAAACAACTGTCCTTCATCGGGACCGGTTATCTGGTTGATGATCCGGATAAGAGAAGTTTTCCCCGCACCATTCGGCCCAAGCAGTCCGTAGATACTTTGAGCCGGGATCTCGAGTGTTACATTGTCCAGGGCCGTGTGGCTGGCATAGCGTTTTGCGATGTTCCTGGCAGAAAGAATAGGTTCCATATATTTATTTTAAATAGATCTTCAGATCCTCCATTTTTTTAAACCCGTCCGGAGCGTGGATCACGATGTTCTTAAGAATGATTGAATCTCCCGGTGATAATTTCCGGATCAGCTTTTTCTGAGGGCCGCTGAAAAAAGAACTCTGACTTGAAATTACAGAACCTTGTTGATCCCCAGGATGTAATTCAAAAGAAGAAACAAACACATCGAATTTTTTTCTAATGGTGCATTTCTCGTTGAGACGAATTTCAGGTTTTCCATCATCACTAAAAACCGACAATGGAATACTGTCGGTATAACTGCTTTTCTTTAAACCAATGAGTAATTCGCAATTGAGATCATAGCGATCAGGCCGGTTCACACGAATTGTATCTTGAGAAGAAGCGGATTCACTCAGGAATAAAACGATTGCAAAAAGCAAAACGGTTTTCAGTATTTTAAATCGGTGTTTAATCAAAATATTGTTTCATCCGTTCAAAAAAACCTTTGTCTTTTTTACCCGGATTAGGCTTGAAATTGTCAGCATCACGAAGCTCTTCCAGAATTTTCTTTTCCTCTTTGGTGAGTTGCTGTGGTGTCCAAACATTGATGTTCACCAGGATATCTCCTCTGCCGTAGGTATTGATATCAGGAAGGCCTTTTCCTTTTAAGCGCAATACTTTTCCGCTTTGTGTTCCCGGATCGATTTTGATCTTGGCTTTGCCATCTATTGTTGGAACCTCTATCTGAGTGCCCATCGCTGCATCAACAAAACTAATATAGTGATCATAAAAAAGATGCATCCCATCTCTTTTCAGATGCTCATGTTCTACTTCTTCAATAACTATGATCAGATCTCCTGCAACACCTCCGCGAGCACCCATGTTTCCACGGCCATTCACAGAAAGCTGCATCCCTTCAGAAACTCCGGCAGGAATATTTATTGTGATCACTTCTTCATCTCTTACGATTCCATCCCCATGACATCCGGTACACTTATCTGTGATGGATTGTCCTTCACCTCCGCATGACGGACAGGTGCTGCTGGTTTGCATTGCACCTAAAATTGTATTCGTCACTCTTGTTACCTGCCCTGAACCTCTGCAGGTATTGCAAGTATTAAAAGATGAACCATTTTTAGCGCCGCTGCCGGAACAGGATTTACAGGCAACATACTTATTTACTTTTATCTTTTTCTCAACTCCGTTTGCAATCTCCTCGATCCCCATTTTCACTTTTACACGAAGGTTGGAACCGCGATTCACTCTTTTTCCTCCACGACCTCCACCGAATCCGCCGCCAAAATGTCCACCGAAAATATCACCGAACTGGCTGAAAATATCATCCATGTTCATTCCGCCGAAACCACCACCGCCGCCGCCGCCAAATCCGCCTGCACCGCCAACACCTGCATGTCCATACTGATCATAACGCTGCTTTTTTTCAGCATTACTCAACACTTCGTATGCTTCTGCTGCTTCCTTAAATTTCTCTTCAGCAGCTTTATCACCCGGATTTTTATCCGGATGGAATTTGATTGCCATTTTACGATATGCCTTTTTTATTTCATCGGCAGATGCACCTTTGGTAATTTCTAAAATCTCATAAAAATCTCTCTTACTCATTTTCAAATTAGTATTGACAATTCATTTATTTGCAGAAGAAGAAAAATGTCCATTTCCGCTCAGCTACACAATCAAATTTTAACTTCCGATTACGACTTTTGCAAAACGAATTATTTTTCCGTTCAGCGTATATCCTTTCTCCAATTCATCCACAACTTTTCCTTTCAACTCTTCAGTTGGAGCAGGCACATTTGTTATCGCTTCATGAAGATCGGCATTAAAGGGTTCGCCCTCTGATTTCATTTCCTGCAGCCCTTTTGACAAGAGAGAAGTTCTGAATTTATTATAGATAAGTGTCATGCCATCAGTAACCGCTTTTACATCTGTAGTTTCTGAATTAGAACGCATGGCACGTTCGAAATCATCGAGAACCGGTAAAACACTTTTAAATACATCCTCGCCACCGGTCTGAATAAGTTCTACTTTTTCTTTTGCAGTACGTTTGCGAAAATTATCAAATTCGGAATAAAGACGAAGGTATTTTTCATTCACTTCATTCAGCTTGTTTTCGAGTTCAGCAATTTTCAGATCCTTCTCATCCTTTTCCTCCGGAATCTCATTCAATTGTTCTTCATTCTGTTCCTGTTCGTTCACTGGTTCGTTCTCTTGTGCGTTCATTTTTTTAAATATGTTTTTAAATTTTATCATGTAACATCACCTCAACAATCTTACTGAAAATCTGATTTTTTTTAAGGCCACTACCTTACTCAAATTATTTGCCAGCGAAGATAAGAAGACAATTTGGCATAAATAAATAATAAAAAAGGACAGAACCCTTCAATGTCCTGTCCTTTCTACCTGAAAATGCGTTTTTACTTTGTGAATTTAAACTCCGTTCTGCGGTTAAGTTCATGTTCCAATTCGGAGCAATCCACTTTGTTCTTACACCGGTTTTTGATCTGAGTTTCACCAAATCCCTTCCCGGATAAGCGCTCCCGAGCAACCCCTTTTCCTAAAAAGAATTCAAGCACTTTTTTCGCCCTTTTATCAGAAAGTGTCATATTATAGGCATCATCACCGTTTGCATCCGTATGACTTGAAATAGCAAGTTTTAAAGCGGGATTCTGCTTCATGGCATTAATAATTTTATCAAGTCCGGCCTGTGATTCTTCGGTTATTTCCGCAGAATTCGGAGCATAATAAATATCCTCTATAACTGTCAACTCAAGTGCTGAAGAAGTGCCGAAATTCCGGATCTTCAGTTCAGTATCCTCCACCTTTTCCTGTGCGAGCGTATGCAGCTCCGGCGGAAGAAGATCGTAAGCGAAGGTGTTTCCGTTCCGTTCCAGGGATTTTACAATCGTTCCATCTACCTTCGCCAGGTACATCTGCTGATCCTTAATTTTTGTCTTGTCATCAGGCACTACATTGATCTTATAGGATTCAGAGGCACTCAGATTTTTGAATGTAAAATCCCCATAACTATTGGTAGTAGTAGTTTGAACAACGGTATCTTTCTGATCCTTTAAAAATACTTTTTGGTTCACAAGGGGCAAATTCTTTTCCTTTCCGGTGAGTAATTTTCCGCTGTATTCCAAAACGAGTAAGCTGTCAGACCCTTCCTCCCCGCACTGGGTACCACTCTTTTGGCCTATCACCACCACGATTGGATCAACGATAATGGTTTCTTTTGTTTTTGATTTTCTATTGCTGAATTCTACTGTGATATCATCCAAGACAAATGATTCTCCAGGCAATAGTTTTTTAGCAAGATCGAAACTCTGATCATTAAGCATAAAATCTGCATTTGGAATGGAGTTAAGTCCTTTCGGATTTCTCTTCATATCCATTTTAGGAACGAGGTAATTGTAAGAGAGAATCTTAACATCTACCGAGGTATTTGAATTGATGATCGTAAAGGAAGGATAATGCAGCAGATCCTTTATTGAAGCCACATCACCGGTTTTGAAGCAGGAAAACTTCAGAATCAGATCATCTTTCGCCTGGGTTGTTTTCTCATCACACTTTTTTACTGCTTTATCATTCAGATAAAATGTAACGGGATCCATTGGAACATCCTCATACTTCCCTGTTTTTTTATTGAGCGATGAAATGGTAATTTCCTGGATCATTACCTTTTCCACTTTTTTCCAATTCCCCAATAATTCATCCTTCATTCGCGCAGTTATCAAAGCAGATCCTTTTTCCGGCTTGAAAATATAGGACTTTGCATTTTTCAGATACATTGTAAGAACCCAGGTCTTTACATTGGCACTTACGGCCTGATTACCCAATACCTGCAAACTCTTTGTCTTTTTAACGGCAGCCATTGTAAGACTATCATTATTGCCATAACAGCCATAATGAACACCCATTCCGGTATTCTGGGAGAAACCATTAAAAGCGGAGATCAGGAGAATTAGGACCAGATATTTTTTCATAATTTGTTGATTTGATATTCAAAGCTAAAAAAAATAAGGAAGCCCTAAAATAAAAAGACAGAACCCATTTGGATTCTGTCTTTTATAATTTATTCGGGTATGATTATTTAGCTTCTTTCATTAGTTTCTTCAATTCTGCTTCCAGTCCCGGACCGCGTAAAGCATCACCTTTTGCGATGATAATTCCATCAGCATCAATTAAAAAACCGGCAGGAATGGAATTAACACCATATTGAACTGCGCCAGCTGACTTCCAACCACCAAGATCGCTGGTATGATTTTCCCAAACCAGTCCGTCCTTTGCGATTGCATTCACCCATGCTTCCTTGTTGCTGTCCAGCGACAAACTATAAACAGTAAAGCCTTTACCTTTTTTGAATTTGGTACCTTTATATGCATTGTAAGTTGCTACAACATTTGGGTTCTCTCTTCTGCATGGTCCACACCAGGAAGCCCAGAAGTCCAGCAGAACAATTTTACCTTTTAAAGAAGAAAGTGAAATTTCTTTACCCTGTGGGTTCATGTATTTCAGATCAGGAGCTTTGTTACCTACATTGGTACCAACTACAGCATCGGATTTTGTAATTTCATTTGATGGAGAAGGGCTGCTTTTTATGAAGCCGAATGCGAGAACTGAAACAGCTGCAAGCACAATTAAAACATTGATCTTTTTCATGGGAGTAAATTTATAATTTTTTCGGCCTACTTTCTAACAATTTGTGCGCCAAGTTTCTGAAGGCGCGTATCTATGTGCTGGTAGCCTCTGTCGATCTGCTCAATATTATGAATCGTACTTTTACCATTTGCAGAAAGGGCTGCGATTAACAATGAAACTCCCGCACGGATATCGGGTGAGGTCATTGAAATTCCTTTAAGGCGATGCTCATGATTTAATCCGATTACAGTTGCACGGTGAGGATCACATAAAATGATCTGAGCTCCCATATCTATCAATTTATCCACGAAAAATAAGCGGCTTTCAAACATTTTCTGATGGATCAGAACAGTTCCTTTTGCCTGTGTTGCCACGACAAGGATAATACTTAAAAGATCCGGAGTTAATCCGGGCCAAATCGCGTCAGCAATGGTTAAAATGGATCCATCAATAAACGTATCGATTTCATATTTATCCTGTGAAGGAATATAAATATCATCGCCTCTTCTTTCCATCTTTATCCCAAGGCGCTGAAACGTAGCAGGGATAAT
>JALYRR010000269.1 GCA_030855265.1 Bacteroidota bacterium | reverse complement strand
AGGAAACTCTCCCGGAACATTTTCCTGAAGATTCCATTTCAGAATATCTCCCCATGCTTCGTAGCGTGGTGTTGAAATTTTAGGAATCTGGGAATGGGACAATGATTCGTAATGCGTTTTAATCTTCAGCTCTTTGTCACGTACTTTAAATATGAAATACTCATTTTTATATTGCTGTACTTTGTCAGCCCAGCCTTCCAATATCTTTTTGTTTCTGCCATCAAAACTCAAGGCGATAAACGCATACGTTTCTTCAAGACCTTTGATAAGTCTGTCTTTGTCGTCAATGCTGGTTTCTTTTAAGGCCTCAATGGATTTTTTTAAGCCAAAAAGTTTTTGTGCAACTTCTTTTTGTTCGTTCACCCATTTGTCGTAACCGCGGTTATTCTCCGCGATCTCAGCAAGGTAACGGGTTCTGTGAGGAGGAATGATATAGATCTTCTCGCTCATTTCATCCGTAACAGCAAAATCCGATTTCAGATCTGCACCTGTTTTTTCAGCAAGTTTATTTACTACAGCTTTATAGAGTTTGTTCATCCCGGGATCGTTGAACTGAGAGGCGATGGTACCATAAACCGGAAGCTCTTCGTCATCTGTATCCCACAGCTGATGGTTACGCTTGTATTGTTTTTTTACATCACGGATGGCATCAAGTGCTCCTCGCTTGTCAAATTTGTTCAATGCAATGATGTCTGCAAAGTCAAGCATGTCAATCTTTTCCAACTGAGTGGCAGCGCCATATTCAGGGGTCATAACATAAAGACTCATATCGCTGTGTTCTGTGATCTCTGTGTCGCTCTGCCCAATCCCGGAAGTTTCCAGAATTATCAGGTCGTAATTAGCCGCCTTTACGATATCTACAGCTTCCTTAACATATTTGGATAATGCGAGATTGCTTTGGCGCGTGGCAAGTGAGCGCATATAAACACGCTCATTTCTGATTGCATTCATACGAATTCTGTCGCCAAGCAATGCTCCGCCTGTCTTGCGTTTGGATGGATCAACAGAGATAATAGCAATTGTTTTGTCTTTAAAGTCGATGAGGAATCTTCTGACAAGTTCATCCACCAAAGAAGATTTTCCGGCTCCGCCAGTCCCGGTGATTCCAAGAACAGGAACTGTTTTTGTTTTCACAAGTCCTGCGATTTCAGTGCTGAATTTTGAAAATTCTACAGGAAAGTTTTCTGCCGCAGAAATCAATCTGGCAATGGAATTAACATCTTTTTCTTTCAGATGTTTTACTTCGCCGTTCAGTTTGTCTCCGGTAGGGAAATCACACTTCTCCAGCATATCATTAATCATTCCCTGCAAACCCATTGCCCGTCCGTCATCAGGTGCGTAAATGCGCGTGATTCCGTAATTCTGTAGTTCTTCGATCTCAGAAGGAAGAATGGTTCCGCCTCCTCCTCCGAATATTTTAATGTGTCCGCAACCTCTTTCTTTTAAGAGATCAAACATGTATTTGAAAAATTCATTGTGACCGCCCTGATAGGAGGTAAGAGCGATTGCATTGGCATCCTCTTGAATGGCACAATCCACAATTTCCTGAACACTTCTGTCGTGGCCGAGATGAATTACTTCAACTCCGCTGCTTTGTATGATCCGTCGCATAATGTTGATAGCAGCATCATGTCCGTCAAATAAGGATGCAGCTGTGACAATACGGATTTTGTTTTTTGATTTATAGGGTTCAGTTACGTGGGTATTCATTGTTGAATTTTGTATTTTAGATAATCGATCTTGGAAAAGGCTTCCTGCATTTCCCTGGCAATCTGGTTGCAGACAAATTTAGGTTTTTGAAGGCATTTAAACAAATGGAAACTGCTTTCGTGGTTTGGTCTTAAACGTACTATTTAAAGCTATTTCCGGTGAATTGCTCATAAGGATGGATATAATTCTTTCATCGCATTCAGGTAAGTTCGCAAATCGGACTTGTATTTTTCCTTATACTCCTTTTCGAACAGTTCATATTGAGAATCATATCTGGTAAATGCCATGAAAAATGCGTTTCCCTCGAAAAAAGCCTGAAGTGTATAATTCAGATATCCCTTTGGATCCTGAAGTCCGATTTTATAAACTCCTTTCACGACCGAAGAGATGAATTCGGTTTTCTTTTCTTTTCGTGAGTTCTCATCCAGAGATTTAAACTCATTTGTTGCATAGAGTTTTTCCAGTTTGGTACTGCATTCCAGTATATAATCATTGTAAATTTTTTCGTCGGATTTGTTTTGCTGATACCGGATGAATTCCCTCGAGTTTTTACCGAAACGATATGTTAGGAATTGTTCAGCTCCTTTGTCGCCGATAAAATTAGCCAGGTTCTCATTAAATGTAACATTGTTCTTTACGTAGAGAGTGCCGTGTGTCAGTTCATGTATAATCAGATTAGCTAAACTGCCTTCACTTTTTTTCAGCATATTCGAAAGGACAGGATCTTTGAACCAGCCGAGGGTTGACCAACCTGAAGGCGTGTATACATCAATGTCATAGCTTTTCATCCGGAGTGCAAGGATTTCTTTTTCTGCTTTTCTCTTGTCGAAATAACCTTTATAGGAAACTGTGCCAAGGAAAGGGAAGGTCCACTCTTTTGCTTTTAATGAATAAGGCTCGCAGGCTGAAATTGTTAAGAGTGATGGTTTATTCCGCTGATCGTAAAAATCAGTATAGTTATGATTTTCATCTATTCCGATGCTGTCGAAAGCGAAAGATCTGATCTCACCGATCAACAAAAGTTTTTGTTTAAAAGCTTGTGTGAGTGTATCATTTTTTAAAACCAGTGGAATTGGTTCTGAATTCCATACGATGGAGAGTTGGCCTTTACCCTGCGAAATCCCATAGATGATGAGGTCCTGCCAGATATAGCAGGAAATCACAATGCTTAGAAATAGGACATTGAAGAGAATCTGAAGACGCTGTTTAAGCATGACTAAAGGTAGGTATACTTACTAAAATTAGTACATTTGAAAACATGTTTTTCATACTTTCTAAAATACTTGCTTTTATCATCACGCCATTGATATGGATTATTTCCTTGATGGTAATTGGTTTGCTGACAAAAAATGAGCTGCGTCGTAAAAGTTGTTTTCGCTGGGCTTTAGGAATTACACTTTTGTTTTCCAATGCTTTTCTCTTTGATGAAGTTAGCCGGGCTTGGGAGGTTCCCGCAACTCCCTATTCAGAATTAAAAATTTACGATGCGGGAATTGTGCTGGGTGGAATGATGGTATACGACCCCTCCCTGGCACGATTGCAATTTTACCGTGGAGCCGACAGGCTTCTTCAGGCCGTTGAGCTTTATAAATTGGGTGTGATCAAAAAAATCATTTTTACAGGAGGTTCTGGGAGCATACTTCATCCTGAATTAAGGGAAGGAGTTTATGTGCAGCGGTTTTTGCAAACGCTGGGGATTCCTGAAGGAGATATTATTATAGAAAAGGAATCGCAGAACACCCATGAAAATGCAATGTTTACAAAGTCTCTAATGGATGAAAAGAAGATAAAAGGTGATTTTTTACTTATAACATCCGGTTTTCATATGAGAAGAAGTCTAGGTTGTTTCGTAGCCGCGGGACTTGTTGCAGAACCTTATAGCACGGATCGTTACGCGGGACCCAGGAAATATGAAATTGATCATATGTTCATCCCGAATCTATCGATCATGAATGATTGGAATAACCTGATTCATGAATTGGTAGGTTATGTTACATATAAGTTAATGGGATATGCTTAATCGGTAGAGAGATGAATGGTTAAGCACTATTCTCTGAATTTTCTCAATTGTACATCCAAAGCAATACTGGTTTTTCCGATGACTTTATTTTTATGTCGATGCTGCGCATAAAAGAATTTGCAACGGCCGGGCAACCCCATCCTTCCGGAGTTCCATTTGGATAGACTTCTTTTTCCGGAACATCATCCCAGGAATGCAGAACAATCTGTCTTTTTAACGCGTTGCTATTTGTGGATTCAAGCCCATGTAACAAGTAGTTGACGTTAATTCCCCAACTGCTGTATCCTCTTTTTCCTGTTTTAAACTTTCCCAGGGAACTACAATGACTATCCGCTGTATTACTGAAAACGGGCTTTTCTTTAGTATTGGTTTCTCCCCAGGGTTGTTTTCCGCAACCATGCGCACACAAGGCGGAGGCGAGGATACTGTCTTTTTTAAGATCGTACAGAAAAGCTCTGTTTTTACCCGAATGAATACTCATGTCTATCAATATGCAAATATTCACATTGAGAGAATTGTTTTTACAATATTGAAGGGCTTCTGTTGCCTTGGATTTTAATTTTGAATTTACCGGCAGCTCAGAAGGGAAATTCCAGGAGCTGAAAAGGAGAAC
>JALYRR010000082.1 GCA_030855265.1 Bacteroidota bacterium | reverse complement strand
ATATAATCGGGCAAATCCAACTCTTCTTTTATAGTATAAGAAGCGTTTGATTTTATTCGTGTTACAAAAAATATATCGTTTTGGGTGAACCGGTCATAACTGGCGTAATCATTATATCCTTTATCAATAAGACGACCACAATTTATCCTTGCAAGGTGGAAACTGATATTTTTATTCTATTGTCACAGATCAAATAAGCATTATATTGCAGCTCAATTGAAACTAAATACTTTAAAGCCATGAAAAAGATTTTCACACTTCTTTTAATTTTACAATTTTCACTAAGCCTTTTCTCCCAAGGGGTAGATTACAAATATGACTCAAAACATATTCTGGAAATAAAGAAGTCAACCATTTATATCATTCCCACCGGAGATAAGAATTTTGATGACAGTTTAAATTATTATGTGGCAAAGTGTTGGAAAGTCTCACCGTATAAAGTTATTACAAGGGAGGAAGCAGACCTTCTGCTTAAGGAAGAATCGAATTATTTCCTGGCTGCTGTACCTGCATTAGGAAATGATGGTTTTGGAACGAAATCAACCGTGAAGGCTCCTATAAGTGACTATGCAAAATCTGTCTATATTTTTCACGGGAGTAAAAAAAGTAAATTTAAAAGCATTGAATACCAAAACGCTCTCTATTGTCGCTTACCCTTTTACGGCAAGGATAATTATACTGCTGGACTCGGATACGTGGTAAAAAACCTAAATGACAATGTTGAACTGATTATCGAACTTCTAAGCTCAAACAAAATTTCCGGGGTTAATAGTCCATCAAAGGAGTGGATTCCAACAATCCGAACCGAATTTTCAAAACGTGCCAATCCCTTGAAAGAAAAAACACTTTTGATTGACTCGAAAGCAAAAGAAATTCATCTAAAAGAAAATGTTATGAAGGCATATAAATATTCCTATAAGATTGTTACAACTTCGGAGATGCTAAGCCTTTTGAATTCTCAGCTAGATAAGTATTGCTTTCTAGCCGCAGACGCGGAAATGGATATCTATGATGCCGAAAGCAACAATTTGATTTTTAGTCTTAACACAAGGACTGGATCAGGCTCCATTCAAATTACGGAAAAGCATATACAAAAGCTGAATACTTCTATTGCAAAACCCTAAAATTGGTGTTTCTGTTATGGGCATGAACTCACAACAAATACATTTCCAAAAGTTAAATTGGTAAAACTGTAAAATCAAGGCTTATGAAATCAGGCTTATTTCAAGACTTAATTCTTCTTCTTAAAAATGTAAAAACCGAGAAAGACTTCTCACCAGAATTAGTAGACGAGCTCTTGAATGCGGGAATCGCAGGGACGGTATATTTGAGTAAAGAAGAAGAGAACCTTTTAAATATTGAAGCATTAGAAGTAGCACGTATGACTGTTTTAAAGCACTTCGATGAAATCCTTTTAGATATGCATCAAAATGAAGACGATTATGATGAATTAAATTAGAGTCAGACCAAAAGTTATAAACAACCCAAGAAGAAGGTTTCAAAAACCAAATACAGCAAACTTCATTTTCATTTTTTTGAAACGATCGGTGTCTCCAAACTGTCTCACAAGCCATTACAAACTAACAAAATCAGGTCGAACAACATTTTGTATCGGGAAATAGAACCCTCAAAACAGATCAAAATACCGCACACTCCATCGTACCATATCTTGAGTTCTCCCACTAATATCAACAGGTTCAGAGGGTGATATGTTAGCAAGTAACTTGTGCTGATTCCATAAAATAAGTAAATATTTGTCTCAGTTTTGTCACAGACTCAAAGTTCTGTGACAGAAAACTGTCTCACACATATAAACTTATTTCAAATGAAAATCACATTACGACAACGCGCTACAGGGGGAAGAAAAAAACGTGCTTTACCTCGACATCCTAAAAAAGTTTAAAGGCAAAACCGGTATTAATTGCTGCGGTCCTGAAATAACCCACTTCAACAAAAAATCCAAATCGCCTAGCGATCATAAAATTACATCCTACTCCGAAACCACCATAAGGCGCAATGACTTCCGATGGAGAAGGGTTACTAAGATATCCCGGAGAAGTAGAACTAGATGGTATCATATACGTTGCATAAGTTTGGGTCATAGCAACGCCAACCGTTGCAACAACATAGGGTTGAATCATTTTGATAGGAAGCGGGGCATAATAATTTACAGTTACACCTCCACCAAATATGGCAGTACTATAATCGGTTCTTTCATCATCATCACCATCCTTTGCGTCCAGATTTTTAAAGTTAGCGCGGAGACCAACGCTTATTCCTCTTAAAAAAACATTTTTCCTGGGAAACCTAACATCTACCCCGAACATTGGATTTGTGATGCCTGGTCCCAATAACCAACCATTTCCTAAATAAACCCTCACGGTTGGATCCTTTGCCTGAACTTCCCTTACCTTATCAATATAACTATTCTTTGATTGATCCTTTTGGGGAACGGACTTGTTCATATCGGACTCCGGTGCTCTTTTACTTTCATCCTTCTTAGACTCTACTTTTACCGGCTCTGCTTTATTGTTATCGATGACAGGATTTAAAACGTCCTTGGTTCCATCTTCGTACTTAATCATAAAAACATCCGCTCTTTCTACAACATAATTGGGACCGGTAGGTTTTTCAAATTTTTTATACTTTATTTCTATCGTACCGACCTCAACTACTTTTGCTTTGATTTCATCTCCATTCTTTTTTATAATATAATCCTGTGAAAAAGCCGTCTGAATTGACAAAACCGCTAACAATACTAAAAATGATTTCATAAATTATTATTTTTGTGAGGCGGAAGATACACATAAATGACTCCTGCATACTTCTCAAATACTAAGCACCTGAGTGCAAGCTAAATAGAATTGAGCAATTTTTCATATTGAATACCCCCTGTCTAACAAACCGAACACCCAGAAAGATTGGGTTAACAATTGTAACCTTTTTTTATATTAAGTCAATAGTAGATTCTATATAGAGTAATGATAAATTATCTCTTTTACAAGTTGAGTTAATTTTCTTATAGGCAAAACCATATCTTTGAAAAAAATAAACATATATACCTTAATACCTTAATTGTATTCGATTAAAAGCGCTATATGATTAAAACTTTCATAAACAAGGGCTATTGGCAAATAAATTACATCCATGTTAAGACTCAAAACTCTCCTATTCATTACACTTCTGCTGGTATCCTTACAAAGTAATGCGCAGAAAAAAAGCCGCAAAGAAATTAAGAAAGCGGCAAAAACTTTTATGGGCTATGAGGATTACAACCGGGCCCTGAAGGAACTTCTAAAACTTCATCGCAACACTCCTTATGATCTTGAACTGAATAAAAATATCGGGATCTGTTACCTAAATGTTAATGACGATCGTTCAAAGGCCATTCCTTATCTCGAATATGTATTATCTAAGTCAGATTATAAATATTCGGTTTTGCTTTATGCCGGACTGGCGTACTCCTATCACTATGAATTTGATAAAGCAATCAGCTATTTTAATAAATATCGCTTGCAGGCAACTCCTGAGGAGATAGAGCTGGTAGATCATTATATTGAGAATTGTGAAAATGCAAAAGTACTGATCAAAAAACCCGTGAATGTATCTTTTGAAAATCTTGGAAAAGATATAAACTCAAAAGCTCCAGATTATTACCCCTTTGTTTCAGCCGATGAAGGCAGCCTTTATTTCACTTCAAGAAGAAGCTCTACCCTTGGAAAAAATGAAACCGAAGATGGATATTTCACTTCGGATATTTTTGTTTCTAAAGTGGAGAAAGGCCAATGGATCCACGCAAAAAACATTGGTCCTGTAATTAATACAGAGGAGGATGAAGAATGTGTCTACCTCACACCCAGCGGTAAGACGATCGTAATCTACATGTACCACGAAGCGGATGAAGATGAATTGTACGTTTCAACACTTATAGAAGGTAAAAAACAAACCATGCCGCAGCCTGAAGTTCTTGACGGACCCGTAAATAAAAAATCCTCCTTTGACCTTGAGGCCTGCATTACCGAAGACGGAAACACCCTGATCATTGCCAGCGACCGTCCGGGAGGATTAGGTGGGAGCGACCTCTACACAGTAAAGAAACTTCCCAACGGTAAATGGGGGGAGCCTTTAAATCTCGGTCCTGCCATCAACACCAAATGGGATGAAAATTTCCCCATGCTGGATGAAAAAAACAATGTCCTTTATTTCTCCTCACACGGTCATACAGGAATGGGCGGATACGATATTTTCAAATCCAAATTTAATCCTGAAACGAGGACGTACGGACCGCCAACCAATATTGGATATCCCATCAATACTCCGGAAGATAATATGCAGATTTCCCTTGCGAAGAACAAACGTGACGCCTATGTTTCCGCTTATCGGAAGGAAGGATTCGGTGATCTTGACATTTACAAGGTGACCTTTAATGATGTAGACAAAATGTTGTCGGTGATCAAAGGAGTTGTTTCAATTGCTGATACCACAAAAAAAGACATCGAAGCAACAATCACCATTATTGATAAAAAGTCAAACGAAGAAATCGATTCAAAAGAAGTTAATCCCCAGACCGGGAAATACATCTTTGCAGTAGAACCGGGAAAATATATCCTGAAGGTGAATGCAAGCGGGTACCCGGAAACTGCTCAGGAAATAAGTGTTTACGATAAATCTAATTTTATTTTTGAGATCGTGAAAAACATTCAATTGGAGAAAAAGCCCGAGACATTGCCTCGAAAATAAAATAAACCAAAATAAAATTTCTTATTAAAAGCTGATAATATCTCACCCTTTTTTGATCCGTTCTCAGTAATAAACATCAACATTGAAAGACGTCCGTACCTTTATAGAAAACTACCTCCTTCAAGGCGCATATTCCTTTGCCCTCTTTGGTGTGTATGCGCTCACCATCTCCCCCATCATCGATCATTTCTTTGAATTTGGAAAACCAAATGCCTTTCTTGCCATCTTTGGTTTTGGAATGCTCATCGCTGAATTCTTTGCATTAAAATTCAAACTAAACATCATTCGTGTCCGCACACAGCTAAAAAGAATTGAGTATAAAAAACAGACAGGCATTGATATCATTCCGAGCATAACCCCGGGAGTTTTATTCGGATTTTTTGCGAGATTGGTTTTTCATGTCGGCATCATTATGATTTGTATGACCGCACTTGGCTATGAATGCTCGGAAAGAAAAATGTCCACTGAGGGTGTGATTGCAATCATGACAGGATTCATTCTTGAAATGGCCGCTCTAATTTATCTATACATGAATTTTGACTTATACACGGATCCACCTTTAACAAAAAAAGCATTGCGTGAAGAGCTGAAAGAAGATGATGAATGGAATGCAGTAAATTTAGAAAAAGAGCTTGCCGCGTATTCATACAAAAAGGAATTAGCAGCAACTATCGTTCTTCAGGTTTTCTCTTGCATGCTTTTCACCTCCTTCTGGCATTTCATTAACAAACGCGGGATGGAAATTCTGGGTGAGTTTTACAATCTTGAGGTAGGCGCATTCTGGAGCCTGGTTATGTTATTTCCAGTTATGGTATCAACAATCGTAATTGGATTGATGCCCATGCAGATCTCACATTGGATTGAAAATTCACTGCAGGCTTTTAGTCATCAGGCAAAAAGGAAAGGCTGGATAATTTTTATAACCGTCGGAATTTTTGTTTGTGCGCCAACCATTATCAAATATTTTGAGTTATATGTTTTTCGCACAGGCGATCGTTCATTAAATTTCCTTCCCGAATACATGCAATATCTGTTAACACTGATTTTATTCATTGTTATACTTGTGATTGAAATCCGCATGCTCGAGAAAGAGAAGCCGGAAGAAATCCTGAAGGAAGATGAAGTAATATCAAATGAGCCGGGGTTAATAGATGTTCGGGACAACAATGTGAAGATTCCTTAATTGTTGTTACCTCAGATCTTCAAATGCATCTTTAATATCATTCCATACCTCATCCAATAAAATCATTCTTGGTTTTAAAAAAGAAATAATTTCCGGCCAGGTGGATTTATCAAGTACGTTGACACCGTTTAGTTCGATACCTATATAAGCGATATTCCTGCCTGAAGCATCCAGTCTGTTCAATTCCCAATTCCATTCTTCCTGAAGTACTGATGAAATAATTTTACTAAAACTAAGGAACCTGTCGTAATACATTTCCCTCATTAAAGAATCTTCGTGCGATAGCTGAATGGAGATGGAAGCATTTCTCTGAGTGGCCTCCATTCTAAAATAGAGGTGTTTGTGTCCAGTATGATAATTCACCCAGTTGATCCGGTTTCCTTCGCAGTTATTATGAAGAGCCAGGTATTTTCCGAAAGCGATCCAGAATTCTTGTTTCAGTTGGGCAGTTTCTGAGCGGGAGTACATGAAGGATGGGGTTGAAATAGTGTTTGGGGCGTAATCATTATTTTAATGTCTATTCGAGCGGAGTCGAGAACAGTCCTCGTAAATAAATCCATACACATCATGGTTCTCGACTCCGCTCGAACTGACAAATGAATTAATTTTTATAAAATTTGCAGATGCGACTACCCGTGCTTTTTCCAGTAACTTTTTCCATAGCTGCAGAAAATTTCTTCTCCTGATTTTATTTTACGGGTTGCAATGAGACAGACATTTCCTTCTTCATCCAAAGAAATGCTAGCATTGTTTTTAACTTTTGAATTTTCATATCCGGTAGCATCGTTTGCGTATTTGGCAAAACACTTTACTTTCTTAGAATCCATGATCCGGCCATCGAGAAGAGTAATAAAATATTGATCCTCACCTTTTAAGGCGCGGACTTTAGCAACAGAATCTGTAAGGATTTCTCCTTTGTATCTGGCTATGATTTCACCTTTGTAAATGTCGATGGCTGTCATTAATCCATTTCCGGAACGCGGCAACTTTGAAGGTCCGGTATAGAGGTAAGTGGATTCCGGAGCATTAATCTCATTGCTGGTATCTATTTCTTCTTTCATAATCATGGGAAAAAAAACTTCCTTTGGTGTATAAAGATAAGGTTTTACCTAGCTATATTTTAAGCTCTTCAGGGGTTATGATCTTGTCAATGGCATCCGGCGTATCTGTTCAATCGCCGAACCCCTGATATAAATCGACCAAACTATTCTGCGTGTTCTCCCGAAATGCCTTACTACAAAGGATTTCGAGAATATCTCACCACAGCATGGGGAAAATGTTCAATTAAAATCTAATCTTTTAAAATAAAAACCAAATTAATAATATTGTTTATAACCCCATAATCTAATGGGCTGGCAAAGGTTTTATAAATATATTTTTCTGCAACGGTATAATTCTCGAATACTATACTGTAACAAATTAAAAATATAAATTATGAAACGTCATATACTTTTTACGGGAATAATAACTCAGTTATTATTGGCCGGGGATCTGTTGGCCCAGGATACAACAAAAACAAAACAGTCAACAACAACCACAACAACCACAACAACCACGCAGGACACGGTAGTAACTCCTAAAACGGCACCTGCTCCTGCAGCACCAGCCCCGGCCCCTGAGCAAGCTCCTGCACCAGAAAAGGAAACCAATCCTGTTCCGAAAGCATATATCGGCGGTAGGTACATGCCTACTTTCACTTCATTTGATGTGAATACCAACGATAATGGAACAGCAGAAACTTCCTTTACGATGGGACATGGTGTGGGTGGTTTCCTGGGAACCAATTTTAACAAGCATGTTGGGTTGCAGGTAGAGGTAATTTATTCGGAACTTTCTCAGAAATACAAATATGAGGGAAAAGTGTCTAAAGTAGGATTGAGCTATTTACACGTTCCTTTAATGTTAGTATTGAATACTGATATTACAAAACCGGTAAACTTTAATGTGACTGCTGGTCCGCAGATAGGTTTGAATGTCGGAACCAAATATGAAGACTACGACAATGCAGGAAATGATTCAATCAAAGCGAAAGTTGCGGTTAAACAGAGCGACCTTGGAGTTGCCTATGGAGCAGGATTTGATTTTCGCTTAGCGAAGCAGGTACAACTTGGAATTGGTTTCAGAGGGGTATACGGGTTAGTTGACATTAGCGATAAAAGCAGAACGAGATCTACAGGAGAATATCTGCTGATTGATAAAACAAATATAAACACATATGCCGCTTACATCGGTTTAAGATTTAACTTCTATTAATATCAATTTTGAAATCAAAAAGGAAAACCTCGTCGCAAGATGGAGGTTTTCCTTTTTTATCCGTTTGTGGTGAGTTTTCCTCAGAATAATGATTTATTAACTTTTCAAGAAATATAGCATCTCAACTGCAATTTTAACGTATGAGTATATTAGGATGGAATAATTGCTATCCGCCAAATTCACCAAACAGTTAAAAAATGAAATCATCCGACTATATTAAAAAACCTGTTATAGATGCATTTTCAAAAGTCTATGGTAGTATCAAAAATAAAGGCATCATTAATCTTAGTTTGAAAGATTCCTTTATCGTTCCTGATAAATTCTGGGATGTTCTTTTGGCAGATGATGATGAAGACGACAGAGAAATTTTTATTGAGGCCATATCTGAAGTTGCACCAAACGTAAAAATAGCCGCTGTTAAAAACGGAGTGGAATTAATGAACCGTCTTACTCAGGATAATGCCGTCTTGCCGGATATTATATTTCTTGATTTAAATATGCCTTGTAAAAGTGGGGAGGAATGTTTGATGGAAATCAGAAATCATGAATCGCTGAAGGATATTCCTGTAGTAATCTATTCAACTTCCTCCAGCAAAAGTGATATTGACAAAACCTATCAGGGAGGAGCGAGTTACTACATCACTAAGCCTAACAGCTTCAATGATCTGAAAACGTTGGCGCAGCGATTCTTTTCGATAAACTGGACAGCCAAACTTTGGAAGCCAATTAAGGAATCCTTTGTTTTTAAATAATGTTTTTTGAGGAGATTAGTCCGTGATAATATCCACGAACCCAGGAAGTCTTCTGTAAGATCGGCCGTAATACCTTTTCTTGAGTTTCTGCATTTTAAAATCCTTAATGATTTCCTGCATATCGACGTTCAGACCAATTGAAGTGAAAATTCCACCAAAGTCGAAATCTTTATTGGAAGTAAAAACAGGCTTGCGATAACCGAGAATACCTTTAAGACCCAGCCAGCGAATGGGTGTATAGGTTAATGCCATTCCAAAATTTGTAAACGCTACAATCCCGTTAACGTTGCTTTCAATCTGTAAACTATCAACTGTTGTATTTCTGACTTTGAATTCCCCTACTCCAAACTCGAGAGGAAAACCTATTGTAACAAAACGACGGTGAAAATAAATAAGTTCAGTATTGATAGTTCCGCATTGCAGGTCAAAATGAGTTTTATTCTCCACCCCTTCAATTTTTCGGGTATTGGGTAATTCATCATTGATACGATAATAGCCAAGCGTCAGACGAAGTTTGCTACTCACCAATACCCCGGCATCATATCCGTACATATTGATTTTCTGTCCTTCATAAACGGTTGTCCGTGTATCAAAACGTATTTGCGGCCTGATGGGTTTTGGGACGGTCAATTTCAAAGAGTCTGCTTTGAATTTCACATATGGATCAGGCGGTATCATCTCCTGAGAAAAAGAAGACGCTACCGCCAGAATGAGAATTAAAGCCGATAAAAATAATTTCAATAGCAGGCTCATAAAAAAGAAAAGAAGTAACAGATTTGAACTGTGCAAATTTACTACTTTATCTCACATTCCCTTGAGTAATTTCCAGCAAGGTCAGTTCCTGTCTCTTCATTTTTTGCACATCTGTCCTCAGCACGGGCGCGGGTATCTTTGTAGGTATAAATCCCATCATCGTACGTATACGAGCCCGAACTTCCGGTATAGATCTTTTCACATTCACAACTGTATTCTTTTTTACAGGAAACAAATGAAGTTGCGGTAAGCACCAGCATAACTCCTAACAAAATCGTTTTTCTCATAATAAATAAATTTTAGAATACCACTGGTGCAAAATCCTATCCGATAAAGCTATTGAACTAGAGCTATCAAAAAAACCTCTACAAACCCTGATTTCATTCAATTCCAAAATTTGACAAACCATACAGCTACAATAATATGAATGGTTAATGTAGAAAATATTTCCTACTTTTAGATTCACAATTCAGATTTTTTCACAGGATCTTTTAAAAGAATAATCTCCATGAATGCATTTTCCCGGTCCTTTTTTCTACTCGCAATTTTATTAAGTGCCTTAACCGGTTATTCTCAGGAAGAACCTTTAACTAAAACGGATACTTCAGATGCATCGCTCAGCATTGTAAAAGCCGGGAATATTAAATGTGATTCAGCTGTGATCCGGATAAAGAACAAGGATGAAAAAGCGGCCAATAAATATTATCAGGAAGCGATAAAGGATTACAAAAAGGCGGTTAAATTAAACGCTACATCCTTTGAAGCCCACTACAGGCTGGCAATCGCACAGACAAAAACAAAAGACTATAAAAACGCTGTCAGCAATTTTGACAAAGCACTAACAATTGATCCGACCCGGGGAGAGGCTTTTCGTGAGCGAGGAATTTGTCAGGCTGCGCAAGGCAAAATGAATGAGGCGATGATGGATCTTGACAAAGCAATTGATAAAAATTATGAAGATGTTCAGGCGTTCTATCAGCGAGGCCTCATTAAACAGACGGGGAAAGATTCTAATCCTGCCATCGAAGACTACTCAAGGGCCATTGAAATCAACCCCAACATGAAAGATGCGTATATGAAAAGGGGTATCATTTATTATGAAAAAAGAAAAGATTTTATTTTAGCGCTCTCAGATTTTAATCGTGTAATCGAAATCAATCCCGAAGAAACAGAAGCTTACTTATGGAGAGGGAAAACTCAATACAACGGCGGAGCCTACAAAGCTGCAGATACAGATCTGAGCCGTTATATTGATATGGAGCCGGAGAACACCGACGCATTAATGACCAGAGGAGCCAGTCGCATCAATATCAACAACTATTCAGGTGCCGTACGTGATTTCGATGACGTGATAAAATTAGAGCCCAAAAATTTCATTGCATTTATGAACAGAGGCACAGCAAAGGGTGCGATGAAGAATTATACCGGTGCGCTTGAAGATCTGGACATGGCTATAAAACTTAAATTCGATTATTCGTCTGCCTATACAAACAGAGCGCTTGTTAAATATGTAACCGGCGATAAAAAAGGCGCGTGCAAAGATCTTGAAAAAGCTGACGGGCTCAACAATGAAAAGGCCTATGAGCTGATTCAGAAATATTGTAAAGAAGGAAACCGGTAATATGATTCAAACGAGTTCAATCTCTGTTCTGCAAAAAGAATTAAAAAACGCGGATCCTAAGGATGTGCTGGAGATCTGCATCCGTCTCGCAAAACATAAAAAAGAAAACAAGGAACTTCTTCATTATTTATTATTTGAAGCGCAGGAAGAAAAATCCTATGTGGCTTCTCTGAAAAGTGAAATAGATCAATTGTTTTATGACATTAATCGACAAAGTGCCTATACAACTAAGAAGGGATTGCAAAAGACGATGAGGGTAATCAATAAATTCATCAAATTTTCAGATGTCCCTTCCACTGAAATGGAAGTGCGGATTTATTTCTGTACTAAAATGAGGGCAGCCCGAATCTCACTTGATTCCAGCTCTGTGATCAGTAATATTTATTACCGGGAGGTAGGGAAAATCAAAAAAATGTATGAGAAACTGCATGAAGATTTGCAATACGATTATAAAGAAGCAATCGAAAAAATATCCTGAAAATTTTCCTATCTGTTATACAGAAAATTCATTTTAAGAATCGTTTCTGCAGATGAAACGGTATTTACCAATGTGGCTGAAGGGTAGTAGAAAGATGTGATACTTCCTGTCTGTACAACATATACCTGATTTGATAATTCCTCATATAACAATTGAATCGCATTGTACCCTGTAAGATAGGGAGTCAAACTGGAAGAAGTATACTTGTATTTGTATATCGTTCCATTGGAGTGACCAATCAGATAAGTGTCTTCATCAATTTTCACGGCAGAAGTTATCATTCCCGGATCCAGGGAAAATGGATAAGGATCCCATAAATTATTATTTATCCGGTCATACAATTGAATCTTCCCTTGTCCGGCCGAGTTTCCAAAAACAAAAACAGAAGAGCTATTCTTCTCGCAAAAAGCAACAACATCCTGATTCAAACTGCTATTCTGCATCGCAACACCTGATGGATAAAAGGCAACCAGCTTTTTGACACCCGATACCTTTTCCTGCTCCTCTGCAATAATATTGTTGTCATTTAAAATACATTTCTTAATAAAATATCCGGGCATGGACTGCGCATTATAAACAACAGCACCTGTATGGTCGTATCCTTTTAAGACTTCATCGTAGCGGGAAATATAATTGACCTTTTCGGAAGAATACATTCCTGTGAAATATGGAACTGCCGAGATGAAGGGTGAAATATCAAAAGACACACTGTGATCTTCCAGCTTAATACCGGAAAAATGACCTGTATATTCTCCGCAATTATAAATCTTTTGATAATAGCTGCTGGCATAGGATCCGATGTAATCGCCAGAAAATGTATGATAGAATGAAAGCGCACTGAAAGTACTGTCAACCAATGAAACATTCGTTTGAGAGGATGAACTGGCAGTTGTGACCACGAGTTTTTTTAACACTTTTGGAACTGCCGCGATATAGATCTTTTGATAAGCATGTGCATCATTTTCACCATCGGTAGCGAAAATATGAAGATAATACATCCCACCTTCAAGATGAATATCATCAAGAGCGTAAGCAAAATTAACGGAAGCAGAAGGTGAGGAAACATTTATCGGAAAAGTAAGGTAGGCAGGTACCTGATCTGCATTTAAAAGATTGACGCTAACCTCAGTTAACTGCTTGTTATCCGAAACCGACGCGGTTACATTGATCACATCAAAAACAGAATAGAATTGATTTTCGTAAGGCGTATTGATTGTAATGTCAGGCGCTTCCGTGTCTTTATCCTTTTTACAGGAAAAAAAGAAAGGAAGTAAAAGCAAAAAGCTGAAATGTAATTTTTTAACAAATAACATATCATAAAGTTAAGCAATTACAGTTATATTAGCTAAACGGGCGGATTCTTAATGTTAATAAGATGTGCATGACTTTTTAAAAAGATATTTTCAAAACAACTCCTTCAAATTTTGGTAAATTTGTTCTATGACTGATTTCACTACAAAAAACGATACAAACTCCCGCAGAAGAGTAGCAAAAACAAGCCCTACCCCACATCTTGACAATGGTAAGATACAACCTCAAGCCGTTGAACTGGAAGAAGCAGTGCTTGGTGCACTTATGCTTGAAAAAGACGCATTAACCAATGTGATCGACATTCTTAAATCCGATAGTTTTTACAAAGATTCACATGCACGTATATTCGGAGCCATTGAGCGTTTATTTACCCGCTCAGAACCTGTTGATATATTAACCGTTACTCAGGAATTAAAGAAAACCGGGGAGTTGGATATTGTAGGTGGAGCTTATTACATCACTCAACTAACCAACCGCGTAGCTTCCGCAGCAAATGCAGAATTTCATGCGAGAATCGTCGCCCAAAAATACATTCAGCGTGAATTGATCCGGATCTCTACAAAAACGATCAATGACGCTTACGAAGAGGGATCTGATGTATTCGACCTTCTGGACAATGCCGAAAAAAATCTATTTTCCATTGTTGAAGGAAATATAAAAAAGAATTATGATAAGATGAGCACGCTGATCCGCAAAGCCATCGATCAGATTGAAACAACACGAAATAATAAAGGAAATTTTTCCGGGGTTCCTTCCGGGTTAACGGCGCTTGACAGGTTGACTTCAGGCTGGCAAAAATCAGATCTTGTGATCATTGCTGCTCGTCCTGCGATGGGTAAAACCGCACTTGTATTAAGTGTTGCAAGAAACGCAGCAGTGGATTTCAACAAGCCGGTAGCAGTGTTTTCTTTGGAGATGTCGTCCTTACAGCTCGTAACCAGACTTATTGCAAGCGAATCGGAATTACCGGGTGAAAAATTAAAAAAGGGAACTCTTGAGGATTATGAGTTTCAACAACTCAATGATAAGATCAAAAAATTAGCAGAAGCTCCTTTGTTTATCGATGATACACCGGGACTTTCCGTATTCGAGCTTCGTGCAAAAGCAAGAAGGTTAAAGGAACAACACAATATTGAATTACTGATCGTGGATTACCTTCAGTTGATGACAGCAGGTGGAGAAGGAAAAGGAAATCGTGAGCAGGAAATCGCGACAATTTCACGATCATTGAAAGGACTTGCAAAAGAACTGGAAATCCCTGTGATCGCATTGTCGCAGCTTAGCCGTGCTGTCGAAACACGCGGGGGTGACAAACGTCCTCAACTCTCCGATCTTCGTGAATCAGGTGCTATTGAGCAGGATGCGGATATGG
>JALYRR010000268.1 GCA_030855265.1 Bacteroidota bacterium | reverse complement strand
ATTCCCGGATATCTGATTCATAGGTATAATCCCGTGTGATCTCAATTGCATTAGCTGCCATCGGATCATTTTCAGGCATATTGCGGATAGTTCCGTCGGACCAGTAATTATAGGTATTTCCTGACTTATCAAGCAAGTCGGTTTTGGAGAGAAATTCAAATGATTCTATTCCAAGGGAAACATACGGACTGATCTGTCGGTCTGAAGGAAGAAAATTTCCGAAATTGTAAAGAAATGAAAGACCACCGACTCTTATCTGGGATTCAAAATTCAGATACCTGCCGGAGGAAATGATTCGTTCATTGGCGCCAAGTTTTCCGTAAAGGACATAGAAATTTAATTGAAGGTAGTCAGTAAAGCGTTGGGAAACGGAAAGATCATACCCGATCCTGCTGACCATCGGGGCTTGAAAGTTTTTCGTGTAAAGATCGCCGTAAAAGGAAAACATACCGGTACCCAGTCCGATGGTTGGCTTGAATACAAACCCTGTTTCAGGTGCAGTTTCTTTTGCCGGAGTAGATTTGTTTTCAATAGAAGAGGTCTCTGAATTTGTTGAATCAGATTGTGAGAAAGCCAAAGCAACTGAAAACAAAAGAAACAGAGGAGTAAGTATTCTTTTCTTCATATATACAAATATAATAAAAAACTCAATTTAACCCAGAGTTTGGTGCTAAATTGAGTAGAGTATTTTACTAAAGTTTTACTATCGGAACCACTTCTGGCTGGTGATCATAAGTGCTTCCTGCACAGTGATCCGTTTTCCGCTATTGTAGGCTGTTACAAACGGAGCAACAACTCCTTTGTTTTTGATGGTCTCCCTGGAATCTCTCGCTGACTTGTATTCATTGTGTGAGCCCACGGTATATTTAGTCAGACCTTCTGCCATTTCCGTATTAATTCGTTCATTGAATCCGTAGCGGGTTGCCAGAACATTTGCATCAACAGAATTACGCAATGCCATGATCTGCACCTTATAATTCACTTTTCCTTGCGGAGCAGGAATGTTATTGGCAGCCAATTGAGTGCTGTTATCGGTTGTTGTGTTATTCGCAGTGGTGTTATTCGTGTTTGTATTGGTTGTAGAATTATTTGTTGAATTATTGTTTGTGCCGGAAGTGTTATCTGATGTTGTCGTGTTGGTAGTGGTATTGTTTGCCATTGTTGAAGTCCCTGTACTTATTACAGAAGTAGGCAGGATGAATTTTTTCGTTTCATCGTTTTCAATGTAAGAAAATACGCCGTCAATATTCCCGATAACAGAACCGACAACACTTACTTTATAACTGATTTTAAATTCGGGTTGAGAAGGCATTGAAACCCAAACAAATTTCACTTTCTGTTCTGAGAAGCTGAAAGAACCTCCTTGTGATTCCATTGCTGTTGCAGTGAATCCAGCAGGAAGAGTTTCCAATAACTTTGCAAATCCTGTTGTCGTTCCTTTGTTAATCAGGATCTCAACAATAAATTCTGACCCCGGGGATGCAGGAACATTACGCTTACAAGTAACAGAAGAAGGTTCTGTTGTCCCTGCTGTTACAGGTGTTGTTGTTGTGGTTGGTTCTGTGGTAACAACCGGGTCAGGAGTTTTATCCGTATTTGTTGGAGTGGTTGTATTTGTATTATCTGTTGTTGTGGTAGTAGTTTCCGGTGTAGTGGTTGCCACTGGCTGAGATCCATCACCAACTGTAATTGTGGCAGGAGTGATCTCAACAGCTTGTTTAACATTGTCGGATACATATGAGAATTTTCCGCCAATTGTTTTATCACCGTTGATTCCCGCAGCGACTTTCACTTTGTATTTAATTTTAAATTCTTTATCGGAAGGAAGTGACATCCAGATAAATTTTACAGACTGATTGCTAAAAGTAAAGGACGCTCCGTTATTATCTTCCTGCACTGCAGTGAATCCTTCCGGAAGATCCTGCTGAAGTTTTGCAAAACCACCGATGGTTCCTTTATTGATGGTTAGTTCCACAGTAAATTCAGAATCCGCTTTCACTTTAGAAGGAACCTTCTGAGTTACAGTGATACCATCTGCAAAGAAAAACTGGTAGATCAACAGTGCTACAGTGTTGAAAAGCAAGGCTGCGTATTTTAGCATAGGTAAGTAGTTAAGTTCGTAATGGTTGTTTTATTATTGTTCAAAGAAAAAATCGATGAGGTCATTAAGTTTCTCTACAGTGAAATCTGAATCGCCTTCAAAGAAGGAGTCGATGGCAGCTGTGATCTCATCTGTTGTAATGTATCCGTCATTGTTTTTATCTGCCGGTCTTAAATTGTAAGGGATGCTGTTTGCCGCGTTCGGATTGTTCTTTCTTGCTTCTGTTGTTTTGGCCTCAAGATCTTTCAGGTAAGCAAGACTTGGATTTTCGTTGAAGAGCTGACTTCTTTCTGTAGCAAGTGAATCAAATGCCGCCTGGCGATCCGCGATCATCTTATCTGTTTGAGTTACTCCACTCTCATCTACAGGTGCACCCTCTTTTGTCATCAATTCTTTATCCTTGTAATCAGGTACACCGTCTTCATCATTATCCTCAGGACATCCGCGTCCATTCACTTTTACTCCTTTCGGGGTAGCTGGGCAACGGTCGTCACCATCATTCACTCCGTCTTCATCGTTGTCTAACTTATCAAGTGATGAGAAATCTACTGTACGGTAAACAGGATCGCTGTCATCATAAGGTTTTCCAAAATTGTACTGAAAGGAAATATTTGCATAGATGTAATTATCATTGCTGCCATCCTTGAAATTATCAATGTAGTCCGAAAAAGCCATGTAGTATGTACCTGCAAGGTTTACATCAAAATTGTCAGTAACCTTCAGTTTAAAACCAAGTGTAAGAGGAAGTGCAAATGTGCTTCGTGGATAATTGGTAGTACTGTCCTTTAACTGAGATTCATACGTGTAATCTCTTTGTAACAGAACAGAAGAGCTTGCATTGGTATCAGTTTGAGCAATATCCCTGATCGTCCCATCTGTCCAGTAATTATAGGTCTTACCGTTCTTATCTTTAAGATCTCCATAAGGATCAAATTTCAGATAACCGAAACCTACAGCCAGATAAGGAGCAAAATTACTGCTTCTTTTAAATACCAAATCATTATCGAAATGCAATACAAGGTTAAGATCGCCCTGAAGGATAGTTGAAATGAAATTAAGATTTCTGTCCTTTGTACGCTCACTGTCAGAAAGTTTTCCATACATCCCGTTCAATGATACACCGATGAATTTTCCGATGCGTTGTTCCACAGTTACATGGTAACCAGCTCTTATCCGACTGAAAGAACTTAGGTTGACTCCGTTTCCGATATCTCCGTTAAAAGAAAGGACGCCCGCACCTATTGCGAGAGAGGGAAGTTGTTTTTGTTTTGTAGCCTGAGAGTGGATGAATCCAACTGATGTAAACAATGCGAGCAGGGTGAGTAAACTTTTCTTTACCATTTTGTTTAGTTTAGTTGTGTTTAATATCCAACCAGCACATATCCTTCTTCTCATTTTCAAATCATCCAACGCATCATGATTTGAAATTTTATTACTGATGTTGAACAAAACTATTATAAGTTGGTTTGGTAATCCAGTACGATTGCATGTACTTGTAAACATGGATTTGTTAATAACGACGCGTGGCGATAGAAGCGCAGTCGTTATTTTTACAACTTGAAAGGTTGCTGTAATCCCTGATAATACAGGTAATTTGGAGTGGTGTGTTTTGTTTGTCCCTGCGTGTTAAATTGAGGTTATCAACATTCGGACTTTAATAAAATGGCCTGAACAAAATGCAAAATCGGATTTTACATTTTGTTCAGGCCTGATAATTTTTAAATCGGAGGTATATAAAAAGATTAGAAATTGGGTTTCAATAAATACTTCGAATAAAACTCGGTAATGATACCAACTGCTTCATCGGCTGTATCAACAATATTAAACAACTCAAGATCTTTTTCATTGATGTTGTATTCCACATGCAGCATTGTTTCTGTGACCCATTTCATAAGGCCTTCCCAATACTTTCTTCCTACAAGGATGATAGGAAAGTGAGCTACTTTATTCGTTTGAATAAGAGTAATTGCTTCAAAGAGTTCATCCATTGTCCCAAATCCTCCTGGCATTGCTATGAATCCCTGGGAATACTTCAGGAAGATAGTCTTGCGAACAAAGAAATAATCAAAGTTGATGCTTTTATCATTATCCACGAAAGCATTGGAGCTTTGTTCAAAAGGTAAAACAATATTTAATCCTACTGATTTCCCTCCACCAGCTTTTGCCCCTTTGTTTGCAGCTTCCATAATGCCCGGGCCACCACCACTGATGACACCATAACCTTCTTTGGTTAATTTGAATGCAATTTCTTCGGCAAGCAAATAG
>JALYRR010000081.1 GCA_030855265.1 Bacteroidota bacterium | reverse complement strand
GGTGTAATCATAGGCAGTAAGCATGGAGATCTTTTCGCTGTTGCGTTTCATCTCCTGCAGAACATTTGTGGTTACCTTTTTTACTTCTTTGTGTACCGACATTTTATTTATTTAAAGTTCAAAAAATCTATTGTGCAGCGATCTTCAAACTACACCTTCTACTGCAAATCTACAAATACTTTTCCGATGCTTTTATCCTATAAATCTGCCTTTTATCCGATAAAACCAGCCACCCGCAGAATTTTGGAATAAAAAGCGAATTAATTTATACATTTGTGTATCATCATCCCCCAATTAAGAATTCAATACCGTGAAAAAGAACTTTATTTATTTATTTCTGGCTACAACCGCCCTGTTTTCTGCCTGCAGCACCGATCTGGATGTGATAGGCGATTATGAAGAAACGATGGTTGTTTATGGTCTTCTGGATCAAAGTCAGTCAAAGCAGTATATTAAGATCAATAAAGCTTTCCTGGGCGAAGGGAATGCCTTCGGTTATGCACAGGTTCAGGATTCTGTTCAGTTCGTGAATTCATTAAATGTAAGATTGAAACGACTTTCTGACGGAACAGAATATGTTTTATCTCCGGATAATACCATTCCGAAAGAGGACGGAACTTTTTACGCAGCTAATCAGGCAAATGCTATTTATTCCTATACTTCTACCGGTCCTACTGCTTTAAATGCCGGAAGCGAATATGAATTGATTATCCGCAATGGAGATACCGGGAATGAAGTGACTGCAAAAACAAAACTCATCCAGGACTTCAGTTTTACAAAGCCGAACGCATCAACCGGTGCTTTTGGATTTGTAAGCACAGTAAGTCCGAATACCTTATTCAGTGTGGAATGGAATTCTTCAAAAAACGGTAAATTATATCAACTGGTTGTTCGCTTTAACTATACGGAGTATATCGGAACAGACACTACAGTAAAATATCTTGATTGGGTATTCGCGCCTCAGAAGACACAGCACCTTACCGGTGGAGAATTAATAGCGAATAATTTTCGTGGAAAGGAATTCATGCAATACATCGGAAATAGTCTGAGCCCTTTAAGCGGTTCTGATAAGCGTGTTGCAGGAAATGTGGAATTGCGTGTGATTGCCGGAGGAGAAGATCTGAGCACTTTTATAGATGTAAACAGACCATCCACAGGTATCATCCAGGATCGTCCCGAATATACCAACATCAACAATGGTTTAGGGATCTTTTCAGCTCGGTACAATAAAGCGCCTTTCAGCCGTCCGATGTCAACAACAACAATTGACTCACTAGCCTGTGGCCAATATACGAAACAACTCAATTTTGCCAATACACTTGGTGTGGCAGGAGCCTGTCCTCCTTAACTGTCGCTTTGTCATATTTTAAGCACCGTTCTTCAAAACGGTGCTTTTTTTATGCCAGAATTTCTCCAAAACCCCGCTGGCATAATGATTGAAAAAGGGTGGGTGTAAAAAAAATAAACCTTAAAATTTTAATAAAATGAGTAAAATAATTGGTATTGACTTAGGGACAACAAACTCCTGCGTTTCAGTAATGGAAGGAAATGAGCCTGTTGTAATCCCTAACAGTGAAGGTAAAAGAACAACGCCTTCAATTGTTGCGTTTGTAGAAAATGGAGAGCGTAAAGTGGGAGATCCTGCAAAACGTCAGGCGATCACCAACCCTACAAAAACAGTTTATTCAATCAAGCGTTTCATGGGCCATACCTATGATGAAGTGGCGAAAGAGCTTAGCCGTGTTCCATATAAAGTGGTAAAAGGGGATAATAATACTCCACGTGTTCTGATCGACGATCGGAAATATACTGCACAGGAAATTTCTGCGATCATTTTGCAAAAAATGAAAAAAACAGCGGAAGATTATCTGGGCCATGAGGTTACTGAAGCGGTAATTACCGTACCTGCTTATTTTAATGATGCGCAGCGTCAGGCGACAAAAGAAGCCGGTGAGATTGCAGGATTAAAAGTGAAAAGAATCATCAATGAGCCGACAGCAGCAGCTTTGGCTTATGGTCTTGATAAGCGTGGAAAAGAAATGAAGATTGTTGTCTTCGATTGCGGAGGTGGAACTCATGACGTGTCCGTTCTTGAATTGGGAGATGGTGTTTTCGAAGTGAAATCAACCGATGGTGATACGCACCTGGGTGGAGATGATTTTGACCAGAAAATTATTGACTGGCTAGTTTCAGAATTCAAAAGTGAAAATGGCGGACTCGATCTTTCAAAAGATCCGATGGCCTTGCAACGTTTGAAAGAAGCTGCTGAAAAAGCGAAGATCGAATTATCAAGCACTGCATCTACGGAAATCAATCTTCCCTACATCATGCCTGTTGACGGAATTCCGAAGCACCTTGTTCGTTCTCTTTCAAAAGCGAAATTCGAGCAATTGGTGGATGACCTGATCAAACGTACGATCGAGCCGTGTAAATCAGCATTGAAAAACGCAGGATTGAGTACTACGGATATTGATGAAATTATTCTTGTAGGTGGTTCCACTCGTATTCCTGCGGTAGTTGAAGCGGTTCAGAAGTTTTTCGGAAAAGCTCCTTCCAAAGGAGTGAATCCTGATGAAGTTGTGGCCATTGGTGCTGCAATTCAGGGTGGTGTTTTAACCGGTGAAGTGAAAGATGTATTGTTGCTTGATGTAACTCCTCTTTCTTTGGGGATCGAAACGATGGGTGGTGTTTTCACTAAACTGATTGAATCGAATACAACGATACCGACAAAAAAATCAGAGACCTTCTCTACAGCTGCCGATAATCAGCCATCTGTTCAAATCGTGGTTTACCAGGGTGAACGTGCAATGGCAAAAGACAACCGTAAGCTCGGTGAATTCAATCTTGATGGGATTCCTCCTGCACCACGCGGTGTTCCACAAGTAGAGGTAACTTTTGATATTGATGCGAACGGAATTCTTCAGGTTTCTGCAAAAGATAAAGCAACGGGAAAATCTCATAACATCCGCATCGAAGCGAAATCAGGACTAAGCGACGAAGAGATCAAAAAGATGAAAGCTGATGCGGAAGCAAATGCGGAGACAGATAAAAAAGCGAAAGAAGAAACTGAAAAAGTAAATGCTGCGGATTCCATGATCTTTCAAACAGAAAAACAATTGAAAGAGTATGGTGAAAAAATCCCTGCAGAGAAAAAAGGAGTGATCGAAGCGGCGTTGACAGAATTAAAAGCTGCTCATGCTTCACGTGATCTTGCTGCGATCGATTCTTCACTTGAAAAGTTGAATGCCGGTTGGCAGGCGGCTTCCCAGGATATGTACAATGCAACACAGGGTAACCCGGATGCAAATGCAAATCCGGAAGGCAATGCAAATTCCAATACGAATTCTACTGACGGTGAAGTTACCGATGTGGATTTTGAAGAAG
The DNA here is from genome assembly GCA_030855265.1 of Bacteroidota bacterium. Classification (GTDB taxonomy): domain Bacteria; phylum Bacteroidota; class Bacteroidia; order 2-12-FULL-35-15; family 2-12-FULL-35-15; genus 2-12-FULL-35-15. Next base: position 11,158 of record JALYRR010000081.1, on the reverse strand, counting down.
TGAAAGACGACAAAAAATAATTTGTTTGTGTTTGAGTGTGAAATGCAGGTGCAATGAAAATTGTACCTGCTTTTTTGTGAATAAATCTCATTAAATTATGTAAGGTCGAGGGTCAAAATGCTATCTTGTTGCACTGAACCGCCTGCATTTTTCAAATTTGGAGACTGTTACTTTACGAATTGTTTGTTAAGTATAGTATGCACATCTTGCATATAAAACGAAATGTTATAACTGACATTCTTTTATGATTTAATGTAATGTTTAACATCCCTCAAATGAGAAGTCGTTAGAACTAATTTTAAACTTTCAAACTCTTTTTCATTCAACTTTAAACTACCTTTTCTTTTTCGTAACTTTATGTTCTACTTTTCTCCGATGAAATTAAAAACTACCTTTCTCAGTGCGCTTTTTTTTGTAACAGGCTCATTGGTATTTTCCCAGATCCCTGCCGGATATTACAATACCGCAGCCGGACTTACAGGGCCCGCCTTGAAAACCGCTCTTCACAATATAATCGATAACCATACTGTCGTGAGCTATAGCAGTTTGTGGGGACATTTCGCTTCCACAGATAAAAAATCATCCGGAAAAGTATGGGATATGTACAGCGATAATCCCGGTGGAACTCCTCCTTATGAATACAATTTCGTTTCTGATCAGTGTGGGAGCTATGGAGGAGAAGCCGATTGCTTTAACAGGGAACATTCCTGGCCGCAAAGCTGGTTCAGCTCTTTGAGTATCCCCGGTTCCGATCTGTTCCATATTTATCCAACCGATGGGTATGTTAACAATAAGAGAGGCAATTATCCTTACGGAACTGTCGGCGTAACGACCTGGACATCCCTGAATGGCGGAAAACTGGGCTATCATACAGGCCCGGGCTATTCTTCCCTGGTTTTTGAACCTATCGATGAATACAAAGGCGATCTGGCCAGAAGTCACTTCTACATGAGCACACGCTACGAAAGCGAAGATTCCGGCTGGAGTACTTCCGCAGGAACCAACAAGTCGAACATTCTTCCCTGGTATGTGGATCTTTTATTATCATGGAATCAGATGGATCCTGTGAGTGCAAAAGAGATAGCACGTAACAACGCAGTATACGGCATCCAGGATAATCGTAATCCCTACATCGATCATCCGGAGTGGGTTGACAGCATCTGGTCAATTACATTTACGGGAATCAATGAATCAACGCTGAATGAGCTTTCCATACAGATTTTCCCGAATCCCGGATCAGAACAATTTAGTATTGAGCATTCCGGAAAAACGAAAGAAGACATTACACTTCGTATCTATAACCTGCTGGGGGAGGAGATCTACAACTATGAGAAGGTATCGGATCAGTTTATTGTTGACTGTTCTTTCTGGAATTCAGGCATTTACATATTGAGTTTTTCTTCAGGCACCGGAAGGAAAGTCCTGAAGTTTGCGAAAGACTAGGTTTCTCAGCTATTAACAATATGGACTGGTATCAGGATGAATCCCATAAAAAACCCGATTTCTGCCCTGAATCGTACTTTTAAAAAATCCTTTGTATATTTGCCCCAGTATTAATCTAATTTTAATTTTTAATGGAAACAGGTACAGTAAAATTTTTCAACGTTACAAAAGGTTTTGGATTCATCACTGTTGATAGTTCAGGACAAGAAGTTTTTGTTCATGTTACAGGACTGGTTGACCAGGTTCGTGATGGCGACAAAGTATCGTTTGAAGTACAGGACGGTAAAAAAGGTTTGAATGCAGTGAATGTTAGAAAAGCATAATTGTAGAAAATCGTTTTACAAAAAGCCCTGCTCAGCAAGAGTGGGGCTTTTTAATTTACTACCTGCTCGCCTTTTACCCATTTCTCTTCGGTCACTTTTCCGCTTTCATCATACATCTTCCAGGTGCCGTCTTTTTGGTAATCCAGCATGGCTTTGCTGAAGATCATCATTCCTTCTGCTTTTATTTTTCCGTTTTCGTAGTATTCTTTTTTGGTATAGATCTTTTTCTTGGCATCTACCATTTCAAACAATTCCTGAGGCTTTCCATCTGCTGTATACGATCTCCGGAAAACCAGGTATTCCAGGCTTTTGGTGCTTTCTTCTGAATACTCAATTTGCCCGTTCGCATAATAGTCGGTCCACATTTGCGGTCCGCCTTCATAATAGGTGATATCAGATTTTAACTTCCCGTCAGGGTAGAATAATTGCATATTGCTGCGCTTGAAATCCACCATTTTAAAGACTCTTTCCTGGTTTCCGTTCTCATAAAAATTCTTGTAGTTTTTCAGGTGGCCGTCTTCATAGTAACCTTTGTGAAGCAAGGCGCCGCTTTCGTAAATATCTTCATACCAGCCCTGGCAGGCATAGCCTTTTTTATCGTTGCGCACCGAATCACCACCAATTCCGAAATTCAGCTTTTCGTACATCATGATCCCGTAATCCGGATCCAGCACTTTGCTCGCTTTGTACTTTGTGGGCTCCGGTATCTGTCCGAAAAATTGTGCATAGGCGGAACCGGTGCAGCAAATGATCGACAAAAATACGAGGACTTTTTTCACAGAGATGTTGGAGTTTGTTCAGCTAATATTCTGTGAATATAAAAAAAAAGCAAATGCAAAAAACAGAAAATACCGCTGCGGATCAGTCCATAGCGGTATTTTCATTGAATTTATTTTTGTTTAGTGAATGCCCTTATCGGCCAGGTAGCGTTCCGCGTCAAGAGCTCCCATACAGCCACTTCCGGCTGCCGTAACTGCCTGTCTGTAGATCTTATCCTGTGCATCACCTGTTGCAAATACACCCGGGATATTGGTTTTGCTGGTTCCCGGAATGGTTTTGATATATCCGGTTTCATCCAGGTCAAGAAATTTTTTGAAGATCTCAGTGTTCGGGTTATGGCCAATGGCAACAAAAAATCCCTGTACATCAATTTTGCGTTCTTCCCCTTTATCATTTACAAGGATGGCTCCGTCAACGGTTTTCGCTCCGAGGATCTCTTTGGTAGATGAGTTGAAGATCACTTCAATATTCGCAGTATTTAAAACACGATGCTGCATTGCTTTCGAAGCGCGCATTTCGCCTTTACGAACGATCATGTATACTTTCTTACAGAGCTTCGCTAAATAGGTTGCTTCTTCAGCAGCCGTATCACCAGCACCCACAATGGCAACATCCATTCCTTTGAAAAAGAAACCGTCGCATACTGCACATGCAGAAACACCGAATCCATTCAGCCGCTGCTCCGATTCAAGTCCAAGCCATTTTGCGGATGCTCCTGTAGCAATGATCACACTGTCGGCAGTGATGGTTGTTTTTTCATCAATGATCACTTTGTGAACCGGTCCGGTGAAGTCAACGGAAGTAGCATATCCCCAGCGGATATCCGTTCCGAAACGTTCAGCCTGTGCTTTGAAATCTTCCATCATTTCCGGTCCCTGAGTTCCTTTCGGATAACCCGGATAATTTTCTACTTCAGTGGTGATGGTTAATTGTCCGCCCGGTTGTAATCCCTGGTACATAACCGGTTTCATATCCGCTCTTGCGGCATATATGGCTGCAGTGTAACCTGCCGGCCCGCTGCCGATGATCAGGCATTTAACGTGTTCTGTTTGTTCGCTCATAGTATTTTCTGAAATTAGAATGGTGAAAATACGATTAGTTTCCTAACCGTATTTTACATTTTATAAACACGTGTGGATAAAAAAAGTTTAGCTCCGCGAAGATTATGGAGTTGGAAGGATCGTATCGTAGCTGGCGCCAAACCCGCCCCATACTCCGAGTGCTCCTCCACTGATATTTCCTAAGATCGTTACCGGCGAAGCAAATGGATTTCCGTTGTTCGATAAGGCATTTTCCAGCGTGGAATAAAACTCCCGCGTTTCCTTATTGATCGAACAGAACTTTATATAAATGGTATCCGTATTCAGATAAAAACCTCTTGCTGAATCATTTTCGAATGTGTTCTCCGTATCTGTTGGATCATATCCTTTTGTATAAGCGAAATCAAAGCTCACTCCGTCAACATATTTATCATCGAAAGTAGCTCCGAATGGTGCAATGAATCGTCGGTCCATCGGACGTTTTGCATACCAGCGATAATTATTTCCTGTTCCGGAAGGCTCTGATAAATGTGCATTCGCATATCCCAAAGTATCTTCCGGTGGTTGTGCTTTCCACCATACAGAATCCAAAGCGACCGGTGTTGGAATAAATGTGGTTGCAGTGTAAGTTACTCCTTCTACTTTCACAATTAAAGAGTATTGCTGGTTGGAAGTCCCTACAATGGTGTTCCCCTGGTAAACAACTCCGAGGGAAGAGGAACTGTCGATTGTCAGGGTTAACGTATCAGTTTGTACTCCATCACTCACATAGACTTCAGCATCAAATATGTAAAAGTCGTTGAATGTTGTTCCTTCTACATTTGAAAACAATCCGATGCTGCGTGTGATGATTACCTGTGCGAATTTTCCATTCTCAATGGTGCCTTCGATCACTACTTTTTTATCAGAGTTCGGAAGCTTCACATCGATCTTCTCTGTACATGCAGTAAGGATGAGAAGGATAAATGATGCAATAAATAAATAATTTTTCATGGTCATGTTAAAATTTAAAGTTCCAGGTCACTGAAGGAAGGAAAGGGAATAAGTAAACCTGCTTGGCGCTGATGCTGAGGTTTCCTCCGGTTACACTTCCTTCGTTTGCGAAATAAATAATGTAGGGATTATGACGGTTGTATACATTGAAAATACTGAAGTTCCAGCTCGACGCGTAATTCTTCGCCCAACGTTTCGGAACCTGAACAAGTGCCGTATCCTTTCCTGCTGCCTGGTATTTTCGAATCATCTTATCTTTTCTGCGCTCAATTTTTTTAGTGCGATCCGGTGTGTAAGTTGCTGAAAGATCCAAACGATGATATGCCGGCATTCTGTAAGCATTCCGTTCGCTGTAGTCGTAAGTGATATTTCCATCGATCACATAATAGGAAGTAGGAATGGTGATCGCATTACCGGTTCCATAAACGAAGATGGCAGCGAATGTCCATTTTTTACTCAGGTCGTAGCTAAGCACAACTGATGCATCATGTCTTCTGTCGTACTTCGCATAAAATTGTTTTCCACGATTCAGGTCAGGAAATTTCCTGTTCGTGTAGGAAAGAGTATAACCAATCCATCCATTGAATTTACCAACACGTTTTTTTATGAAGAGTTCAACACCATACGCTTGCCCTGTCCCGAATACAAACTGATTGTCTGCATTGTCATTCACAGAAGCACCGGGAATAGATCCGTCCCTGTATTCGATCTGATTTTTAAAATCTTTGTAATAGAGTTCCACGGATGTTTCAAACATATTGTCTTTGAAATTACGGAAGTAACCAATGGCATATTGTGAACCTTTTTGCGGCTTCACTAATTCGGAGGAAGGCACCCAGGTATCAATTGGTAAGGTAACGGCGGAAAGGGATGCAAGGTGAATGTATTGTAAATTGTAGGTATAAGAAGCTTTGATGGATGATTTATTGTTGATGCTGTACCGGATATTAAAACGTGGTTCCAGTCCGCCATAGTCTGCTACTTTTTTATTCGAAGCGGTATGAATGGTGTCGGAATTTTGTCCGGTTACCGGATCCTTCACATATCTGTCGAAAGGCCCCACCTGCATAAAATAAGAATACCTTAATCCTGCATGGATCTTGATTTTATCCGTAACATCAAAATCATCAGAAAGATAAACGGCCATATCATGAGCACGTAATTTCTTTACACCTCCTAAATCAAACACGGTCTCTCCTTGTTTCGCGGAAGCGCTGGTAGGAGTGAAGGTGTGAAAGATATAATTGGCACCGAATTTTACTTCATGGCGAATGGTTGGAAAATATCCGAAATCCACTTTCGCATTCCAGTCGCGGATACCGGAGAATAATTTCAATTCAAAACCACTTTGCTCCACTCCGAATAAGAAATTGTAATCACTGAAAATCCCTGAAACATTCATAAAGAGTTTGTTACTGAAAAGGTGATTCCAACGAACAACACCCGTTGAATTCCCCCATGAAACACCAAGCTTAAAATCGGCTTCAGGATCGCCAAACTGCATCACATCACGGCCGAAATATCCGCTGACAAACAAACGGTCTTTATCAGAAAGACGGTAATTTACTTTTGCATTCAGGTCATAGAAATACAATCCTGATTTTTTGAAACCTTCTGCCTGGTCGCCTTTGGAATTGCTGAGGTTCAGCCCTGCCTTTGCAAGCTCCATCAAATAGGTTCTTCTGCCGGAAACAATAAAGGAGCTGACATTTTTTTTGATCGGTCCCTGGATAGTTAATCGCGAAGAAATAATTCCGATCCCGCCTTCTGCATGGTATTCTTTATTATTTCCTTCCTTCATGGAAATATCAAGAACAGATGCAAGGCGTCCTCCGTATTGTGCCGGCATTCCACCTTTGATCAGGTTAATGCTTTTAACTGCATCTCCATTAAATACAGAAAAGAATCCGAGTAAGTGAGCTGCATTGTATACTACAGCTTCATCCAGGAGGATGAGGTTCTGATCGGGCCCGCCGCCCCGCACATAAAATCCGGTATTCCCATCACCACTGGATTTAACTCCGGGTAATAATTGAATGGTTTTCATTACATCCACTTCTCCTAAAAAGGCAGGAAGCTTTTTTATTTCTTCCATTTCCAGCTTCACGGAACCCATTGTTGTACTGGAAACATTTTTGTCGACCTTTTCCGAGGTAACTTCAATTTCCTGGGCATTGATGGCTGTCGGCTTTAATTCCAGGTTGATGCGAAGATCTTTATCCAGAACCACCTGCTGAACAATATTTTCGTATCCGATATAGGAAACAACAAGAGTGTAGGTTCCTTTGTCGACTGTGATGGAATAAAATCCATACTGATTGGTATTTCCACCTTTCAGAAGTTCTTTCACATACACATTGGCACCAACACTGTATTCCCCATTGGAGGCATCTTTTACGTATCCGCTGATGGTGAATTTTTGTTTATCCTGAGCAAAGGATGTAAATGTGAGAAGGCAAAAAAACAGGAGAAGGGCTGATTGTCGGCGCATAAAATAATTTTAAAAATGCTAAATTACTGTATATATAGAAGCGACGACAAACAGGAGAGGGATTGTTTTACTTCGGGCGCAAAACTATGGAAACATTTTATGATTACAAAGTTTCCGGCAAAATAAAATGAAATCTTAACATAAAATTAAATCTCTAATTCTTTCTGAATTTTCTTTGGGAGTCCGGATTTAACTAGTTGATAGGAGGTTTTCAAATACTTCTCCCATTCCTTGTGGCTGAGTCGGTTTATGTCATCCACATGAACCCATTTGTATCTTGCGAGGTAGGGTGCCGGTTTAAAACCTTCTCTCACCGACAGAAGTGTGAAATCTTCCTCTGTGACTTTGAAAGAAGCTGTGGTTGGACTCATATCAAGGCCGGTGATGAGGAACATTTTGCCGCCGATATTGAAACACAGGTGGTTTTCCCGTTTTATATCTTCGGTTACGGATGGAAATTTTAAGCAGATCTTTTGAAGGTCCTCGATGAACATATTTCTCAAATTTATTCAAATATATTAAAAATGATAAATGTATCTTTGGGCAATATCAGGGCATTTAAGGGAAAAAGCCCGGGAATATAGGTGTGCGTATGAATGTTCTTCAGCGAATGATCATGAGTAATCTCAAAAAGCGACAGGTGAAATCCGGCCGCTCGATGACTCAGTACAATGCTGCGAAAGAATTCCGCCAGAGAAGGATCAGTATTCTTCATCTTTTAAAAAATGTACTCTTAATCAGCATAGGTATTTTTTCTGCTGCCTTTGGTCTCGAGAGTTTTCTTTTGCCCAACTCATTTATTGATGGAGGTGTAACCGGGATCTCACTTTTAACATCCGAGGTAACTGGAATTCCGCTGCCGGTACTGCTTATTTTTATCAATGCTCCTTTTGTTGTTCTAGGCTACAAACAAATAGGGAAGAGCTTCGCCATCCACAGCATTCTCGCCATTTGCGGATTGGCACTCGTGATCAGCTTCATTCATTTTCCGGTTATCACCGCCGATAAATTACTTGTATCCGTTTTCGGAGGTTTTTTTGTCGGGGCAGGAATCGGCTTCGCAGTGAGAGGTGGCGCCGTACTCGATGGTACTGAGATCCTTGCCATATTTCTCACAAAAAAGATCGGGCTAACCATGGGGGATATTATTTTAATATTTAACATCCTCATCTTTTCAGTCGCCTCGTATCTCCTCAGCATCGAAACAGCCTTGTATTCCATACTTACTTATATGGCCGCTGCAAAAACAGTTGATTTTATCATCGAAGGAGTAGAGGAATACATCGGCGTTACCATAATATCTGCACACAGTGAAGCTGTAAGAGTTATGCTTACCGAAACCATGGGTCGGGGAGTTACCATTTACAATGGAAAGCGAGGATTCGGAAAAAGAGGCGATAACAACACCGAAATCGATATTATTTATACTGTGATCACCCGTTTGGAGATCGCACGATTACAAATCGAAGTAGAAAAGATCGATGGGAATGCATTTATTGTCATGAACAGCGTGAAAGATACAAGAGGCGGAATGATCAAGAAAAGACCATTGGCCCATTAATTTATTCAAAACAAAAATCAGCTTATGTGGAATTATTTAGCCGGATTGATACTCAGAAATAAAATTGCCTGTATCATCTTATTAGCCATCATCACTGCCTTTATGGCCTATCAGACAAGCCTGATCCGTTTGTCGTATGATTTTGCCCGTGTGTTGCCCGATGATGATCCGACCTACGTTGAATACATGAATTTCAAAAAGAAGTTCGGTGAAGATGGAAGTGTGATGGTGATCGGTTTTGCTAGCGATAAACTTTTCCAGCCCAAACTTTTTAATAGCTGGAATGATCTTACAAAAAAAGTAAAATCGATTGAAGGGATCAAAGAGGTTTTGTCTGTAACGAGTTTGTTCAATGTGTACCGTAACGACAGCCTGCAGAAATTTGATTTTCGTCCGATCACACCAGCAGCTGATTACACACAGGCGGAGATGGATTCTTTGAAAACATTGATCTATTCACTGCCGTTTTATGAAGGGTTGGTTTATAATAAGGAAAGCGGCGCTACCGTTATGGCCATTACTTTTCAGAGTAAAGACCTGAACAGTGTTCATCGTCTGGAGATTGTGAAAAACATTGTGGATGCGACAAATGAATTTTCGAAGGAGAATGATATTAAGATCCATTATTCCGGAATGCCTTTTATCCGTACTCATGTAATGCAGAAAGTTTCCGGTGAGATGACCTTGTTCATGGCGCTCGCCGTTCTTGTTACCGCGATCATTCTCTGGTTATTTTTCCGCTCTCTTTCTTCTGTATTCTTTTCACTGATCGTAACAGCCATCGGTGTATTGTGGACACTTGGCGTGATGCAATTGTTTGGATATAAGATCACGATTCTTTCCGGATTGATTCCGCCACTGATTATCGTAATCGGAATTCCGAACTGTGTGTTTTTCTTCAATAAATACCACGCTGAATTTGTTAAGCATCATAACAAGGCAAAAGGGCTCACAAGGATGATCTCCACCATGGGAGTCACCTTGTTTCTTGCAAATTTAACAACAGCGATTGGTTTCGGAGTTTTGTATTATACGAACAGTCCGATGTTGGTTGAGTTTGGAATTGTTTCCGCTATCGGAGTGATGTTAACGTTCATCGCCAGCCTAGTTGCTGTGCCGATCATCCTGAGTTATATGCCTCCTCCGAAGCTGAAGCATACCAAACACCTGGAAGCAAAATACATCAACAAGCTATTGATTAAGATCGATGGCTGGGTGCAGCACAAACGTCCCGCTATTTATATCACCATCGCCATTATTACTGCTATCGGTTTCTGGGGAATGAGTAAAATGAATGTACTTGGTTATGTTGTAGACGATCTTCCAAAGAAAGATCCTGTTTACGAAGATCTGCATTTCTTTGAAAAGAATTTCAGAGGAGTTCTTCCTTTTGAGGTCGCGATCGATACGAAGAAAGATGGTGGTGTGTTGGCAGATAATGGCGCCGCGCTGTATAAAATTAATCGCCTGCAGAAAGTATTTGCGCAATATCCGGAATTCTCCGAACCTCTTTCCGTAACCGAAGGTGTGAAGTTTTCTTACCAGGCGTATCGCGGAGGTGATCCTAAATATTACAAAGTTCCCGGAGCGGAAGATCTCAAAGCATTGTCGGAATATTCAGGTACACTTTCAGAGCAGGGAAGTAAATTATCATCCTTCATCGACAGCAGCAAACGTGTTGCGAGGATCAGTCTGCAGATGGCAGATATTGGTTCTGTTCGGATCAAAGCGTTAGTGGCTGAGATCAAACCAAGGATCGATAGTATTTTTTCACCCCTAGATTACAACGTTTCTTTAACCGGACACAGCTTGGTTTTCCTGAAATCGAATGATTATTTATTGAAGAATTTATATGAGAGTCTTGCCATCGAGATCATTCTTGAAACGCTGGTGGCTTTGCTTTTATTCCGTTCCCTGCAGATCATTATTCTCTCAAAATTTCCTGTTCTTATCCCTCTTGTGATCACTGCCGGTATTATGGGATTCCTTCACATAAACTTTAAGCCATCCACGATTTTGATCTTCAGCATCGCATTTGGAATTTCATCGGATGGAACCATTTACTTCCTCACCCGTTACAGACAGGAATTGCGGATCCCGGGAAGAAGTGTGGCAGAGGCGATCTCAGTCACAATCCGGGAAACAGGATTGAGCATGATCTATACAAACATCATTTTGTTTTGTGGATTCATCATTTTCGCAGCCTCCAGCTTCGGAGGAACAGTAGCGATGGGAATTCTTGTTTCGCTCACCTTGTTTGTTGCCATGTGCACCAACCTGATCATGCTTCCGGCGATTCTTTTATCGATCGACAGAAGAAAGAGCAGGAAAGAAATGTTACAGAAACCGATCATAGATATTGAGCCAAAAGAGGAGGAGTAGGGCTCTTAAAATACATTTTGATGAATTTTGTTTAGGTCAAATCTCTTGTCACCCTGAGCTTGTCGAAGGGCTTTTCAAAACAAGAAGGGTTCTAATCCTTCACAATACTTCGACAGGCTCAGCATGACCGCACACGGTTAAGTAC
>JALYRR010000080.1:2788-14590 GCA_030855265.1 Bacteroidota bacterium | reverse complement strand
ACCTGATGTATTTTGGTGTAAGAGCCTTGGCACCCGGTCAGGATCAAACGGAAATGGTTGTTTCCTGGAGTGATAATTCCGGCGGAGTTGCCGGTCCTGATGATTTTGCTTTTCGCTTTACGGCAGGTGCTGCAAGTAATGTCATAAGTTCGGTGTTAAGTGATGAAAATGACTTAGATGGCAGACATATTGCCAGGTTTGCCGCTACCGGTGAAATGGGACTTGGAAATACCTTCGGACCTCCAACTGGTCCGTATGTACGTCCCCAAAATTTACTTCACATGAGCCTGGATCTTAACAAGCCTGTGTTTATGCAGATTACTAATCAGAATGGTACCGGCCAGACCTTGACGGATGGTTTGCATGTTGGTTATTCTGCAACAAGCGCGATAAATAAAGAAGCACTGGTTAATCAAATGGAGAATGATCGTCTGTCTTTGTACTCCAACAATGGAGAACGAATCAGGATCACACATCTCAATGCCCTTAATAATGGAATTCCTTTTAATCCCGGAGCTTTAGCTGCCAATCAAACAAGGATCGGGATCAGTGAAGACCCTACCCAACCTGTGACGCGTCCGTTAAGCTTACTGCACATCGGATATAATACAGTTACACCAACAAATGATGGCTGGAGGCCATGGATGGATGTTGGTATGTTCGCAAGTAAGTTAAGCGACAACGTATTCCTTGGTTTAAAGGAAGAGCGCGGGATTTTGGGAATACCGGGCTTTGATAAGCATGATGCTGTTTTAAACTGGGGAGATAATCAGTCTTCAACTATTCCAACAAACGGACCTGACAATTTCAGGTTCATTTTTACTTCAACCACAACTTCTGGAACTTCTCCTGCAAATGGGCCGGATGGACTTGAAGGGATGCGATTGACACCAACCTTAACAACAGGAGTTTTTACAGGTGTTGGTGGAGCCCCAATAGTAAATCTCTATGGTCCCACTGCAACCAGTGACAATCCAACTAACACGCTGGAAGTAAACTCATGGGGAGCAACTGCAACCCCAGGAGGAAGCAGTGGTTTGCGTTTTACACATGTGCAGGCGGTGAATACTCCAACGATTACAAATCCCGGTAATGGAGTGCTTTCAGTGGATTTGAACGGGGATATAATTTACGTCCCTAGTGGAGGAAATGGTCTTGGTAATCTTTGTGGAGCGACGATCACTAATCCTCTTCCGGGAGATTGGGAAATTCCTATGGCCGATAATAATTATCACTTTACAGACAATGGATCTGCAACGGCTGGATCAAACAATGTAGGTATTGGAACAAATTGTGGTCCGCTGAATTCTAAATTAGTTGTTGTTAATCCTTTTATGAATATCGGAATTGATGCAACAACTAGCAAGGTTAACCTAAACAACATTGGAATTCGTGGAACCGCCCTAAATGCAAGCTTTGAGTCATATGGAGTGTATGGACAAGCAATTACTTCTGGGCCTGTATTTAATACAGGGGTTTATGGCGTTGCAGCAAATTCTATTCAGACCAATTATGGTGGAAAGTTTGAAGCGAATAGTGCAACTTCTTCCAACATGGGGGTTCAAGCCCTTGGTACAGGCGCATTATCAACAAATTACGGAGTAAATGCAAACGCTCAATTCGGAACAAACACATTTGGTGTGATGGGAACGGCGGGTGGAGCATCAATCGCTAATTATGCGATTTATGGTCAAGTTCTTACTTCGGGCCCTCCAGGAGCTGGAACTCCAACAGGACCAAATTATGCTGGATATTTTAACGGAGATGTTTATATAGCGGGAACATACGGACCTTCTGATATCAATCTTAAAGAAAACATTGATAGCATTACAAATGCTCTAGGGATTATCGCTCAACTTAATCCTAAAACTTTTGATTACAAACATACTTCCTATCCGTCAATGCACTTGCCTCAAGGAATGCAGTATGGCTTGATTGCACAAGAAGTAGAAGCCATACTCCCGGAATTAGTAAGCAACAATATTCAACCAGAGCAACTTGATTCAACTGGCGCGGTTATTACTCCTGCTGTAAACTTTAAAGGTTTAGAATATCAACAACTTATCCCCATCCTTATCAAGGGAATAAAAGAACAACAATCAAAAATTGACAGTCTGGAAAACGCAAATGATGTTCAGGACTCAATCAATGCCTCGGTTCAGAATCAACTTGACCAGCTTGCTGCTATGATCAATTCCTGCTGCAACAGCTCTTCGGCTATGGCGCAAAACTCAGGAAACAATCATGCTCCGCAAATGAACAGTACCGATGTTGAGCTTACAAATTCTCAATCCATCATTCTTGAACAAAACGTTCCAAATCCTTTCGCAGAACAAACTACAATCAATTATTTCCTACCAGACAACGTAGTAAAAGCTCAAATGCTTTTTTACAATGCTGAAGGAAAATTAATTCAATCCGTAGATCTGCAAGGAACAGGCAAAGGACAATTAAATGTATTTGCAAGTGATCTTAGCAAAGGCATTTATACCTACACGCTTGTAGTGGATGGAAAAATTATGGAAACAAAGAAAATGATCAGACAATAAATCTTTTTAAAATTAAAATCCCTTCTTCCGAATTCGGGAGAAGGGATTTTTTATTGAATTAATTGACTGAGCCTTCAGCAGGCGGTACTTTCTTTTTCCTTGGAATAATGTTGAACTGAAGTCCGTATGCCGGAACAATCGTTACTCCTTTTAGCTTGACCATGCCTCCACCCAACAAAGCATAAGTTCCATAATTTTGATAGTAAGCCGCCAGTGAGGCATTAAAGAAAATAAATCGTCTTCCTACCTTGATGTTTACAAATGTTCCATAAGACCCATAATTTGCTTTACCATTCACAGGCGCCAGCAATTCCTTCACGCCTTCATTGTTCTGCAGGTAAATATTCTTAGGAGCAATGCGGTAATTAATAAAGCTATGTGTGTAAACAACGCCGAAACCAAAACAGCCGGAACGTTCTTCAGGGCCAAATGATTTGCTGAAAATAACAGGGATAGAAAAATCCTTGCGCGTCATTTTCATGTCAAGGACTTTGGTAAGCTTATCAAATTTACTATCCAGGAATTTAAAATTTTCGTAGCTGTATTGCAATCCTGCACTTCCATACATTCCACCAATGGATGAATTTTTATAGGTTTCATTGGAGCCTAGAAACTGATACATCATATCAAATGCATGCGCACTTCCTGAATTCCGGTATCCAATATCCATCCGGTGTCCCAGCCCTACCCTCAGATACAGATCGGTGTTATAACCTATTGGATCAAGCGCATAAGCAAGAATAGCGGAATTGAGACTGTTGATCTGTTCATTGAAATAAACAGTATCCTTATTGGAAATATCCTGACCAAGGGAATAAACACCTTTGATGGTTTGCGAAATGGGGGAAGAAGAAACGTTAAAGGAATAATTATTACCAAAACGGACCTGCTTTTTGGGTAAAACCTTACCGGAATTTATTACAGACCGTGGTGGGCTGCAAGAGTTTAAGAGCAGGGACAGTATAAAATACAGGACGAGTGAAAAGAGGAGTCGTAGTTTCATGGTGCTTAAAAAGCAAACTTTGCGCCATACTGACGGGTAACCACTCATCACTTTTTTATCAGGACCTTTAAACGGAATTGTTAAATTCGTATCCATCAGACAATAACGGATCGCCGTCATCCAAAAACAATTTATACTTATGAAAAGAATACTCCTTTTTTCTCTTCTCCTTATTACGGGAATCAGTATCGCTCAAAAGAAAAACATCACCCTGGAAGACATCTGGACAACCGGAACCTTTCGTGCCAATGGAGTTTTCGGACTGGTCTCCATGAATGATGGCCTGCACTACTCTACTATCTCGGGTGATAAAAAAGATACTTATATTCTTAAATATGAATATGCAAAAGCAAGCAAGCCGGATACTGTATTAAAACAAAGCCAGCTTACAAAGGACGGATCAGTCAGCATCGAAAGCTATCAGTTTAGTCCGGATGAATCCAAAGTGCTCATCGCCAGCGAATCAGAGCAGATCTACCGTCATTCCACAAGGGAGAATTATTATGTATATGACCTGAAACTGAAAACCCTCAGCCCTGTTAGCAAAGGGGAAAAACAAATGTATGCAAGCTTCTCTCCAGACGGCACTAAAGTGGGATTCGTAAGCGGAAACAATATCTATATCAAGGATCTTGCTACCGGAAAAGAAACGCAGGTTACGACAGACGGAAAATTCAATCACATCATCAACGGCGCTACGGATTGGGTTCACGAAGAAGAATTTGCTTTTTCTGTGGCGTATTTCTGGAGTCCTGAAAGTAAGAAAATAGCGTATTATAAATTTGATGAAAGCAATGTTAAGGAGTTTTCTTTTGATGAGTTCAATACCAAGCTTTACCCGACTCAATACCGTTTTAAATATCCGAAAGCCGGAGAAGAAAATTCCAAAGTGAGCATTCATGTTTATGATCTCGCTTCCGGAGCGGATAAGAAAATGGACATCGGTCGTCAGCTGGATCAGTATATTCCCAGAATCAAATGGACCATGGATCCAAACACATTATCAATAGTAAGAATGAACCGTCATCAGAATCAGCTTGATCTGCTGATGGCAAATGCCGGGACAGGAAATTCGGTGACTGTTTATAAGGAAAGCAACGAAACTTTTATTGACATCCATGAAGGAGAAGGAGATTATGTTTATTTCACTGCCGATAAAAAAAATTTTATCATTCAGAGTGAAAAGGACGGATTCAATCATCTTTATATGCATGATATGAGTGGCAAACTCATCAACCAGGTTACGAAAGGCAATTGGGATGTAGTTTCTTTTCTCGGCATCGATGAGAAAGCGAAAACCCTGTTCTACAAAGCTTCGGAAACTACTGCAACGGAAAAGGATATTTATTCTGTAAAGATGGATGGTAGTGGTAAGAAAAAATTGTCGGCCGAAGCGGGAACTCATTCTGCTGAATTCAGCAACGGAATGAAATATTACATCAATACATTTTCTTCGGCCAATTCCGTTACAAACATTTCAATTTACAACGCGCAGGGTAAGAAGATCCGAGTGATGGAAGACAATTCCGCCCTGGCAAAAAAGATGGAGGAATATGCGATCAGCAAAAAAGAATTGTTCATGTTTAAAACCACGGAAGGCATAGAACTGAATGCATGGATGATTAAGCCGCAGAATTTTGATGCGGGGAAAAAGTATCCTGTGTTCCTTGTATTTTATGGTGGCCCCGGAAGAAACATGGTAAACAACCAGTTCGACGGTCGTGATTTTTTCTGGTATCAGATGCTTGCTCAGAAAGGATATATTGTGATGTGCGTGGATAACAGAGGAACAATGTACCGTGGCGCAGCGTTCAAGAAAAGCACCTATAAGAATTTAGGAAAGCTTGAAGTGGCTGACCAGATCGAAACGGCGAAATATCTTGGAACATTGCCTTATGTAGATAAAACAAGGATCGGAACATTTGGCTGGAGCTACGGAGGATATTTAAGTTCTCTCTGTATTACGAAGGGAGCTGACTATTTCAAAACAGCCATTGCGGTAGCGCCGGTAACCAACTGGAGGTATTATGATAATATTTATACGGAACGTTTTATGTCCCTTCCGCAGGAAAATGCTGAAGGCTATGATGACAATTCACCAATCAATCATGTGAGTAAACTGAAAGGGAAATACCTGCTGATTCATGGCAGCGGTGATGACAATGTTCATTATCAGAATACGATGGAAATGATCAATGCTTTGGTAAAAGCTAATAAGCAGTTCGACCTGTTTATTTATCCGGATAGAAATCATGGAATTTCAGGAGGAACCACACGTTTGCACCTTTACAATAAAATGACAGATTTTCTACTTGAAAATTTATAAACAGCATCCCCGCTGAATGATCAGGGCCTCTGTACATTTTACAGGGGCCTTGTTTATTTTATAAAAACATACTTCTCAAGAAATGCCCGGCTTGTTCCTGTTTCCAGAACAGAGAAATAAAAATCATTTTTGTCCTCTGTGACAATGTATTTACAATTGCTCTGTGCAGCGGAATAATATTGCAATCCATCTTCAAAATCATGGATCTTCCTGTTCTTTTCTACAGCCAATACTGTTTGCTCATCAATTGTTGTGAAGCTGAGCTTTTGTATCAGGAGATTGATTTTTTTCCTTGCTAAATTGTTGCCATGCTTTTTTTCAGCGAAGTAATAAGCTATCGCCAGGCATAAGGGTGAAGTGTAAACGTTGAATTTGGGATCATCCGCTAAGCTCAGCACCCTTGAAGAATAGGTGAAAACCGGGTATTCCTTATTTAATACAGAAACAAGAATATTTGCATCAAGAAAAATTTTCATTTCTTACGGTTTTTATATTCCTCTTTTAGCTTCGCACGTTTTTGAGGCTTTGTAATATAAACCGCTTTACCTTCCGCAACATCATGAACCCAATCCGAAACCGGGAGATCTTCAAGGGAAGTATAATTACCCGTTGTGATTTTATCAAGCATGTATTCAATAAGGCGCGAAAGGCTAATATTCTGGCTTTCCGCATATTGTTTAGCCTGCTCGATGATCTTTTTGTTAAATGATAAGGTGATTTTAGAATCCATCTTTAAAATGTATACTACAAAGATAATTTATTTATACGTACAAAATCCATTTTTTATGAAATACGCTGCCGGATTGAATAATTTTAATTTCATTATTTTTCATATATTCGCAGGATTCAAAAATTAAGAAATATGACTGAACTAGTAGCTAAAAAAGGACATCCTAAGGGATTATGGGTTTTATTCGGAACAGAAATGTGGGAAAGGTTCAACTTCTACGGAATGAGAGCTCTTTTAACCCTCTTTTTAGTGAATTCATTATTAATGAAAGAAGAAGATGCCTCTATTATATATGGTGGGTTCCTTGGTCTTTGTTACCTGACACCAATGTTAGGAGGATTTGTAGCCGATCGTTTTTTCGGTAACAGGAATTGTATCCTTCTGGGTGGATTGATGATGGCTACTGGTCAAATCTTCCTGTTCTTCAGTGCAAGCATCTTCGGAACTAATTTAAGCCTTGCCACCACCCTGATGTGGATCGCTTTAGGAATTATCATTTTCGGAAATGGATTTTTCAAGCCGAATATTTCAAGCATGGTGGGAAGTCTTTATCCTAAGCAGGAAAAAAGCAAACTGGATACAGCATTCACCATCTTTTATATGGGAATCAACCTGGGTGCATTCCTCGGGCAGTTAATTTGTCCGCTCATCGGAGATGTAAAAGACAGTGGCGGAATCCGCGATATCCACGCATTTAAATGGGGATTTCTTGCAGCCGGTATTGCTATGTTAATTGGTACAGCGGTATTTTATTTCCTAAAAAACAAATATGTTATAACCCCGGATGGCAAACCATTGGGAGGTCTTCCATCCAAACATGAATCCTCAGATTTTGAAGAAGGCGAATCTCAAAAAGCTGTTTTCAGTACCAAAGCGCTGACACTTGCAGCAGCATCTTTCCTTGGACTTGGACTTATATTCTTCTTCCTGTTCGATCAAAACTTTATCTATTCACTTATCTACTCAAGTGGATTGTCTTTAGCCGGATTGATCATTTCCGATACTTCATTGACAAAAATTGAAAGAGACCGGATCCTTGTAATTTACATCGTTGCCTTTTTCGTGATCTTCTTCTGGGCTGCATTTGAGCAGGCAGGTTCTTCATTGACCTTTATTGCAGATAATCAAACAGACAGAAATTTCTTCGGCTGGCAAATGCCGGCATCCATGGTTCAGATTTTCAACGGTTTATTCGTTGTTGCTTTCGCTGTTCCTTTTAGTATGCTTTGGGACAGACTAAGAGCCAAAGGTCGCGAGCCGATCTCTCCTGTTAAACAGGCAATTGGATTATTGTTGATCGCTATCAGCTATTTCATCATTGCCTACAATGTGAAGGATCTTGGAAACAATGGATTGCTTGCTATCAAATGGCTTATCCTTCTTTATCTGATCCAGACCTGCGCAGAACTATGTTTATCTCCTATCGGATTATCACTTGTTGGTAAATTATCTCCGAAGCGTTTTGCTTCCTTATTATATGGTGTGTTCTTCCTTTCGAATGCTGCAGGTTATGCACTTGCAGGAACATTAGGATCCATACTTCCGGCTACAGGCGATAAGTTCAATAAAGCTCAGGAAATGGGAATCGATTTACAGGCCATCCTTGACAAAAAAATAGTTCCTACAGCGGAACAGATGGATTTACTGTCAAAGAATCAGATCAGTATCGACAACCCTGTTTTTGCTGGATTTGTGATCCATAACCTGTTTGAGTTCTTTATGGTTTTCGTTGTACTTACCGGTTTGGCTGCTGTGATTTTATTTTCACTTCGCCCGGTTCTTAAACGAATGATGCACGGTGTGAAATAATTAGCATAAAACTTTTTAAAAAGGTCAGGCAGCAATGTTTGACCTTTTTTATTTTAATCTTATCTTTAAAGAAATTTATATCTCATGTTTAAAAAGATTTTAATTGCACTGAGTATCGCGGCTTTGGTAGTTGTTGTGCAGAGTTTTATTACTTCCACTTCATCAAAAGACGAAGCCAGCCTGGTGAAATGGTATACCTTTTCGGAAGCCGTGGCGCTACAGAAAACAAAACCGAAAATGATCATGGTGGACGTTTACACCCAATGGTGCGGACCCTGCAAAATGATGAGCAAAAACACCTTTGGAAATGCCACCATCGCAAAATACCTGAATGAGAACTATTATCCTGTAAAGTTTGATGCAGAAACCCGCGATAGTGTAGTTTTCAACGGATATGTCTTTAAGAACAAGAACCCGGAAGGAACACAGCGCGCAGCACATGAATTCGCGATCTCAATCCTGGATGGCAAGCTCTCCTACCCTTCTGTTGTATTCCTGAATGAGGAGATCAAAAGAGTTCATACCCTTGTGGGTTATTACCAGGCACCCCAATTCGAACCGGTAATGAAATTCTTTGGCAGCAACGCTTACAAGGAAACCAAATGGGAAGATTACCAGAAAACATTTGTTCCTGAGATTAAGTAAATTCCTAATTAAGGAACCTTTTTATCTAAGTCACGTAAGAAGGCTTAAATTGCTTATCTTAGCTACCGGAACATGAAAATGAGCGTTGAAATGATGAACTTGAAAGATAAAATTCTTCAAGTATTAGAGCTGAAGAAATTTACCTATGCTGATCTGGCATCTTATCTTTCCATGTCGGAACCTGATCTGGATTTCGCATTGGAGAACAATACCCTTGAAATCCGTACACTGGAACTGATCTCAAAAGAACTCAGAATTCCTCTTTATAGCTTTTTCCGTGAGAACTTTGAAGGTTTTGATTTTGAAAAAGAACCTTACTATAACGTAAACATCTGGAGCAAGGAAGAAGCGAAATTTACATTGGAACTTAAAGCATTACGACAGGAACTGGATGTACTCCGTTCTGATCTTCGTCAACGCGATCTCCTTATTGAAGCTCTGGAAAATCAGATAACAAAAGGCAAATAGCACCTCATATCCTCTATGGAAATTGCGCCAATCACTTCCTCTACTTTTACAATCCTTCTTATCCATTGCCATCTTTTATTTCTACACCGAACATCCGGACAAGTCCCGGTAATGCTGCTGCGGAATAAACATATATAATATGACAAACGAGGAAAAGATCAACCTCATCGGGCAGAAGATCCTGATTTTATCTAATAATCTTGAAAAATATTCTGCTGAACTTCAGCTTCTGAAACAGCAACTCGAACTCTTACAGAAAGATCCTCCACAGGTAAGAACGATTCAGCCTCCTCCTGTTGTTCCTCCTATAAAAGAAGAGAGTAATGAAATCCCTGTTGTGCGGGTGGAGGAACCGATTAAACTCCAGGAACAACAATTCATTCCGCCGGTTCAAAAAGTTAAAACCGCTTCCGATTTTAATTTTGAAGCTTTTATTGGCGGCAAACTGATCACCATCATTGGAATCGTAATCCTAGTTATTGGTTTAGGTATCGGAGTAAAATACGCCATCGATAATGATATGCTCGGCCCGCTTGCTCGAATCGTGCTTGCGTATGTTGCCGGAGCAATTTTACTGGTAATCGCATTTCGTCTGAAACAAAAATATCATGCATTCAGCGCTGTATTGCTGAGCGGCGGAATGGCTTCCCTCTATTTCACTACGTTCGCTGCTTACAGCATGTATGATCTCATCCCTCAAATGGCAGCATTCGGGATCATGGTTATTTTTACTGCGTTCACCGTTTACGCAGCAACTGTTTATAATCTGCAGGTAATCGGAATTATCGGACTTGTAGGAGCCTATGCTGTTCCTATGCTGCTCAGTGATGGTTCGGGAAAAATTGAGATCATGTTCGCGTATATGCTAATCGTGAATTCAGGAATTCTTTTTCTGTCGTTCAGAAAAAACTGGCGTGTTCTAAATTATATCGCTTTCGGATTAACATGGCTGATTGTCCTCACCTGGTTCCTTGATTCCTATGAGGCAACATTAAAGACCGGAATGTTCATGTGTTTTACCTTTTTGTTCTTTCTTGTCTTTTACATCAGCACCATGGCGTACAAAATTATGAAGCAGGAAAAATTCAATGTGATGGATGTAATAAGCATTGTCACCAATAGCTTCATTTTTTTCGGATTAGGTTATGCTGCACTCGACCTGAATCCTTCCTGTCAGGATTACTTAGGAATCTTCACCGTCTTGAATGCGCTAGTTCATTTTGTATTCAGCTATATTGTTTTCAAGAATAAACTTCTGGATCGGAAACTATTCTATTTACTCATTGCTCTCGTGCTGAGCTTTATCACCATTGCGGTTCCTGTTCAACTTGAAGGAAACTGGGTGACCTTATTCTGGGCATCTGAAGCTGTGTTGCTGTTCTCGATAGGCAGATTTAAATCCATCCGTTTTTATGAATGGCTTGGATTGACGATGATCCTGCTTGCATTGTTCAGTTTATTGGAAGACTGGGAAAGTGTTTACCATCCCGGTTTCTATGGGGCGGATATCTATTCCTTCCTCACTCCTTTCCTGAATATATATCTGTTTACATCCATCTTTGTTATGGCTGCTATCGGAGGTGTTATTTATGTACATCATAAAAAAGCACTGACGGAAGAAGAGCATAAACGCTACTTTATTTACAGGATCGCTGATTATGCCTTGCCTGTTTTATTTTTCGTTCTCTGTTATACAGCCTTCCGAAATGAAATTTCTGCATTCTATGATCTGAAATTCAAGCAATCTTTTATGCAGGTACCATCCGTTGAAACCTGGGCTGAACCGGGAGCTTTGGTGGAAATATATGATCATAGCCTTACACAAGTGAAGCAGGTTGTATTGATGATCTATTCGCTTGCCTTCTTTTGCATTTTCACTATACTCAGTATCCGTTTCTGGAAAAATCCACTGGTCCAATGGACATCATTCGGAATGAATATGCTGGTTGCTCTCATTTTTATTTTAAGTGGCTTGTCTGCTTTAGGATCATTAAGAGATAATTATCTGTTTGCATCGGAGGGTCAGTATTTCACTACGGGGCAGAGCCATTTGTATCTTCGTTACATCAGCATTTTCCTGTTCGGATTATTACTCCTTCTCACTCGAAATCTCCTGCGTTCCGAAACATTCATGCGATTCAAAATTGCTAAAATATATTCCGGTTGCATCGTTCATTTCTTTATTCTAATTATCGCAAGCAATGAATTACTCAATCTCAATGTTCTGAACAATTACGGCTCAGAGTATTATAGTTTGTCGGCAGTTTATAAA
>JALYRR010000080.1:0-2778 GCA_030855265.1 Bacteroidota bacterium | reverse complement strand
ATCCTTTGGGGAGTTTATTCTTTCTTGCTTATTGCCTGGGGCATTTTCAAGAAAAACAAAATTTCCAGGATCTCTGCAATTTGTCTATTCGGAATCACCCTTTTCAAACTGGTCACTTATGATACATGGGATCTTTCTACCGGATATAAAGTGATTGCTTATATGCTGCTGGGTGTTATTTTACTAGTGGTTGCCTTCCTTTACCAGAAATTTAAAGGGCTGATTTTTGGTGACGAAGCTTAAATTCATTCAATTACAATTTACATAGTTAGAATAATTCATTATCATGAAAAAAAACATCAGCCTATTGCTTGCGCTTTTTGTAAGCGCTACAAGTATTGCACAGCTAAACACATATTCATTTAAACGAAAAGTACATAAGGTAGATAAACCCGGTTTTTATTCGATACATCTTATTCCGGAGATCACAGCAAAAATGAAAAGCGGTCTTCATGATGTACGCCTCTTTAGCATTGACCAGGGCGACACCACTGAGATCCCTTACCTCTTTGAATGGATAGGCGACAAAAAAGAAATTGTGGCTGTTCCTTTCGAACGCATCAATGATTCCTACAACCAAAAATGTTGTTCTTATGTAACTCTGAAATTTCCTGCCAAACAAGTGATCAACCAGGTAAAACTGGATGTGGAAGAAGCGGAATTCGACAAAAGAGTCATGATTGAAGGAAGCAATGACAATAAAGAATGGTTTACTATCAAGGAACACATGCGCATTGTTCGTTTCAGAAATTCAGCTGAATCCTTCTCTTACACCAATTTGGATTTTGAAAGTTCAGAATACAGCTATTACCGTTTAAATTTTGATGACGATGGCAGCAAAAAGATCACAGTGAGCAATGTATATGCTTTTCAGAACAAAGAAATTCCGGGAACCTATTCAGAGCTTGAAAGCAAAATGCAAATACAGGTTGAAAATAAGGAGTCGAAAACAACTGAATTGATTGTTGAGTTGCCCTTCAATTACCTAATCAGCTACATGACTATAAAAGGAAAGAATACAGAAGACTTCTACAGAAACATCAATGTTTACGCTTCGGCTGGAACTTACACAACTAAAAATGGTGTTGCAGAAAGCTGGTACATCATTAATTCATCCGTCCTTTCTTCTAAAGAAGCTCAACCAATTAATTTTAATAATGAGGCTTCAACCAAGATCAAAATCGAGATCATCAATAATGACAATTCTCCAGTTAAAATAACAGAAGTAAAAGTATTCGGTGAACAATGTCGTCTCGTTGCAAAACTACCTGTCTCTGAAAGCGCCTATATAACTTACGGAAAAGAGAATGTATCAGCTCCAACTTATGATCTCGTACATTTTAAAGACAAAATTCCTGCTGAACTTGTTGATGTGTTTTATGAAGGTGAAGAAACAGTGCTGACTGCCTCGGTTGACAAAGGGCCCATGATGACAAACAAAACTTGGCTTTGGCTTGTTATGGGTATTGTAATTCTTGTAATAGGTTATTTCGCATTAAATATGATCCGTAAAGAACAACAACATACAAAAGAGTGAGGAGCCTACATTTATTTACCAGCATCGGGCTGATATTTGTTGCAACAGGTGTTGCATTACTCCCATCTTCCCTGCCCTTTCTCGCAACAGTATACGCAGTTCTGGCTTACCTGTTCTCCATGAAGGAGGTATCCACCTATACTTCTTTTTACCAGTTCATAATGGTTTTTGCGGCGGCCTTTCTGCTAGGCTGGACAGTTGACCTAAACCTTTTTACACTTCCTTTGCTTTTAGCATCAACAATGGTGGCAGCGGCCGGATCCATCTGCAGGATCGTATTCTTCAGAACTTTTGGATATACACAACATTCATGGTTTGAACCCACTATGCTCTTTTTAGCTTTCGGATTGTATCTCAGCGGAAATGTAATGAACCCAACCAACTGGGCAGGATGGCTGTTTCCCGGAATTGTATTGCTGTTCCAGGGAATTCTTGCTTACGGAATTTTAAAAGACAAAAAGCAACTGAACTCTTTTACAAAAGGAGGATATAAAATTGCGATCGGAAAAGAAGCTCCCGATTTCACGCTACCCGATCAGGATGGACAATCCGTTTCTATTTCAGACTTTACAGATAAAAGAAATTTACTTCTGATTTTTGTCCGTGGAGATTGGTGTCCGGGCTGTCACATGATGCTCCGCACATACGAAAGAGAACGTGAACGCTTCCAGGAAAAGAACATTCTTGTTATGGCAATCGGGCCCGATCCGGTAGGTGTAAACAGAGATATGGTTTTAAAACTGGGACTTGATTTTAAAGTTTTATCCGATGAAAAACAACGGACAGCCATGCGTTACGGAGTTCAGCTGACCGAATATGATAATGATTTCGCAGAAAAGTACGATGAAGGAATTCCTCTGCCGGCTTCATTTTTAGTGGATAAAAAAGGAATTGTCCAGTATGTTTCACGACCTGATAAGATCGGTGAGTTCCTTGATCCAAGGACGATTTTTCCGATCCTCGATAAATTGAATTATTAATACAGATCCGATTGGAAAATATCAGATAAAAATTTGAACAATAGAAAATGCAGTACATCATTTGGATTATACTTCTCAGCACTTTACTCGTAGTTTCATTAATTACTTTGTCTGTTTATCTGAAACAACAGCAGGTAGAAAAAAAACTTTCCATTGTTGAGAATGAAAAGGTGAATTACGAAAGTATTATAGAACAAGCGAATGATGCTATGTTTGTGATTGATATTGTTGATGGCAGAGTTCATCAGTGCAATCCAAGTG
>JALYRR010000267.1 GCA_030855265.1 Bacteroidota bacterium | reverse complement strand
TGCCTGAAACCTCCACTGCGCTTGTGGATGGCGGATTAAGATATCATACTTCCCTGAAAGCGGAAAATGCAAAAGGTTTGTTCGATAATTTTTTCGGTGCATCCCGTCCTGGTGATTACATTGCCCTGCAGGCATATGTTCCTGAGAATGCACAGGTAGAAAAATCATTTCACCAGGTTCAGACTACCCTGCAAAGGAACCTGCATTTGGCGGTGAGTACTCAGTTCGGGCCCCGTTATCTGCATTCTACCGGACAGTTTCATAAAGGTGGACCGGACAATGGATATTTTATTCAGTTTATCAGCAATTCTGCAGCAGATGTAAGAATCCCTGAACAAACATATACGTTCGGTCAGTTAAAGAAAGCACAGGCCATGGGTGATATGGAAGCGCTGAGAAAACAAAAAAGAAAAGTGATCATGATCGATTTGGGAGAGGATACAGTTGCAGGACTTCTGAAGTTCAACCAAATTATTGCCGGGGTTCATCTGCATGCCAAGCAACCGAAGATCTCACTGAATCAAAAAGAACATAATCCTACAGCAGCATAAACAAAGAATCCCCGAAAGGGGATTTTTTATTTTAATAAGGTGATTACTGAAAAACGAAACGAATTCTGTATCAGGGATGCCCACTTATTGAATAACCATGGCTGTGTTTATTTTTTTAGATGGAGCAAGGCCCTGATACAGATCGTTCGTTTCACAAACAAAACCGAAATAATTTTTATTTCAGGACTTGAAATTACTATAAAATATAGTACATTAGTGCCATAAATTATAGCAATGAGTAAAATAGCAAAAAACATTAGGGTTTTGAGAGACTTAAAAAAGTTGTCTCAGGAACAATTAGCAGAAGATCTCGGGATTAACCGGTCCCGCTTAGGAGCCTATGAAGAAGGCAGGAACGAACCACCCATCGAGATCCTGATCAGTCTGTCCAGTTATTTTCAGATCGCGATTGATGCGCTCATACGCGCTGATCTAGCGCAAACCGATCCAGATGCGTTGATGAAGATCGGTAAGAACAGGATTCTTTTTCCGGTACTTGTCGACAAATGGAACAATGACCTTATCGAGGTGGTTCCTGTGAAAGCCTCTGCCGGGTATGTGACCGGATATTCCGATCCGCAGTTCATAAAGGATCTTCCGATCATGAACCTTCCCTTCAAAATAGTGGGAAAACATCGCGCATTTGGTATCAAAGGCGATTCCATGCCTCCTTTAAAAGATGGTTCTACCGTAGTTGGAAGATATGTAGAAACCCTGGAGGAGATCAAGGACGGACAAACATATATTGTGATCACGCGCAATGACGGGGTGTTGTATAAACGCCTTTACCGTGAAAAGAAAAAGCAGAATATATTTAATTTTCATTCCGATAATCCCGCTTATCAGCCTTATACCATTGCCACAGAAGAGATTCTGGAAGTATGGAGCTTTGTCTGCAGTCTGAACATAGGCGAATTCAAACCTCAGGATATTAATATCGACAGCATGATCCGGTTTTTGCAATCTTTCAGGGTGGAGATGGGAAAATAAGTTAGAAAGTTTAAAGTTAGAAAGTTAAAAAAATCAGATTTCAGATTTCAAAATTTAAAAGTTCAAAAAATTGTTTGCCATAATAGATATAGAAACCTGCGGAGGGAAATTTGAGTTCAGAAAGGGCCGGATCACAGAGATCTGCATCCTTATTCATGACGGATTGCAGGTGACAGATAAGTTTTCCACGCTCATAAATCCGGAGTGTTATATCAGTCCGTTTTACACGAGTCTTACCGGGATTACTAACGACATGGTTGCGAATGCGCCGAAATTTCATGAGGTAGCAAAAAAGATTCATGAACTCACAGAGGACAAGATCTTTATCGCGCACAATGTAGGTTTCGATTATGGATTCATTAAAGAAGAATTCGCTTCGTTAGGTTTTAAGTACAAAAGAGAAACCTTGTGTACAGTTCGGCTGAGCAGAAAACTCCTTCCCGGAAAGTTCTCCTATAGTCTGGGTAAACTGTGCGATTCCTTAGGAATTAGCAATGATGCGCGTCACAGAGCAGAAGGAGATGCCGTGGCAACCGCCCGTTTATTTGATATTCTTCTTCAGGTAAAAAGTTCACATCCACAGTATAAGAACTGCGGAGTGGATGAACTCATGACGCGTCGCATCGATAAGATCAAACAATATATTCTTAACAAGCTTCCGGAAAATTGCGGCGTGTATTATTTTCTGGATAAGGAAGGGAAGATCATCTATATCGGGAAGAGTGTAAATATGTACCAGCGTGCAATGAGCCATTTTAATACGAAAGAGAACAAGGGCAAAAAAATGCTGAACGATCTTTACAATGTTGATTTTGTTTGCACGGGAAGTGAGTTGATTGCGATATTGATGGAGTCGGAGGAGATCAAAAAACACAAGCCGGTTTATAACAGGATGCGGAAATCATCAGAGTTTACGCACTGCATTGATTGGTTTCGGGATGAGAAAGGCATCATTAATTTCAGGATTGTGGAGTATGAACAATCGGAGCAGGCGCTTTTATCATTTACCACATATGCCACTGCTCGTGAACGGCTGGAAAGCTGGATTGATGAATTCTCTTTGTGTTTGCGGTATTGTGCCTTAATGGCGGAAGGCTCAATTTGTTTTAATCACCAGATAAAAAAATGCAATGGCATTTGCATGGAAGAAGAAGAGGCGGAGGTGTATAACAGAAGGGCAGGAGAGGTGCTGAGCAAATACATTTACGAACACCCGGATTTTGTGCTGCTGGACAAAGGGCGGACAAACGAAGAGAGGTCAGTGATCATTATTGAAAAAGGAAATTATTCCGGCTTTGGTTATGTGGACAATAGTGAACAAATCAGCATGCCATCGGAATTCAGGAATTACATCCGGCAACGTAATTATTACCCGGATGCCAATGATCTGGTAAAAGGATTTTTAAGACAGGGGAAAAATATAAAAAAGACGCTGATCTGATTATTCTTCGTGCTCAGAGTCCCATGCAAAGAAAAGTTCTTTCAGGTATTTATTCTCTTCACTGGTGATTTTTTTGTCGGCTTTCACCATTTTCACAGCAAAATTGAGGAAATCAGTACGTTCCTGTTCGGTAGAATCTTCATAAAAGTCATTCATAGCATTATTGAAATGCAGGAAATAATCTTCCGGAGGAAGGGCGCTGATGATTTCCATTTCATTGTCGAGGTTGACATGAAAAGGAAATGAATCTTTGATATACTTGATAATGACCTTTCCTTCAGATGAATCGAACTCACCATCTGCCTGAGAGAGTATCATCAGCATATGATACCCGGCCATAACTTTATTCATTTTCATATTGTGCTTTTTCTGGGTTAAATATACATAGTCTGAGTGTCCGTGAGGCATTCAGGTCAAAATAAATGATAAATGTTTTCCGTCAAAAGTTTTGCAGAATTAAAAAAATACTTACTTTTGCAGTCCAATTATCCTGCGCAGCGTGCTCAGGAGGACAAAAACCCTTCTAAGCTAAAGCAACGAAGGGTACAATGCGAAAGTAGCTCAGTTGGTAGAGCGCGACCTTGCCAAGGTCGAGGTCGCGGGTTCGAACCCCGTCTTTCGCTCTTCGTTCACAGAAGCCAATTAAGGCGAAGGTGAGCTCAGAGATCCCTCTCTTAACCAGGGAGGGAATTTTTTTAAGGCATTTCTGCTTAATTACCAGAAGCGAAATGGAAACAGGAGACAGTTCCCGATTTCATCGGGACAACTTCAACTAACAGATTTGTAAAACAAATCTGAGTTTCAGTAAGCCCAGGTGGTGGAATTGGTAGACACGCAGGACTTAAAATCCTGTAATCATTGCGATTGTACCGGTTCGACCCCGGTCCCGGGTACTTAGAGAGACAAGCCTTACAGCTTGTCTCTCTTGTTTTTTTAAGACTTCATTTTTAGCATGGGTCAAACCTGGGTCAAACAAACGGGGGTTTCCTCCCCTTTTTTTACTTCCAAATTTTTAGCTAAATTAGCTATCGCAAAATGAAAAATGCCCTGGATGAAATTGATTGTATTCCCGTTTTAGGAGGTCAAAAACCACCCTATATTGTTACCTCACACCCCTATTGTGTGGATATTATTAAAGCATATGTTGAACTCTCTAAACTTCAATTCGCCAATAAAGAAGAATTCCTTAAAAGAATTGAAGACGGCATTCTCTTTTATTGTAATTCTAATAAAATTGATTTCGCTTTCCATTTCGACAATAAATATGCGCTTACTATTCCTCCAGCTGTCAATAATTTTCAATGGTTTTTGGGGCTCCAAATAATTAGTTTCGATAGTAATAAAATAAAAGCGTTTTTATCATTTCAACAAAAACGTTTCCTGAGTGGATATTTCACTCAAAGAG
>JALYRR010000266.1 GCA_030855265.1 Bacteroidota bacterium | reverse complement strand
ATTATGATAAGCTTGAATGTGAGCTTACCTTTAGAACTCTCCGTTTCAGAAAAGGGATTTTATTCCAAGTGGAGAAAACCATACCTCTTGAAAACATTCAGGATCTCACCTTTATTGAAGGTCCCTTGTTAAAGCATTTCAATTTGTGTATCCTGAAGGTGGAAACAGCCGGTCAGGGTGACTTTCACGGCAACCAGATGAAACTGATCGGAATTAAGGACGCGACCATTTTCAGGGAACAGGTATTGGAACAAAGAAGACTGATCAATGCAAAAAGAGAACACAGTAATGAGGATGTGTTGTTGGAGATTAAAAACACTTTGCAGAGAATTGAAGAAATTCTATCCCGACCTAAATAAAAAAAGGAACCCTAAAGCTCCTCTTCTAAATCTTGATTCTGAATTCTTGAATCTTGCTTCTCAGTTAATTTCTTCCCACATACTTCAAATGATCCACATGCGATTTCACTGCGCTTAATACAGTTGGAAATTCAAGGTACTGCACCCCGAACTGCTCACAGGTTTCCTGAACAAACTGATTGATCTTAGGATAGTGAATATGGCTGATGCGAGGAAATAAATGATGTTCCACCTGGTAATTCAATCCCCCGGTAAACCATGAAACGATCTTGCTTTTTGTCGCAAAGTTCGCTGTGGTCTGCACCTGATGAACTGCCCACTCTGCTTCCACTTTATGGTTAGGAGAAGTTGGCGTTTCAAATGCAGCATCTTCAACAATGTGAGCAAGCTGGAATACAACCGCGATAAGAAATCCGCATACAAATGAAGCAACGGTATATCCGATCAGCATTTCTGCTAGTCCCACTGTAAAGATGGGTAATACGATAAACGCACCGATATACAATAGTTTGCTGATCCAGAAAATGAAATGTTCTTTCACGCTCATTTTACGGAAAGGAAGATCACCGATCTTGCCTGTGAAATATTTTTTGAAATCCTGGAAGAAGATCCAGAGCAGATAGGTAACACCATAAAGACCTACCCAATAGATATGTTGAAAACGATGATACCAGTGTTTCTCCTGATCTTCGTGAACGCGAATCCATGGCTTGATGTCGATATCATCATCCATTCCTTCAATATTGGTAAATGAGTGATGATTAACATTGTGTTTGTATTTCCATAAAAGAACACTTCCTCCCATGGCATTCAGTGAATAACCCATAATATCATTTATCCAGGATTTGGTGGAAAAGCTACCATGTGCACCGTCATGCATCACATTGAATCCGATCCCAGCCAGGTTTACACCAAGGAGTGCGCAAAGGATAAGAGAAATCCAAACCTCCGGGGTAAAGAAGACAAGTGTAGTATATAATGTGATTGCGGTAAGGGAAAGGATGATGGTTTTCAGGTACAATTTAAAATTTCCTGTTTCCTTAATGTTATTGGATTTAAAATAAGTGTCGACTTTTGCTTTTAATGCATTAAAAAAAACACTGTTCTTGTTATTAAAACTTACTCGTTGCATTTTTCTCAAATTTTAAGGTGAATCAAAGGTACTTAAATATCCTTCTTTTATAACGTTAATTTATCACAATGACCCTGTTAAAAACTCATTTTTTTTGCTTCAACGACCAGGTGAAAATGAATTCAGCAACAGTATCTCCCTGTTCGTCGGTTCCTAATGATTTTACATCCATAATAATGCCTTCTTTCTGATTTTTCAACTCTGAAATAGCCTGCAGAATTTTCTCCCCATCCATACAGCTGAAAGTGATTTTTCCGACTGCTTTTTTATGGAAAAATGCCGTATTTTTTATGATCAGCATTGAAATCGGAGGTGTTGCACCATAGACAGAATTCAATACCAAAAGACCTGTACTCATTTCCGCAGCCATGGCCTGACAAGCAAAATACATGGAACGAAAAGGGTTTTGTGTCAGCCAACTGAATTTAATGGTGGTGATGGCTTTTTCAGGAGTCAGTTCCGAAACACGAATGCCCGCAATGTAAGCCATTGGCAGACTTTTCAATAAATAGATCCTGAATAAAAAACGATTATTAACCAGTTTTTGAAATTTCGATTCTTTCATTTTAGTAAGCATTTACGAATCAGGGATTCGTGTGGAAAAAATGTATCTATACATTTGTAATAATAACCATATTTTTCCCCTTATGAAAAAAATATTTTTTTACCTTTTTTTGTTATATTCTTTACAGAATTTATCGGCCCAAACAGCGTCTGTTCGAGGATTATATGTTGACGGATTCAGTTCCATAATCGGAAATGCAACTGCGGAGGATAGTCTCCTTACCTATTCTTCCAATAATAATTTTAATTACCTGACATTGTATGATCTTTGGCCCATTCACGTATCCTACGACCTTACCAATGTAAGTTCCTCTTCCATCCTTGCTGATTTCATCCGTAAAGCCAAGCAAATTTACGGCATAACCCAGATCGGTGCACCGGGAGAAAACTTTTTTTTCTTTAACAATGTGATCAATGTCTATAATCAACTGCATACTGACCCTCTTGAAAAAATAGATGTTTACAATGTTGAGTTTGAATTCTGGAATACAACAAGCGTTGGACCCGGTGATTATTACTGTGTCACCTATTTGCAGCCTGCCGGATTTTCCTGCGATACAGCAGGAGCCTTTTCCTATTACAAAACACTTCTCCACCAGGTTGATTCACTTGGTGATGCAAACGGGGTGATGAGTGAAACCTATGTCGGTTGGTTCAATACCGGGCAGGGTATTGAAATGGGTGATGAGGTTGACCGCATCCTGCTTCATGATTACATCAGCAACAACAGCGCTCTTTACAGTTACGTAAATCCTCGTCTGCAAGCCCTGGCGGCAAGAAATATTCTTACAACAGTGATCCCAATATTTTCTGCTGAGCCGGCGTTCATGGGTCCATGGATCAGCACCAATTTGCCCGTTCAGGCCTATACGGATCTGAATTCCTATTTAACTTCCGAAACAGGAACCTGGAAACAATACATTGATCTTGCAGGATATCAGTGGTTCGCGTATTCATTCATGCCTGAGAATCTGTTTACAACTGGAATAGAAGAATCTGAAAATTCGAATGTAAAGGTGTTTCCGAATCCAGCCAGGGATTTACTGACTATCTCATCAGAGAAAGCTTTACAAGGCAGCGTTCAACTCTATAGCGCTATGGGTGAACGTGTGTATGAGACTGAAGCTGTCGGTTTTCCGCATGCGATCAACCTCCATGAAATTCCTTCAGGGATCTATCATTGCGTATTGATGAATGGCTCCCAAAGACAAGTCTTCAAGGTGATCATCATCCGATAAAAAAGAAACTTAATGATTTGCAGGGCCTGATTCCAGTGGGAATACACTCGCGGATAATTGCATCGCTTCAGCAAAAGCATTCTCATCGATTCCCGTAACAATGTTATGCTTGTTAAAATAGCGTAACATCTGTTCGGTTGGCATATTACCGGTGAGTTTATCTGTGGCCATCGGACATCCTCCATAACCCTTGATTGCGCTATCGAAACGACGGCAACCACTTGAATAAGCGGCATGCACTTTTTCCTCCCAGGTATCAGGAGTTGTATGAAGATGAGCGCCTATTTCAATCCCCGGAAACTCAGGGACAAGATTAGAGAACAGGTATGAAATGTTTTTAGGATTTGAAACACCAATTGTATCCGATAAGGCGATGATCTTTATTCCCATCAGAGCAAGTTGTTTGGTCCAGTTAATGACCACATCACTGCTCCATTCATCTCCATAAGGATTTCCAAAGGCCATCGACAAATATACGACCAGTTGTTTTTTATTTCGGATACAGAGATCCTGAATCTCTTCAATTCTGATAAGTGATTCAGGGATAGTAGAATTAGCATTCCGCTGCTGAAAAGTTTCTGATATGGAAAATGGAAAACCCAGGTAAGTGATCTCATCAAATTCAATTGCATCCTGAGCACCTCTTACGTTTGCGATAATCGCAAGTAGTTTGGATTTGGATTTATCTAATTCCAGAAGATCCAGCACTTGTGAGGTATCCCTCATCTGAGGTATTGCTTTTGGAGAAACAAAGCTGCCGAAATCAACCGTATCAAATCCAACTTTGAGTATGGAATTGATGTACTCGGCTTTTTTCTCTGTGGATATAAACTCATGAATGCCTTGCATGGCATCCCTTGGACATTCGATCAGTTTCATAAAATGATTTTAAATAAAATTACTGTTAATATGCTGACGAAAAACCTGCTGTTAATTATTTGGCATTCTCCCTTTCATTTTTATTTAAAGGCCTTTCCGAAGTAGTTCCTTGTTGATCTTTTTCGCGATGCCCGGACCTTCATAAATAAAGCCGGTATAAACCTGCACCAATACTGCGCCGGCATTCAGCTTTTCGATCGCATCCTCCGCCGTATGAATCCCTCCTAC
>JALYRR010000265.1 GCA_030855265.1 Bacteroidota bacterium | reverse complement strand
CATCTACACGGATTGCATTCGCCAGCGAATCGATTTTTGCATCCAGATTTGTATTGCTGAAATCATATTGCAACCATTCGCACACCGTGTTCGCAAGAGCATTCTTATACGTTGAATTCAATAACATTTTCTGTACGAGCGGACGATTTGCAGAAGGCGTTGAAACATGAAACAAGCTGAGATTCTGAACCTGAGTGGTGGTCAGACCCATTTTGAAATTTCCGAAGGCCTCATTCACATCCCAGGTGACCCATTCAAATTTATTGCTCAGAGTATCATGATAAATAAAAAAATTATGCCCGCTTCCGATATATGAATCCAGGTTCACAAAGAGATTATCCACCGCCCAGTTTTTGATAAAAGTTGTGGTATTAAAGGAGGCTTCCAATGAGTCATAAAAAGCAGTTCCACTATTATTGATGTTGTCAAGCAGATTCACCAGATCTGACCAGTCATTTGCAGTTTCATTTGTTTTCAATTCGTATTTGCCAAAATAGGAGGATGCGCTGCTGCCAAGCCATTTGAGGTCCCCCGTCGGATCCCCTTTGAACATATTCCCCTGCTTGTTATCAAAACGCTGATTCAGAAAAGTTCCATTATCCGCCTCTTCCACAAAGGTGTATAAGCCCCAATAAGTTCCATTTATAAAAACTCTTGAATAGGCACAGCGCGGTGCAGCAATGCTATGATCACGGCAAAAATCCAGTGTAAGTTTTTCCCTTAAAAATGAAGGATCCTTGAAGCAGTTATTGAGATTGAATTTCTTCAGTCCGTTGAGATCCTGTCCGCTTACATATTCATTCATATCAACCTTGAAGGATTTCTTATCACTCGGATTGGAGTATGAAGAATTTCCTTTGAACTTTATTCCCACATTCAGGTAAGTGATCCCATCAAAACTGATATCTCCTTTGAGATATTCATCCGTAATATAATACGCTGTAAGTGAATCCCAGTAGGATGTCTGGCTGAAGGTCATATACACATCGTGGATAGATGGTGCATTAAAAATTGAATCGCCTTCGTTCTGTGAATAGGAAATTTCTGCATTTGAAAGAAGAGAAAGTGCAAGACAAAAACGGAATAGGAAAGATCTCATCATATTTTTTTTAGTTCGGGTCTCTGACATGATACTTTATCAAAGGTTTAATGTCGGGAATAAAATTCCTGAAGCATCAGACAATGTTTTGAATCCGATGAAATCAGACTAAAAATCCCTTATATTTGGATGAAATACGATGATATGGAAAAGAAAGAATTGAAGATCTCCTACACAGAATATGAAACGGAAGCGGAATTGAGCGAAATGGAGCAACAGCTGTTGAAGAAAGCGCGTGAAGCGAGTGAAAGAGCGTATGCACCTTATTCTAATTTTTATGTCGGAGCAGCTTTATGGCTTGACAATGGAATTATCGTTAGCGGTAATAATCAGGAAAATGTAGCTTATCCGAGTGGGTTGTGTGCCGAAAGAGTTGCCATTTATGCGGCAGGTGCTCAGTATCCCGATGTAAAGATCCGTGCGATAGCAGTAACGTGTAAATCAAAACAATTTGCAGTGAATGAGCCTTTATCGCCTTGTGGAGCATGTCGTCAGGCCATTGCCGAATATGAGCAACGTTACCATACAGATATCAGGATCATACTTACCGGAGAAACGGGGAAGATCCGTGTTCTTGATAGTATCTCAGATATGCTCCCTTTTATGTTCAAAGCAGAGGAGTTAAAAAAGGCTTAGAAACCTGATTACACATGTTAATTTTATTGTAAATTTGTAATTCTACACAATTGGAAATTATGGAAAAAGTGGCGGCAAAAAACAAAAAGGAAGCATCAGGAGAAAAGGCATCTTCGGGAAAATTCAGCAAGGAAACTTACATGAAATGGTATGAATCTATGTTGCTGATGAGAAAATTTGAAGAAAAAACAGGGCATCTCTATATTCAACAAAAGATCCGTGGTTTCTGCCACTTATATATCGGTCAGGAAGCACTTGTTGCGGGATCCGAATCTGTTCTCCGCAGAGAGGACAGAGTAATTACAGCTTACCGCGACCATGCGCATCCAATAGGACGTGGAATGCATCCCAAGTTCATTATGGCTGAAATGATGGCTAAAATAACCGGATGTTCAAAAGGTAAAGGTGGATCCATGCACATGTTCTCTAAAGAATTCAATTTTTTTGGTGGTCATGGGATTGTGGGTGGACAAATTCCACTAGGTGCCGGTATCGCTTTCGCGGATAAATACAATGGAAATGATAATGTGACCCTGTGTTATATGGGTGATGGTGCTGTTCGTCAGGGTGCATTGCATGAAGCCTTTAATATGGCAATGCTTTGGAAATTACCTGTGATCTTCATCATTGAGAATAATAATTATGCGATGGGAACATCTGTTGAACGAACTTCCAATGTTCATGATCTTTGGAAGCTTGGTCTTTCTTATGAAATGCCGTCGTTTGCAGTTGATGGAATGACTTGCGAGGCGGTTCACGAAGCTGTAGAATCAGCAGTGGCACGTGCCCGCAAAGGTGATGGTCCTACCTTGCTTGAAATGAAAACGTATCGTTACAAAGGGCATTCAATGAGTGATGCTCAGACTTACCGCACAAAAGATGAGGTAAAGGAATACCAGGCTCAGGATCCTATCGAAAAAGTTTTGGCAACAATCAAGAAAAATAAATTTGCAAGCGAAGCAGATATCGAAGCGATCGAAAAAAGAGTGGAGGATATTGTAGCAGAGTCGGTGAAGTTCGGTGAGGATTCGCCTTATCCAACCATCGATGAGCTTTACAAAGATGTTTACAATCAGGAGGATTATCCCTACATCAAAGAGTAAAGCAAGAAAAACAACAAATTATAACCAATAAATTCAAATCCCAATTCTAAATTATTCATATGGCTGAAGTTGTTCGAATGCCCAAATTAAGTGATACCATGACCGATGGTGTGGTAGCAAAATGGCATAAAAAAGTTGGCGACAAAGTTAAATCAGGCGAGGTGCTTGCTGACATTGAAACAGATAAGGCGACAATGGAATTCGAATCTTTTCAGAATGGTGTTTTGTTGCACGTTGGCGTACAGGAAGGCAAAGGAGCGCCGGTTGATTCACTGCTTGCGATCCTTGGAAATGAAGGAGAAGACATATCAGCCTTGCTTGCAGGAGAGGCAAAAGATTCATCCGGAGCCAAAGAGGAATTAAGTTCGAATGAAGCAGCGGAAGTTGTAGGAAATACAAAAAAAGAAAAAGTTGAAGTGAAGATACCTGATACGGTTCAGATCGTTCGGATGCCGAAACTGAGTGATACCATGACAGAAGGTGTTGTGGCCAAATGGCATAAAAAAGCAGGGGACAAAGTTAAATCAGGAGAGTTACTTGCGGATATTCAAACCGATAAAGCAACCATGGAATTTGAATCCTTCCAGGACGG
The DNA here is from genome assembly GCA_030855265.1 of Bacteroidota bacterium. Lineage (GTDB taxonomy): Bacteria > Bacteroidota > Bacteroidia > 2-12-FULL-35-15 > 2-12-FULL-35-15 > 2-12-FULL-35-15. Next base: position 971 of record JALYRR010000265.1, on the reverse strand, counting down.
AGTTATTTTGCATATTGGCGTGGAAGAAGGAAAAGGTGCACCTGTAGATGCGATCCTCGCTATTTTAGGGAAGGGCGGAGAAGATGTAGCAGCGATCATTGCAGCAGATAAAGCGAATTCAGAAAAAACGACAGAGAAGGTAGCTCCTGAAAAAGAATCGGCTCCGGCAAAATCGGAAAATAAAGAAACTCAAAAGGGCTCATCCAAACAAACTTCAACAGCAACAGGTGAGCGGATGAAAATATCCCCGCTTGCCCGAAAGATAGCAGAAGAAAAGGGGATCAATCTGGATGTACTTAAAGGGAGTGGAGATAACGGACGCATCATCAAGAGAGATATTGATAAATATAAATCATCCGGAATCGGAATGCCGCAGTCAATAGGTGTGGAAAGTTTCAGTGAAGAACCTGTTTCTCAGATGCGAAAAGCCATTGCAAAAAGATTGGGGGAAAGTAAATTTTCAGCGCCTCACTTTTATCTGACCATGGAAATCGACATGGATGAAACAATGAAAGCGAGAGAAGCCATCAATACCTTAGCAGGCATAAAAATCTCCTTCAACGATATTGTAATTAAAGCTGTAGCCACGAGCTTACGTAAACATCCCAAGATCAATTCATCCTGGTTGGGTGACCGCATCCGCTACAACGATCACATTCATATCGGTGTTGCCGTGGCAGTGGAAGAGGGATTACTTGTTCCGGTAGTAAGATTTGCCGATGGTAAAACTCTTACACAGATCGCAACAGAAGTCCGGAATTATGCGGTAAAAGCAAAAGACAAAAAACTTCAACCAAGTGATTGGGAAGGAAACACATTCACAATTTCCAACCTGGGTATGTTTGGGATTGAAGAGTTCACTGCGATCATAAATCCACCGGATGCCTGTATTCTTGCAGTAGGTGGAATCAAGCAAACTCCTGTTGTCAAAAACGGGCAAATCGTTCCGGGGAATATCATGAAACTGACAC
>JALYRR010000264.1 GCA_030855265.1 Bacteroidota bacterium | reverse complement strand
CTTCTTTTTAGCGACCATTGTACTTCAAAATCAGGGAGTAGATCTGACGGATAAACTCGGACTTCATTTTCCCGGCTCCGAAAAGTTCATGCCTCACCAGATCATTACCTACATGTTCATGCACGGTGACTTCATGCATTTGTTCTTCAATATGTTTGCTTTGTGGATGTTCGGAAATACACTGGAGAATGTCTGGGGACCAAAACGCTTTTTGATTTATTACCTGATAACCGGAATTGGTGCGGCTATTTGTCATTATGTGGTTCTTTATTTTGTTGACCTGAAACCAATCCTTGACGGATTAAATTCTGCTCCTATTACCAGCGATCAATTGATTCAATACAAAGAAAATCTGCTCAATGCTCCTCTTGTTGTAGGCGCTTCTGGTTCGGTATTCGGAATCCTTCTCGCTTTTGGAATGTTGTTTCCAAACACAATGCTTTATGTTTACTTTGCTATTCCAATTAAAGCCAAATGGTTTGTGGTGATTTATGGTGCCCTGGAATTGTTCTCAGGTCTCAGAGGTGCTCCCGGCGATAACGTTGCACATTTCGCACATCTCGGAGGAATGCTCTTTGGATTCATCCTTATCAAGTACTGGCAAAAAAGAAGTAATCGTTTTTATTAATACGTATGGCGAATCAGATCATTGAAGACTTAAAAGCGAAGATCCGGAACGGTAATCCTGTTACACGGCTGATCATTATTAACATTGCAGTATTCCTCTTTCTGGGGATTCTGCGCATCCTCGTTTTTCTTTCTGCTGAAACCATGGCGGAAACAGAACGTCTTGTTCATTCTGTTCTTGCTTTACCTCTGAATTTACAACCCTTTCTGAACAAGCCCTGGACATTGATCACCCACATGTTCACACACATTTTTTTCTCTCACATTTTCTGGAACATGATCACACTTTATTGGTTCGGAACAATCCTCTCCGAATATACTTCAACCCGAAAGATCATTCCCCTCTACCTGATGGGAGGATTAACAGGTGCCATTATAGCCATCCTGATGATTTCCTTCGTGCCTATGTTTGAACATCCTTTTGCGACCGGTGTAGGCGCTTCGGCGGGTGTTACAGCCATCATTGTTGCCGCAGCAACACTTGTCCCTAATTATAAAATGAACCTGTTGTTTCTCGGACCCGTCAAGCTTCTTTACATCGCCTTGTTCAGTATTTTTATCAGTGTTTTGAATGTGGCGTCCTATTCAAACATGGGCGGAAACCTGGCACACCTCGGAGGTGCTCTTTTTGGTTATATCTTTATCGTCCAATATAAAAAAGGCATAGACCTCTCTTCAGGTATTAACAGGTTTTTCGATTGGATAAAGGGCATTTTCAAAAAAGGTCCTAAAGCGAAAATGAATGTCGCTTATAAACGAAAAGTTTCTGATGAGGAATATAATATCAATAAAAAGGCAGAACAACAGCATATCGATGCCATACTGGATAAGATTTCAAAATCCGGCTACGAAAGTTTAAGCAAATCTGAAAAAGAAATTCTTTTTAAGGCAAGCAATAAAAAATAAATGAACGAAAAGGAAGATATCAACCAGCCGAAAAAAAAGACCGGGAAGCGCAACCTGTTCAATCGGTTCGCGATGTTCTTCAATCATATTGCGGCAGTTTGTCTCCTGATCGCTTATATGGCTCCGCATGTAAGTCCAGAAAATTTCTGGTTCATTGCTTTTTTCGGCCTTGCTTATCCCCTCTTTGTGATTCTCAACATTCTCTTTGTGATCTATTGGGCGGCACAATTAAAAAAACGTGCCTTGTATTCTCTGATCCTCATTTTTTCCGGCTGGCTGCAACTCCACGCCTATTTCCAGGTCAACTTTAATCATGGTGGCGCAGATAAACACAAGATAAAGGTAATGAGCTACAATGTAAAGGTATTTGATCTCTACAACTGGAGTCGCAATGTGGAAACCCGTGATAACATGTTCAACCTCATCAACGATGAACATACCGATATCATGTGTCTGCAGGAATTCTTTTCCCGCGACAGCAGCAAACTCAATAACCTCGACTCCATGCTTACCTTCCGGAACACGAGGTATGCGCATGTTGAATATACAACGACCGTTAAACGGATCCACCACTGGGGCATCGCCACATTCAGCAATTATCCGATCATTAAAAAAGGAAAAATAACATTTGACACAAAAAGCAATAACCTTTGCATCTTTACGGATGTAGTCATTGCGAAGGATACGGTGCGGATCTACAATATGCATTTACAATCCATCCACTTCGATTATGAGGATTATCAGTTCGTGGAAGATGTGATGAACAACAAAGAAACGGAGGAGATTGCGAAATCAAAAAACATTTTAAAACGCATTAAACGGGCTTTTGTAAAGCGGGCCAGACAGAGTGATATTGTAGCAGCTCACATTGCTGCTTCACCTTATCCTGTAATCGTTTGCGGCGACTTCAACGATACGCCCGCATCATACACCTATACTACGATTCGCCAAAAACTGAAAGACTCATTTATTGAAAGCGGAAATGGTTTCGGAAGAACGTATGTAGGTAAATTCCCCTCCTTCCGGATCGATTACATTCTTCATAGCAGAGAGTTCAACTCTTTTGATTTTCAGACAGTCCGCCAGGAGCTTTCAGATCATTATCCGGTGACGTGTACGATTGAACTTTAAGAATGATGAATGGTGATTGATGAAGATGAATAAGGGACGTGCGATAGTTGAATGTTGAATGGGTGGAGCCCCCTAACTTTAAACTTTCCCACTTTGAACTTTAAACTTCAATCTCCAACTTTAATCTTCCAAACTTTAAACTTTCCAACTTTGAACTTTCAAACTATTTCCCCTTCCTCACATGCTTCAACGAAAGCAAGTTCATAGATCCTGCTGTCAATCCACTTACATTGTTGTGCACAAGACGAACTACCTGATCATAATACAAAGGAACGATCGGCGCATTATCGATAAGCAATTGATCCATCTGCCTGTAGTAGTCGTAACGGATTGAATCATTCAGCTCCGACTGTGATTTCTCAAAAAGGAGATCAAACTGCGGATTGTAATAATGGGTATAATTGAATCCTTTCGGCGACCAGTTCTTACTATAAAAAAGTGAAAGAAAATTTTCTTCGTCAGGATAATCCCCCACCCATGATTTACGAAAACAATTGATCTTCGAATTGGCAATTGCATCAGAAAGAACAGAAGATTTCTGCACATCAATTTTGATCTTGATCCCGAATTCCGAAAGCTGAGATTGAATGTATTCTGCCAGTTCCAGGTATTGTTCTGTTGTTGCTATTGTGATCTCAGGTAAGCCTTTTCCATCCGGATAACCGGCGAGGAACAATAATTCCTTTACTTTATCCGGATTGTAATCGTAGCCTTTCACTTTCGTTGGATCGAATGAAGGCAATCCCGGAGGAATGAAACCCGCAGTTGCAGGATAACCCAGATTTCGGCGAAGGTATTTCACCATCTTCTTTCTGTCGAAACCATAATTGATCGCCTGGCGGATGGCTTTAATTTTTAGCGGCGAGTTTTTTACAACAGCCAGATTTTCATCGATCAGGAAACCGAGGTAATCTGTTTTTAAAAATGGCTGCGTTTGTAATCTGAACTTATCCTTGTATTCTTCTTTTAATGTTCCCTCCGCTGTCAGCACTTCATCCGTATTGATAGCATCTATCCCGGAAACCATATCCACATTGCCTTGTAAGAAATCAAGAAATGATGTTTCCTTGTCCTTGATGAAAGAAATGGATACCGCATCTAAATATGGAAGACGTGTACTTCCGTCGAATTCAAAGTAATTTTCATTTTTTATGAAAACCATTTTAGAACCTTCATCCCACATTTTAAATTTGAAAGGTCCTGTCCCAACAGGGTTTCTTCTGAAGTCTTCTCCATATCTCTCCACCACTTCCTGAGGGATCACAGAAAAATATTTCATAGTCAGGATGCCGAGAAAAGGTGTAAAAGGTTTTTCAAGATTAATTACAAAGGTGCTGTCGTCGGCTGCAATAAATCCTGAAGCATCTTTAACGCTGCTCAGCAATGTTAATGCACTTGATACTTTCGGATCCAGTAAGCGACTGAAACTGTAAACAAAATCTTTCGATGTTACTTTTCTACCTTTTCCATTTTCAAAAAATTCATTGTCGTGAAAATAAACTTCGGAATTTAAATGAAAGGTGTATGTGAGTCCGTCGGGGCTGATCTCCCATGATTTTGCAATAGATGGACGGATCTTTAATGAATCGCTCATCTCAACAAGTCCGTTGTAAAGCTGATTAACGGCCCAGATATTTTCGAAGGTCCGTGCCGAAGCCGGATCAAGTGAAGATATACCGGACATATCGTTGTATTTAAAAACTGTACGCGCGTCCTGCTCTTTCTGAACAGGAGAAGAAC
>JALYRR010000263.1 GCA_030855265.1 Bacteroidota bacterium | reverse complement strand
GAGCAGATCATGCCGAAGACGAAAAGCACCTGGAGCAGCTGGAATTACCGGATTGAGAATGTAGACGGAAAGCAGGTGCCCACAACCATATACTGGATGAACAGCCTGCAACAGGTTTCAACGAATAAAAATTATTTTGTTTCCATTAACGCATTGCCGGGAAGCATTGATGAAAAAAAGATCCTGAAGGTGATCGATTATGAACACCCGCTCTTTGATGTTCCTGCTATACAGGCGCAGAAGGAATTACAAAAGTTGAATAAGAGCGGACCACTCTATTTTTGCGGAAGCTATTTTAATTACGGCTTTCATGAAGATGCGTATGCAAGTGCAGTAACGCTGTCAGAAAAATTGCTGAGTGAAAACTAAAACATTACATTGCATTTGGACAAACTGAACTTGCCGGCCTTGGACTTCATTCAGGGCTTCAGGGTCTGTGTGGGAGACAAGAGCATTATTTAATCATTCGCTATTCGTACTATGAATTCTTGTTTATACAGAGCCACAGTCATGCATCATCGACTGGAACCTAAGCAACACAGGTTCCATTACAATGTATTCATGTTCTATATTGACCTGGATGAAATTGACACTCTTGCAAAAAAGCTAAAGCTCTTCAGTAAAAATAAATTCAATTTTTTTAGCTTCCGCGACAATGAACATTTACAACTTCCATTGGAAGCTCCGGATAAATCCAAATCTACAAAAGAACATATCCTTGATTTTCTGAAGCAGAATGGGGTGAATGAAAAAGTATCCCGTATGATGCTTCTTACCAACCTCAATGTACTGGGCTATAATTTTAATCCTGTTTCATTTTATTACTGCTATGATGAACAAGATCAGCCTTTGTGTGTTGTAGCTGAGATCGGGAATACATTTGGTGAGATGAAACCGTTCCTTTTGACCAGGGATAACCTAACCGGTTCGAACTTTCATTTGAATACCACCAAATATTTTTATGTTTCGCCCTTTATTGATCATGATACCAATTTTGATTTTAACCTTGGCATTCCCGGGGAAAAGCTGAACATACGCATTGACGATTTTAAGGAAGAAAAACGTTTTTTTATCAGCACATTAACAGGAGTTCAGAAGCCTCTGACAAACAGCAATTTGCTTTTGTATGGCCTCCGCTTTCCATTGATTACATTAAAGATTATCAGCCTGATTCACTGGCATGCCCTGAAACTATGGCTGAAAAAAATACCATATCGCAAGAAGGCTGAAAACCCTGAACTTCAAAAAGACGTATATCGAAGAAAGGGTTGAAAATTTAGAGATTTTAATTTTGATTTGTATATTCGTGTAAATTCATCCATTACCATGTCAACAGCGATCACCCGCACATCCGATCTTAGTTTTTACGAACGAACTGTTCTTTCCATGCTTTCCAAAATGGATCAGGGACAGTTGAGCATCACGATGCCGGGCGGAGAACTGATCACACTCGGAAATGGAGGAGGCGGAATTTCTGCTGCAATCAATATCAATAATCCTGATTTCTTTAAACGCTGCGTCCTATACGGAGATATCGGTTTTGGCGAATCCTATGTGGATGGCGACTGGGACAGCCACAACATCACCGATGTTATAAAATGGTTTCTGCTGAATGTTGACAATGCACCCACCGTTTCCGGAAGCAATACAAGAAATTTCGCGCTCAATGTTCTGAAGTTCTTTAATAAACTTTATCATCTTAAAAGATCTAACAGCGTTAATGGTTCCAAAAAGAATATCTCTGCACATTATGATCTGAACAATGATTTCTTCGGCTTGTTCCTTGATCCCTCCATGACATACTCAAGTGCCTATTTTAAGGAAGAAGGGATGAATCTGCAGCAGGCACAGGTAGAAAAATACGAACGTCTTTGTCAGCAATTGAAATTAAAAACAACCGATCATGTTTTAGAGATCGGAAGTGGCTGGGGAGGAAATGCAATTCATATCGCAAAAAATCACGGATGCAAAGTAACAACTGTTACCATTTCTGAAGAACAATATAAGCTCGCGAAAGAACGAGTTGAAAAAGAAAACCTTTCTCATAAAGTTGAAGTTGTGTTGAAAGATTATCGTGAGATAGAAGGAAAATTTGACAAGATCGTTTCCATTGAAATGCTGGAGGCGGTTGGACATCAGTTTCTCGAAGTGTATTTCAGAAAATGCAGTGAACTTTTGAAGAAGGATGGCATTCTTGCCATTCAGGTGATCACTTGTCCGGATTCCCGCTACGAAAGTTTACGTACCGGAGTGGATTGGATCCAGAAGCACATTTTCCCGGGATCACTTTTGCCTTCCGTATCAGCGATCAACCGCGCGATCAACAATACCTGCGATTTGACTCTTGTGGACCTGAAAGACATTGGACGCGATTACGCCAAAACCCTCACACTCTGGAGAGAACAATTCAACAAACGGATTGATGAAGTGAAAGCGCTTGGCTTTGATGAAACCTTCGTAAGGAAATGGAACTACTATCTCTGCTATTGCGAAGCGGCATTTGAAATGCGGAACATCAATACGATGCAAATGGTTTACTCCAGGCCGAATAATGTGAATCGGTAAAAGGTGATAGAGCGATGTCTGTTCGAGTGATTTCGCTTTTTCTGCGAAATTGTATCGACAACGTGGGCGAGCGAAGTTAACGGTCATCCCGACCAACGTAGAGGGATCTTTAAATTTGTGGAAACCGATTCTTAATTTGAAATCTTTTCTTATTATAAAACGTAGTTCTTAAATTACAAGATCTCTCGGCTGCGCTCGAGATGACGGTGCGTCTATCCCACAAGAAACCCGCGCCATACAAATTAAGAAAGTACTTGAAAATAAAAACATCCCCTAGCCCTCCTTCGTCTTAGCTCAGGACAGGCTCTTCAAAGGGGGAATTGCTCCGAAAATTTGATTTGGTTTTTAACGGTCATCCCGACCAACGCGGAGGGATCTTTGAATTTGTGGAAACCGATTCTTAATTTGCAATCGCCTCTTAAATTCAGAACATCCCCCTAACCCCCTTCAAAGGGGGAATTGCTCCGAAAATATTTTTTGAGTTGGTTATGCCCTATTCTTCTCCCGAAACCTGGTAAAAATTATTGCTGCTAAAAAGCAAAGTGCAAATCCCAGTATCCCGTTCAAACGAATTCCGAGATCATCACCAGGATCTTTTCCGTAGATCAAAAACATTGCAGACAAAGCGATCCCAAATGTTTGAGCGATCTTCACAAAAAAGTAACGCACCGCAAAATAAATGGCTTCGGTGTTTTTTCCCGTTGCTTCAATGTCCGCTTCAATGATCTCAGCGAGAATGGCATTCGGCAAAATGTTCAGCGTGGCCAAAGGAATGGAAGCGAATGCAATCAGTGTATAAATTTGAAGAGTTGGATCGATCGAACTTTTCCCGAGAAAAAATATCCCGAGAAAAATAAATGCAAGAAGAATCAGTGAACTGGTCACAAGAATTTTTTTACCAATTCGCTTCGCAAGGATATTTACAATGGGATAAAAGACAAACGACACCAGAACCATCGTGATCATCAGTTTATTTCCAAGCTCTTCTTTTAATCCGAGCAGGACTGTCACGAAATAAAGCAAACCTGAAGTGATCAATGTGATCGCGATGAAATAAGCGAAGTCGGCTACAATGAAGAGTAAAAAGTTTTTATTCCTCAAGGTATGACGCAAGGCATCTTTTAATGGAACTGCACTGGGTTTCCCCACACAATATTTCTTCTCATCGATCATAAGAACGGTGACAGCCATAAATAGCATTCCTAGACCTGCCAGGATAAACACTGTGTATTGCAAGGCGGCGAGGCGTTCGGTGATCTGAAACGTTTCCTGTAAAAACCCACAAAGGTTAAATGCATTGGACGCGATCCCGATTCCGAAAACATATCCTACCGATTGCCATGTGGCCAACCGGACTTTATCTTCCGAAGTGGGAGCCAGCTCCGGCAACAAAGCATTGTAAGGAATAATATACGTTGTGCTGGAAAGATAAAAACCGATCAGCATTAGAACAAGCCAAAAAATATTGAGATTACTGACCTCTTTTTGAAGCGGATAAAAAACAAGAAAACAAAAAATAAAGGAAGGCAGGATCGCCAGCTTCATGATCGGAATTCTTCGTCCTTTTGGATTTTTACTGCGGTCGCTGAATTGCGCGATCAGCGGATCATACACCGCATCGATCAATCGTCCGCTTGTCATGATGATCATGATCACATTGAAGATCCCGAAAACTGCCACCTGGGTTATAAGAGCTGGAAATCCGCTGTTGGCCGGAGGAAGATACAAGTAGAGCAAAATAACATTGATCAGGTTGATCATTATGCTCCAGCCCATCATGCCGAAAGCATAAGCAATTTGTTTTCCTAAAGGCAGATTTGTTGCGGACATAATCGAAAGTACTTAAC
>JALYRR010000262.1:1763-4418 GCA_030855265.1 Bacteroidota bacterium | reverse complement strand
ATTTTTCTCCACCCTGTTTACTTTAACTTCTCATCATCCGTATAAAGTGCCGGACCGGTATAAGGATGTTTTTAAGGAAGGCAGGATAGAAATTCATAAAAGTATCCGCTATAGTGATTACGCCCTTAAACGCTTTTTCGAAACAATTAAAAAAATGCCCTGGTATAACAATACACTGTTTGTCCTCGTGGCCGATCATACCAGTTTAACGGATGATCCTTTTTATTTGAATAAAGTAGGCAACAATACTATTCCTCTCCTCTTCTTTAAACCGGGCAGCGATCTGAAAGGAATGAACTCAACCATCGCACAGCAAATCGACATCATGCCTTCCGTATTGGACTATCTCGATTATCCTTCACCTTATTTCAGTTTCGGGAACAGTGTATTTGATACCACCAAAACCCATTTTGCCTTTACTATGAACAATTCCTATCAGTTAATAGAAGGTGATTACTCTCTTACATTTAATGGAACGGATGCCACCGAACTATATGAACTCAAAGACAGCAGTCTGAGTAAAAATGTCATTGCAATTGAAAAGCAGGTAAAGGACCGCATGGAACGAAAAGCAAAAGCCATCCTTCAAACGTATCAGCAAAGATTAATAAATAACAGGATGCATTGAAGTTTAGTTGAATGGTGATTGGAGGTTGATGATTGATGATTGTTGATTGTTGATTGTTGATTGTTGAATGATGAATGATGAATGATGAATGTGGGCGTTGTCAGTTCGAGTTCGACCGCAGGGAGAGTATCGAGAACAGGCGGGGAGGATTGTGATGGTGATTAATGAATGAAGTAATGAGGTGATGAAGTGATGAAGTGATGAAGTGATGAAGTAATGGGGTGATGAAGTAATGAGGTGATGAAGTAATGAGGTGATGAAGTAATGAGGTGATGAAGTAATGGGGTGATGAAGTAATGAAGTAATGATGTTTATTATCACGACTTGATACCTAATACTTGATACCTGATACTAAATACTTAAGACTAACGACTAGAGAAAAATAACCTTGAAAAAAAAGATCTGCTTCATCGTGAATCCCATCTCCGGCGTGGGAAGGCAAAAAGTGATCGAACGACTCATCGATCGCTGGCTGGATCGTACCATATATGATTATGAAGTGGCTTATACCATTGCATCCAAACATGCTATTGAACTGGCAAGGGATGCCGCTTCGAAGGATTTTGATGTGGTGGTAGCTGTTGGAGGCGATGGCTCAGTGAATGAGACTGCAAAAGGTTTGATAGGCAGCAATACTGCAATGGCTATCATCCCAACCGGTTCAGGGAACGGACTCGCAAGGCATCTGAAAATTCCGTTGAACCTAAAAAAAGCCATGGCCGTTATTAACCGCGGCAAGAGCACAAAAATTGATACCATTCGTTTAAATGAAGAAACATTTGTCAATGTAGCGGGAATAGGATTTGATGCCCATATCGGCTGGGAGTTCGCGAAGTTTGGCAAACGGGGTTTCAGTTCTTATGTGAAAGTGATTTTCAGGGAGTTTCCTTCTTATCGCCCAGCACACTACAAGTTAAGCATCGATGGCAAAATTCATATCCACAAAGCCTTTCTCATTAGTTTTGCAAATGGTTCACAATGGGGGAACAATGCATCTATTGCACCGGGCGCTGATATTTCAGATGGAATAATGGACATCGCCATTTTAAGGGAGCTGAACTTCTGGAACGGACTTGCTATTGCTTATCGTCTTTTTACTTTTTCCCTGAACTTGTCTCCGCATCTTCAAACTCTTCATGCAAAAGAAGTGTTGATATCCCAACCCGGAACGATCGCCCACATCGACGGTGAGCCGATAGAAACCGGACATGAATTAAAAATCACTGTAAATCCGCTATCTTTGAAAGTGATCATCCCATAAATCAGAACGATGAATAAAAAGAATAACAAGGACGGACTAGTCTACTCTACTAATAAGGATCTGAATCTAAACAATGAGGACCCCACTCCGGATAATTCACTACCTCCGCAACAGCAAAATTTAAAAATCTTTCTTGACCGCATCTCCGGTGGAAAGATGATCACACGAATTCAGGGCTTTATTGGAAATGATTCAGACCTGGAAGCATTAGGAAAGATGCTGAAGCAAAAATGTGGTGTTGGAGGCAGCGTTAAAAATGAGGAGATCCTGATCCAGGGCGATCATCGCGATAAGGTTTTGAAATTACTGAGCGATGCGAACTACAAGGCGAAGAAAGCAGGAGGTTAATAAGTTAATAGGTAATAAGTAATAAGTAATAGGTAATAGGTAATAGCAAAAAAAGAAATGAAAATCCGTCTTACCGTATTCGTCCTGCTGCTGAGTATTTCCTTTTCACTCTCCGCACAAAAAGATAGTGCAGCTTTATCTGAGATCAGGAAATTTCAGGATGAGCTCAATCTCTTTTATCAAACAGAAGGACAATCACCTTTATCGCCAACTGACCTGGCCGCCTTCAAAGGCCATACGTTTTTTCCGGTGGATTTAAAATTCCGCGTTGAAGCAAAGCTGATCGTTAGTGAGAATGAAAAAGAGTTCAAAATGAAAACTTCTTCAGAGAAAATAAAAGACTATAAAAAATACGGCGAACTCCATTTTACTATCAGCGGCAAATCTTATAAACTCAATGTTTATCAGTCATCGGACC
>JALYRR010000262.1:0-1753 GCA_030855265.1 Bacteroidota bacterium | reverse complement strand
CTCCTATGGCGGTGGCAGATACATGGATCTCCGGATACCAAAGGGGAAAACAATAACTCTAGATTTCAACCAAGCTTATAATCCTTATTGTGCTTATAGTACAGGTTACTCCTGCCCTATCCCTCCAAAGGAAAATTTTCTTGATCTTAAAGTGGAAGCCGGAGTGAGTTATTCAGGACATTAGGGGAAGGGGGTAATAAGTAATAAGTACTTGATTCCTGATACTTGATTCTTAATACTTGATTCTTGATTCCTACTTCTTCCCTGCCGCTGTCAAAACATCAGCATACAACTTTTCATACATAGGAAGGATCTTCGCTATATCAAATTTTGCTGCCTGCTGATAGGCATTCGCTTTAAAGGTGTTTAATGTTTCATCGTCTTTAAGAATAGATAAAGCATTTGCAGCCATTTCGTCAACATCACCCACATTACTCATATAGCCGCTGAAACCGTTGATATTCACTTCAGGAATTCCTCCCGAATTGGTGGAGATCACAGGTACCTTGCTGGCCATTGCTTCAAGAGCGGCCAAACCGAAGCTTTCCGTTTCTGAAGGAAGTAGAAATAAATCTGCAATCGAAAGGATCTGTTCCGGATTGACGATCTTACCCAATGACCGGATATCATCACAAGTGTTTAATTCCCTGCACAATTTTTCAATGACCGGACGTTCAGGTCCGTCTCCAACCAGGATCAACTTAGATGGAATCTGCTTTCTCACTTTATCAAACACCCGGAGAACATCTTCTACCCTTTTCACTTTCCTGAAATTGGAAACATGGATCAGAAGACGTTCACCATTTGGCGCGTACATCTTTTTCTGACAAACATTGCTGTGAAGCGCATAATCTTGCAGGCAAATAAAATTCGGGATCACCTGGATTTCTTTCTTAACATGCGGGAAGTTTATATAGGTGTCCTTTTTAAGACTTTCGGAAACTGCTGTTACGGCATCACTCTGGTTGATTGCGAAAGTGATGACAGGTTCAAAGGAGGGATCTTTTCCAACCAGAGTAATATCGGTACCGTGCAATGTGGTGATGAATGGAATATTAATTCCCTGCGAAGCGAGAATTTGTTTAGCCATGTAGGCGGCGGAAGCATGAGGAATAGCATAATGAACATGGAGAAGATCGAGTTTCTCATATTTTACAACATCTACAAGCTTACTCGAAAGCACCAGTTCATAAGGCTGATATTCAAAAAGGGGATAATCGGATACGGATACCTCGTGATAAAACAGGTTTCCTGAAAAAAAATCGAGTCGGACAGGCTGACTATAGGTGATAAAATGTACCTGATGTCCTTTCAGGGCAAGTGCTTTGCCCAGCTCAGTTGCTACAACGCCACTTCCCCCAAATGTTGGGTAACAAACGATTCCTATTTTCATACTTTATTTTCTTATTGTCGAAATTACTGATTAAACATGAAAGTAAGAGTTTTGTTCCCTGAATGTTATCTGATAACGACCAAATCTATCAGGATGAAATCATTAAAATTTATAGCTTATCTTTGTTTACTATTATAAATCATCAACCGGAGGTCATTCTTTTATCTATGACCGTATATTTCGCATGAAAAAAAAACTACATCTTTTCGCTACTTTAATTCTGTTTTGTATCACTGGCTTTATTAACCGTTCAGTCGCGCAGTCATCTTTATACATGCCTTCTGCCACTAACTGGGTATCTGTTGGTGACCTTGACGTAGCAGGGAATCAGCTGACAGTGGAAGCCCTCATCTATTACAC
>JALYRR010000261.1 GCA_030855265.1 Bacteroidota bacterium | reverse complement strand
TACTTATACCATTGCCGGTACATGCGGAAGTACTGATACAGAAACGATCACAGTCAACCCTGTGGCAAACGCAACTATAACTGCTCAGCCACCATTGTGTACCACTTCTTCACCTGTGAATCTCACAGCAGCACAAGCAGGAGGCACATGGTCCGGAACGGGTATTACCAATGCTGCAACAGGAACTTTTAATCCTGCAACCGCCGGAGCAGGAACCCATACAATTACGTATACTATCGGAGGGGCCTGCGGAAATACCGATACTGAAACAATTACTGTGATCGCACAGCCAAATGCTACAATTACAAACGTAGCTCCTGTGTGTTCAGGATCTGCAGCTTTTAACATGACTGCTGCTACAAGTGGTGGTACATGGACAGGAACAGGAATTACCAACGCGGCAGCAGGGACGTTTGATCCTGTCATCTCCGGACCAGGTACATTCACCATCACTTATACAATTTCCGGAACTTGCGGAAATTCCGATACTGCACTTGTAACAGTTAGTCCCACATCCAATGCAACCATAACTGCTGTCGCTCCGGTTTGTACGAATACAACTCCGTTCAATTTTACAGCGGCTCAGGCAGGCGGTACATGGTCCGGAACAGGAATTACCAATTCAGCAACGGGTACATTTAATCCATCAACTTCCGGTGCCGGAACATTTACTATCACCTACACAATTAGCGGCTCATGTGGAAATACGGATACTGAAACAATTACAGTTATGGCTCAGCCAAGTGCAACCATTGCGAGTGTAGCTCCTGTTTGTTCAGGCTCAGCAGCATTTAATATGACGGCAGCGACCGGTGGAGGAACATGGACGGGCACAGGAATCACCAACGCCGCAGCAGGAACTTTTAATCCTGTCACTTCGGGATCGGGAACATTTACGATCACTTACACAATTGGTGGAACATGCGGTAACTCGGATACAGCGTTGGTAACCGTTACGCCAACAGCAAATGCAACAATCATTGCAGTAGCTCCTGTTTGTTCAAACACTGCTGCATTTAATTTTACCGCTGCTCAGGCAGGTGGAACATGGACAGGCACAGGAATCACAAACTCTTCCTCCGGTACATTTGATCCTGCTGTTTCAGGTCCGGGCACATTTACAATTACATATACAATATCCGGATTTTGTGGAAACACAGACACAGAATCCATCCTTGTTAATCCTCAGCCATCAGCAACAATAAATAATGTTTCGCCTGTATGTTCAGGAACTCCTGCATTTGACTTTACCGCTGCAACTGCCGGTGGAAACTGGACAGGAACAGGGATCACCAATGCATCTTCCGGTACATTTGATCCATCAGTTTCAGGAACGGGTTCATTCATGATCACCTATTCAATTGCTGGTACATGTCCTAATTCGGATACATCCATGGTTTCTGTACTTCCCGATGCGGATGCAACTATCAATTCTGCTGCACCGGTTTGCGATGGTGCAACAGCATTTAATTTTACCGCTGCGCAGGCAGGTGGAAACTGGACAGGAACTGGAATTACCGGTGCTTCATCCGGCTTATTTGATCCTTCTGTTTCCGGTTCAGGAACATTCACAATCACTTACTCAATAACAGGAACTTGTGGTGATGTTGATACTGCATTGATGACTGTAATACCTAATGCTGATGCAACCATCACATCTCCTCCTTCACTCTGCATCAGTGCTGCTCCAATTACGCTTACAGGAATTACCGCTGGTGGAACATGGACTGGTCCGGGAACTACTGGTACCACTTCAGGAACATTTGATCCTGCATCTGCTGGAATTGGTTCACACATCATCACTTACACGGTTTCAGGATCCTGCGGCGATGTGGATACTGCGACCATTTTTGTAAACGCAAGTTCAGATGCAACGATAGCTGCTGTTTCCGGTTTATGCATAGGATCAGCTCCTTTTAATATGGTTGCTGCAACAAGCGGAGGTGTATGGTCAGGAACAGGAATCACGAGTTCAGCTGCGGGAACGTTTTCTTCGGCCAGTGCTGGTGTGGGAACTCATCTGATCACGTATACCATTTCTGGCGTTTGTGGTGCTACGGACACAGTGAATGTAACTGTTGCCCCATTGGCTAATGCTACTATTTCTCCTTTGGCACCTCTTTGTGTGAATGCTTCATCTGTTACACTTACTTCGGCTACAGGAGGAGGAAACTGGACAGGTACTGGAATTACAGCTAGCGCTTCAGGAACATTTGATCCACTTACTGCCGGAGCAGGAACACATATCATTACTTATACTATTCCCGGCTCTTGTGGAAATACAGATACTATAAGCATTGTTGTCACTGCACCTGCCAATGCAACCATCACAAGCGTAAGCCCTGTGTGTGCAAACGCTCCTGCTTTTAATTTTAACGCGGCAACAAGCGGAGGAACATGGTCTGGAACGGGTATCACGAACCCTGCTTCCGGAACATTTAATCCATCTATCGCAGGTGCCGGAATTCATTCCATCTCTTACATGATCGGCGGAGTATGCGGCGATACTGCTGTTCAGAATATCACTGTTAATGCGTTGCCAACTCCATCAGTAACTGCTGATATTACTTCAGGTTGCGCGCCGGTTTGTGTTAATTTCAGCGAAAGCGTATCCAATAATTGCAGTTCATTGATCTATGATTTCGGAGATGGAAATACGTCCACCACAAGTTCTTCTTTAAATTGTTATGCTGCCGCAGGAAGTTATGATGTTACCATTACCTGCACAGATAATAATAATTGTACAGGAACAACCTTGTTTGCCGGGATGATAAATGTTTTCCCAGTCCCTGTGGCTGATTTTACTGTAAGTCCGGGTACCGTTGTTGCTCCCAACACTGTTGTCACATTTGATGATATTTCTTCAAATGGATCTATAGCGCTATGGGATTTTGATGATACAGCTTCAGGGGTTAATAATTTCTCAGCACTGCCATCACCAACACATACATTTGCTGATCAGGGAATTTATTGTGTTAGACTCTATGCGTCAAATGCTGATGGATGCCTTGATTCAACAGAAGTGTGTATCACTGTTATCAACGATGCAACGTATACAGTTCCGAATGTGTTCACACCGAACGGTGATAATGTCAATGATGTTTTTTCATTCAATTCTTTTGGTTTAAAAGATCTGAACTGTGAAATATTTGACAGATGGGGAATACTGGTTGCAGAATGGAACACTGTACAGGGAGGTTGGGATGGTAGAACAAACAGCGGTAACAAAGCAACAGATGGCGTCTATTATTTTATTATGAAAGCAACAGCAGTAAATGGAAAACAGATCGAAGAAAAAGGTTTTGTCCAACTGCTGATGAGTAACTGATAGTAACATGAAATTTGCTTTTTGAAATTTAAATCAAAATGAATATGAATCATCCTAAAATATCCTGGCTATCATTTTGCCTGGTGATTATTTTTTCAGCAGGAAAAGTGAAAGGCCAGATGGTAGGTACAGAAGCCTATACCAAAGGTACAAGTGTAGAATACGGAATTGATGGAAACGGAGGTTTCGAAGGCGTTGATACCGTTGTTGCTTCACCAATACCGGGAATGCATTTCAGGTCAAACACACAATATTTTGGCTTCGTTGCAAATCCGCAACTCGATGCATGGGCCACACAGGATGGAGATTTTTTTACTCCCGGAACGCCTGAAAATGGTTGGGGTTATGAGATCGGCACTGCAGGAATAAAGGGAAATAATAACTGTAATCCGGTAGTGGAAGTACCGGGTGCGATTTCAAGCTGGTCACACGTTTTAAATTGTTATACAACCGTTTGGGAAGGTGATGCAACCTCGGGAACTGATCTTCACTTCAAGATCAGTTACCTTCTGCAGGAAACGGACTTGTTTTATACAACCACCGTTTCAGTTACAAATAATACCTCTACAACAATCCCTGAATTGTTCTACCACAGAAATCTTGACCCCGACAATAATATTACACTCAGCGGGAGTTATACAACAACAAATTCGATTGTAAGTCAACCCGGAACTGGTTGTAATCTCGCACATGTCAGCGCCACTCAGTCCAGTCCATGGCTATCGTATATCGGACTCGCGGGTGTGGGATCCAATTTCAGAGTGAGTTATGGAGGGTTTTCAAACAGGGACGCTTCCGACTTATGGAACGGATTCGGTTTTACTCAGACTGTAGGATCAGTCAATACTGCTGATGAAGCAATTTCATTATCTTATAAAATCCAAAACCTTGCTCCCGGTGCAACGGAGACTTTCAATTATGTAGTGATCCTTGATAATTCAGCAGCAGCAAATGCGATCAATAATCTTTTTTATCTGAACTATCCAGGCTCTTTTACTTCTCCGCCTTCTGCTTGTACTCCTTATACGGATACTGCCAGAACCTGCGGCGATTCTGTTCCTGTAAATGTGGCTGGAAGTATTGTCGGAGATTTTACATGGGTATGGTCACCTCCAACAGGACTTTCGGATAC
>JALYRR010000079.1 GCA_030855265.1 Bacteroidota bacterium | reverse complement strand
CCATACGAATATGCAAGGTTTTGATCCCTCTCAAAACCAGAAAACTATCCATCGGTCCCGGAGTTGCACCACAACTATTATGTATGAAAGCGAGGTCCTGGTAAAAGGTGTCGTCATTCATGCATAACGCACCCATGATCACATCGCTGTGTCCACCGAGGTATTTCGTAACTGAATGCATCACGATATCAGCACCCAGAGCAAGGGGTGTTTGTAAATAAGGGGAGGCAAATGTATTGTCTACTGCTAGGATCAGTTTATTCTCCTTACAGATCTTTGAACAGGCTTCGATGTCAATGATCTGCATGGTTGGATTGGTAGGTGTTTCCACCCAGATCATTTTTGTTTTCGCATTGACATGCTTTTTTATTGTATCCGTACTTTTAAGATCTACGAAATGAAATTTGATCCCAAAATTCGCAAACACTTTCGTGAACATGCGATACGTTCCTCCGTAAAGGTCATCTCCTGTGATCACTTCGTCGCCGGGACGCAGCAATTTCGCCACCGCATCGGTAGCGCCCATTCCACTTGAAAAACAAAGGCCGTATTTAGCGCCTTCTAATTCCGCAAGACATTTTTCTAATGCCGAACGGGTTGGGTTTTTTCCTCTTGCATACGCATATCCTTTATGGTTCCCGGGACTTTCCTGTGTATAGGTCGATGTCTGATAGATGGGTGTCATGATCGCTCCGGTAGTGGGATCAGGTTCTTGTCCTGCATGTATTGCTTTCGTGCCGAAGCCCAGTGATTTTGTATCTGCCATGGTGTTTAATTGAATGAAGGACAAAGATAATATTTATTTGCCTTTGCTCTTTTTTTATGGGAACTTTACGAAACAACTTACAAGATACGAGGATCCTTAAAAGATTCCTTCATCGCATGGTTAAACGAAGGATCACCACTATTTCTGATGAACTGTTCCGATCCTTCTGGGACTTGTATCAGCATTCCTACCCCGCATATGAGCAACGGGATCTTGCCGGCCATGAACTGATCCTGCTCAACCCCTTGTATCAATTGGAAGTATTTAGAATGGATACGATTTCAACTTCCGCATTTATTGCCTGCTGGGAATTTCATGGTTATACATACATTGAGCACATGTCCGTTTCCGCTGAACTTCGCGGTCAGGGTGTCGGTAGCCGGATTCTGAAGGAGTTTCTTTCTGAAAGAAAAGACCCTGTTATCCTGGAGATCGATCCGGTGACAGATGAACTTTCTCAAAAAAGACTGGATTTTTATTCAAACGCTGGATTTAACCTGACTCCCTTTGAACACATTCATCCGGGATATAAAAAAGGAGATATTCCTCATTCCTTGCTTGTATTGTCTTACGGCAGAATGATCAGTGAGAAAGAGTTCCTTCAGTTCAGAACAGATATAATGAGCATGC
This sequence comes from Bacteroidota bacterium, assembly GCA_030855265.1. Taxonomy (GTDB): domain Bacteria; phylum Bacteroidota; class Bacteroidia; order 2-12-FULL-35-15; family 2-12-FULL-35-15; genus 2-12-FULL-35-15. The sequence continues at coordinate 13,497 of JALYRR010000079.1, read as the reverse complement.
TTTAAAAAGATGCTGGTTTGAATCCTTTTTCTTTTTCGTATATTTGTTAGAATGAAATCGTTGAAACACATTTCTTCATTTTTTATGGCATCCGTTTTTTTGCTGTCGAGCCTTGGGCTGACGGTGAACAAGATGATCTGTTTAGAAAGTGGAAATCAAAAAGTTTCGCTGACTCCTTTGCAGGATTGTTGTCCGGAAAATGAAAACGATCTTGCTTCTGTCGAGTCAGATTGCTGTGATATCCAGAATTCTTCTTTTCACCTGAATGATTTTCAGCCTTCGCAGGAATTTTCAAATCAGACTTTTGCCAAAGCACTTCCTGTTTCATTTGTTTACAATACACCTGACACCGATATTCATAAAGAAATCCTTTCTTATACTGATCTGCCGCCTCCTTTGCATGGCAGGGCTCTTCTCCGTTTTATTTCTGTCCTTACTATTTAAAATCCGGTAGCGCAATGCGCTTTTTATTATCCTGATAAAATGATTATTCTATTTGATGCTTTATTGCGTCAATAAATAACGACCGAACTCTCATGAATCGCATTATCTTATTTATACTTCTGTTATTCTTTGGCAATCTGCTTTCCGCTCAGAATGTCACTGGCAGGATCCTCACATCATCCGGTAACGGAAAAACAACCCCCTTGCCAGGAGCAACAGTATACTGGCGGAGCACAATGGCAGGCACAAACACCGATTCTATCGGAACTTTTGAACTTGTACTGCCGAGCCTTTTTCCCTCCGACCTGATCATTGGAATGGTCGGCTATGAAAATGATACCATAGAAGTTCTAAGCGAAGGAAAGATTCCTGATATTATTCTCAAGAGCAATATCACACTTACGCAGGTGGATGTAGAGGTGAAACAAAGTTCAACGCTCAACTCTAATTTTAGTCTTATCAATACAGAAGTTATTGGAAAGAAAGAATTACTGAAAGCTGCTTGTTGCAATATTTCCGAAAGCTTTAGCACAAATGCATCGGTGGATGTTGCATTTACTGATGCAGTATCCGGTGCTAAAAAAATTCAAATGCTCGGACTCGATGGAATCTATACGCAGGTTCTGTCGGAGAATATGCCTTTACTAAGAGGTTTATCATCCGCTTACGGACTGAATTATATTCCCGGCACCTGGGTAGAAAATATTCTTGTAACGAAAGGAACAGGTTCTGTTGTGAATGGATACGAAAGTATTTCCGGACAGATCAACCTGGAATTTTTGAAGCCCAAAGAACAGAAGGAACGCTTGTTCATCAATCTGTATGGGAATCACAAAAGCAGAGCGGAAGCAAACCTTCATTACACTCCGAAAATTAATGAAAAATGGGGAAGCACTTTATTTCTTCATGCGAGCGATGTCAGCCTTAGAAACGACATGAATAACGACTCGTTTCTGGATATGCCTTTGACGAGACAATTCAATATTTTTAACAGATGGGATTATCACAATCAGAAAAATTTTGAAGCACAGTTCGGAGTGAAAGCTCTGAAGGAAACACGTCAGGGCGGACAAACAAGTTTTAATCGTGAAGAGGATAGAGGAAAAACCGGCGCCTATGGAATCGGGATCAATACGGAAGCGTTGGAATATTTTTCCAAAACAGGCTTTTTATTTCCATCACGCCCAGGTAAAAGTATTGGAATCCAGACATCGGGAAAATGGCTGAAGCAGGACATGTTCTTTGGTTTAAGGAATTATACCGGTGAGCAGAAGAATGTGTATGTAAATATGATTTATGCGGATTATATAAAAACGACAGATCATAAATACAAGTTCGGACTGAGTTATCTACTTGATGATTATGAGGAAAGCTATAATGATTCAGCTTTCGCAAGGACAGAAAGTGTTCCCGGCATCTTTGGGGAATACACTTATATTCATGCAGAGAACTTCTCCCTTGTTGCAGGGATCCGTGCAGATTACCATAACCTGTTCGGACTCTTTTATACTCCCAGGCTCCACCTTCGTTACAAAGCAACAAAAACAACAACTCTGCGATTATCAGGTGGAAGAGGTTTTCGAACGCCTAATTTGTTTGTTGAGAACCAGCAGGTATTTGCAAGTTCGCGTCAGGTGATTATTAAGGAAAAACCGTTGCCGGAGATTGCCTGGAATTATGGTGTGAGTGCAAATCAGAAATTCAAGCTTTTCGGGAATGAAGCATTCATCAATGTGGACTTTTTCAGAACCGATTTTGAAAACCAATTGATTGTGGATGTGGATCAGCATGTGAATAAAGTGGTATTCTATAACCTGAAAGGAAAATCATATTCACACAGTTTACAGGTTGATGCGGGGTTTGAGCCAATCGAAAGTTTTGCGGTGAAAGCAGCCTATAAATGGTATGATGTGAAAAGTACTTACAATTATGAATTGCTCGACAAACCTTTTGTTCCGAAACATCGTGTCATGTTTAACATGGCGTATGCAACATATATGGAGATCTGGAAATTTGATTTTACAACCAACTGGTTTGGCCAGAGCCGAATCCCAAGCACAGTGCTGAGTCCTGAGGAATACAGAATGCCAACTCATTCAAAGGAATATTTTACAATGAATGCGCAGGTCACCAAAAAATTCCGCAAATTTGAAATCTACCTCGGTGTAGAAAACATATTGAATTACACACAGAAAAATCCGATCATTGCGGCGAATGATCCTTTTGGAACGAATTTCGATGCTTCTATGGTCTACGCTCCCGTTGACGGCCGAGTGATTTATGCCGGATTAAGAATGTCAATTAAATAATCTAAAAATTTAAAACTTATAACCATGAAAAAGATAACAACAGTTTTTGCACTTATCATCACCATGATAGTGGCAACAAATTCAAACACATTACAGGCACAGGAAAGCGGATTTTCTGAAGTAAAGATCAAGACCTCCGCAGTATGTGATATGTGTAAGGAAACACTTGAAAAAGCAATGGCTTTCGAAAAGGGCGTAAAGCGTTCAAGCCTGGATGTTGATTCCAAAATTCTCACAGTGACGTATAACCCCAAAAAGACAACAGTTGAGAAAATACGTTTGGCAGTTACAAAAGCGGGTTATGATGCAGACGAAATTCCTGCTAATAATAAAGCATACGATAAGCTTGATGCCTGCTGTAAGAAGGGCGCAGTTTGTAATGATAAGAAGTAGCGGGTATCAAGTCGTAAGTATCAAGTAGCAGGTATCAACTGGCAGATTAATTCAATCAGCAATCAACATTCAAAAATCACCAATCATATGGCACTTATTAAACCTGTAAAAGGAATTCATCCAAAATTCGGAGAAGATTGTTACCTCGCTGAAAATTCAACTATAGTGGGTGATGTTATCATGGGCGATCAATGCAGCATCTGGTTCAATGCCGTTGTGCGCGGAGATGTAAATTCCATTCGTCTCGGAAATAAAGTGAATGTGCAGGATGGTGCTGTGATTCATTGCACGTATGAGAAAACAAAAACCACAATCGGAAACAACGTTTCGATCGGACACAATGCACTCGTTCACGGTTGTACCATCCACGATAATGTCCTCATCGGGATGGGCGCTATCGTAATGGATAATTGCGAGATCGGGAGCAACACAATCATCGCAGCTGGCGCAGTGGTGCTGGAGAATACGAAAGTGGAATCAGGAGTGATCTATGCAGGTGTTCCTGCTAAAAAAGTCAAGGATATCAATCAGGAGTTGATCAATGGAGAGATCAACCGGATCGCGAATAATTATCTGATGTACAGCAGTTGGTTTAAAGAAGAGAAATGAATTTCCATGACATTATAATCTGTAAGATTATAGTTCAAGGTGCGCCGATTTAACTTCCTTCCCATAGAACATGCTTGCTGCTTTGTCGAAGTTCTCTGCAGAATCCGTAGTGTAAAACCGCATATTTCCTCCCTTGCTGCATTGAGCTTCCAGCGCTGAATGCCGATTCAGATATTCCCTTAAGCTATCGGCAATGATTTCTCCCTGCGACAATAAAGTAATTTCGGCAGGAAGATGTTTCCTGATCTTTTCGATGAGCAAAGGATAATGTGTGCACCCTAAAATAATGGTATCGATCTTCGGATCCTTCGTAAGTAGTTGAAGCAAGTGCTTTTTAATAAAATAGTCGGCACCTTCTGTTTCAATTTCATTGTTCTCGATCAACGGAACCCACATCGGGCAGGCTTCCTGGTAAACAGTGAGATCAGGATAAAATCGTGCGATCTCGATAGGATAGGAGTTGGAAGTGATAGTTCCATTGGTTCCTAAAATTCCAACATGGCCTGTTTTGCTGTATTTACCAACGATTTCGGTGGTAGGACGAATCACACCAAGAACTCGTTTGGTGGTTGATATAGCTGGAAGATCTTTTTGTTGAATTGTTCTGAGTGCTTTTGCTGATGCTGTATTGCAGGCCAGGATAACTAACTCGCAATTCATTTCGAACAATTGCTGAACACATTCCAGCGTGTAGTCATAAACAGACTCAAAGGAGCGTGTTCCATAGGGAGCGCGCGCATTGTCGCCCAGGTAGACGTAATCATACTCCGGCATTTTTTTGACGATCTCTTTCAGAACAGTAAGTCCGCCGTAACCGGAATCAAAAACACCAATAGGTTTATTATGCGCTGACACAAAAATGGATTTAATGAATTATAAATATAAAAAAAAGATCCCGTGATAAAGCGGGATCTTTTTCAATTTCAATATGATTATTTTTTTGGAGGAGCAGGAGAGTTGGTTGGTACTGTGATTCCAAGTTTTTTGATCACAAGTCCGATGATATCATCACCTGGTTCATTGTAGATCACCAATCCTGTGCTTGTATCAAGAACGTATTTGAATCCGTTCTCTTTCGCTACAACATCAATTGCTTTCTTTGCTTTTTCATAAACAGGTTTTGAAAGTTCAGCACTTTTGCGCTGGTAGTCCTGCTGAGCCTGTTGCTGAAAATCTGTGATGCGTTGGTTCAGGTCATTCAGTTCTTTTTCTTTGGAAGCACGAACTACTTCAGCCATGTCCTTGGATGTTGCCTGGTATGTTTCGTATTTGGTTTGCAATTCAGTTTGCATGGCAGTTACCTGCTGCTCTAATTGTTTTGCGTAATCCTGAACAGCCTGTTGTGCAGTTTTTGATTCAGGCATGATCCCGATTAGAGAATCAAGGCTGATGTGAGCGATCTTTTGCGCGTTAGCAGTAAATGAGCTCATCAGCACGATACATCCAACAACAAGTAGTTTAACGGTATTCTTCATAGGTTGATTTTTTGGTTTGTGTTTATTTTGGTTTGTGTTTGTTAAAATTATATTATTTTTTAGTTCCAGATCCACTTCCTGCACCTGCCTTGTACCCCATCTGTTCTAGCACATCATTGCTTTTATCTAATTTTGAACTTGAATAAAGCATTGTCATATCACTTGCCTTATCAAACAAAACAGAGTAACCTCCTTTTTCAGCAACCGCCTTTACAGCATTGTATACTTTATCCTGAATCGGTTTAACAAGCTCCTGACGTTTTTTAAATAATTCTCCGTCTACACCGAACCGTTGTTTCTGAAGATCTTTTGCTTCTTTTTCCTTCGATACGATATCGCCTTCTCTCTTTTTCTTCATATCCTCTGTTAAAAGGATTTGTTCGGCCTGATACGCTTTATACATTTTATCGATCTCGGCATATTTTGCTTCGATCTCTTTCTGCCACTGTGTGGACGTTTTATCTAATTCAGCCTGTGCAGCTTTGTATTCAGGAATCTGCCCAAGAATATAATCAGTATCCACGTAGGCGAATTTTTGTGCGAAAGTAAAAATACTTGCTGTAAGCACAAGGCTTAATGTCAGGATCAGTTTTTTCATATTCATATTTTCTTTGTTAATCCGCCAAAAACGGAACTAAATTAATAATTAATTACAATTCACCAATTGCTGCTCCGATTGTAAAGTGGAACTGGCCTCTCTGCATTCCTAAATTTGACGGTACATCATCAAGTCTCCATCCGTAATCAAATCCAAGTAAACCAAACATTGGTAAGAACACTCTGATACCAACTCCTGCTGAACGTTTAACATTGAATGGGTTAAAGTCCTTTGCTACCGCCCAGGAGTTTCCTGCTTCTGCAAATCCAAGCATGTAAATAGTTGCCTGTGGATTCAACGTGATCGGGAAACGAAGCTCAGCAGAATATTTTGCAATGTATGCTGCTCCTGTTCTTGGTGATAAAGACTGATCATCATAACCTCTCAATGCAATGATTTCTCTGCCGTCAAGTGCGAATCCTGTAAGACCGCTTCCACCAAGATAAAATCTTTCAAACGGTGAAATTCCAACCTTCGAATTATATGAAGTAAGGAAGCCAAATCCGGCCGAGGTCCGCAAGATCAAATTACGTGCCTCTTTTCCGTCAGCACCGCGCTTGTTGGTGATTGGCGTGAAGAAGGTAGCAGTGAATTTATATTTCTGATACTCTACAAATTTATAGCGCTCCTGATCTGTCATCAGAGGACTTCTGTAATCTTTATTGTTGAACGCTGAATAAGGTGGCGTCCACTGTCCCGTTAATGCGATCTGCGATCCTCTTGTTTCAAAGATCGGCTTATCCACTGAGTTCCGCTGAATAGCAGCTTTGTAATAAATATTGTTGGCGTATCCTTTTGCGAATGAAAAGATAGAATTGAAATTATTCAATACATAATATTGATAATTCACTTCCTGATAAAGCGTAAAATAATCATCCGGCCATTTCAAACGTTTTCCTAATCCAACAGAAACACCGAAGATGTCAAGTGACTGACGGTTCGGATTCAGGATTTTAGCTCCTTCATAAGAAACACGTTTTCTTTCACCGTTTGTCTGAACGGAATAGTAAGCAGTAACGCTTAATGAATTTGGTTTTTTACCACCTAACCATGGTTCGGTGAATGAAATATTATATGACTGATAATACAACCCGTTTGATTGAGCACGAATGCTTAATCTCTGTCCGTCACCGGAAGGTAATGGTCGCCATGCGCCTTTCTTAAAGAAATTTTTCCCGGAGAAATTATTGAAGGAAACTCCTAAAGTTCCTACGATACGGCCACCGCCATAACCTCCTGAAAGTTCGATCTGATCGGATGGTTTTTCTTCCACCGTGTATTCAATGTCAACTGTACCCGTCGCCTGGTTTGGCGTAGGAACCACATTCATTTTTTCAGGATCGAAATATCCAAGTTGCGAAAGTTCACGTTGTGTTCTGATTACATCGGATCTTCTGAACAACTGTCCCGGACGTGTTCTGATCTCGCGAAGGATAACTCTGTCGTTTGTTTTTGTATTTCCAACTATGCTGATCTTGTTGATCGTTGCTTGTTTGCCTTCATAAATACGCATCTCAAGATCGATAGAATCACTGGAAACCATTATCTCCACCGGAGTTACATTGAAGAAAAGATATCCATCATCCATGTACAATGAACTGATGTCGTTTCCATTCGGGTTCATGAATAATTTTGCATCCAGTTCTTCCTGGTCATACACCTCTCCTTTTTTAATTCCGAAAACATCATTCAATTGTTTGGAAGAATATTTTGCATTTCCGACCCAATTGATATTGCGGAAATAATATTTATGTCCTTCCTGAATGACGATGTCGATACTTACACGCTTTTTGCTCACACGATACATGGTGTCCTTCACGATCTTCGAATCGCGGAAACCTTTCTCATTGTATTTAGCAATCAGTGCTTTCTTATCCTTTTCATAATTCTCTTCATCAAATTTTCCGTTGTTGAAAGGGTTCCACCATCTGCGACGTTTTGTTTCCTTGAATGTTCTGCGAAGCTTCCAGGTAGCAATAGATTCATTCCCGATAATATTGATGTCTTTGATCCTGATCTTGTAACCTTTGGTAACATTGATCTGCAGGATAACAGCATGATCCAGTTTGTCATCTTTCTGCTGAGTGATATCGACTTTCACATCCATATACCCTTTGTTCACGAAGAATTCTTTTACCTTGGTTCTGGTCGAAGCAACAAGTGCATCCGTAACAACTTTCCCTTTAATCAGTTTCACTTTATCACGCACATCATCGGCTTCACTTTTATTCATTCCTTTCAGTGAGAATTTGGATAAGCGTGGACGCTCAACAACGACGATGGTGATAAAAATATATTTCCCCTGAATTTTATTTGCAATGATTTTCACATCTTCAAAAAGTCCCTGTTTCCATAGGTTTTCAATGGCCTGTGCGAATTTGTCACCAGGTACGGTAACTTTATCACCATGACTTAATCCTGAAAGTAATTTCAATACATTGCCATCGAGATGATCGGCACCGGAAACACTTATTCCGCCAATTTCATATTCCTTGGGTGCAGAAAGATCAAGTGGAATGGGTAAAGAATCGCCAACAGAAAAAACTTCCTGTGCCTGTGAGCGAAGAGTAATTGTAAATAGAAAAATTAAAAAAGCTAATTTTTTATACATCTGCATTATGAAATTAATTGTTCGCTTGTTTTTCCAAACCTGCGTTCACGATTCTGGTAATCCACTATTGCCTCATAAAGGTCTTCTTTTCTGAAATCCGGCCAGAGCTTATCTGTAAAGTACAATTCCGCATAAGCAAGTTGCCAGAGCAAAAAATTACTGATACGGTGTTCGCCGCTAGTGCGGATCATCAATTCAGGTTCCGGCATATCCCGTGTGCATAAGTGACGGGTGAATAGTTCTTCATTGATATCAGAAGAACGAATGATCCCATTTTCAACTTTCAGGGCGATATCCTTCATCGCATTCATGATCTCCCAGCGTGAACTGTAGCTCAATGCTAAAACAAGAGTTGTCCGTGAATTATTTTTGGTTGAATCCATTGCTTCCTGTAATTCATCGAAGCAATCTTTTGGAAGACTTTTTAAATCACCAATAGCCTGGAGACGGATGTTGTTTTTATTAAGAGTTTTGGTTTCCGCGCTGATTGTATGAACAAGCAATTGCATAAGAGCGATCACTTCTTCCTGCGGGCGGTTCCAGTTTTCGGTTGAAAAAGCGTAAAGAGTCAGGTATTTTATTCCAAGTTCAGCAGATGCTTCAACCGCTTCACGAACAGATTTAACGCCATGCTCATGTCCGAAGATACGGTGTTCACCCTGTTGCTTTGCCCATCGTCCATTACCATCCATAATGATGGCAATATGCTGAGGTAATTTATCAGGGTTGATCTTTTCTTTTAAACTCATTTCAGTTTTAATGCGCTCTAAATAAAAAACTGCTTTTCAGCAGAACGGTTAACTATGCCGGTTGGTTACTTTTAATTAACACCCGGACATCTTTCTACTTTTTCTTTCAGTTTAATTGTAAGGACAAGTCCGGCAAATGAATACCAGTCTTTTGTGGTTGGATTCCCTCTTTGGCGTCCGACATTGCTGAAATTCGGGTCCGTTCCGATGCTGGGATCCGACAGAAGTGCCGCTTCAGTACCTCTTGTGGCAGCAAGCACAGCAGGATCATAATATTTTTTACTCACATCATCCAGGTAATCGGTGAATGTTTTTCTCATTCCCCATTCAACAGCAAGACTGATATTTCTTGACAGATTTGTTTTGATGCCCAGTCCGAATGGAATGGAGATCTGCATTAACTTGTATTTTTTCTTGCTGGCTCCTCCGGGTAATCCTTGTCCTTCAGTCCCTAAGGGTTGCAGTGCCACCCAATTGTTGTTCAATTGTCCTTGAGGGTTAAATCTGAATCCCGCTAATCCAAAGAAGATATAAGGGGAAAACTTACGTTTATCATTTCCGATTTGATAATCCAGGAAGTTGAATTCCAGTTGTGCAGAAAACTCTGTGAGCTGTGATTTGAAGCTGAGGTTACGCTGTTGTTGCGATCCGGAATTTGAAAATTCATCGTGAGCCTCTAAGGTGCCCATCAATACGTTTACACGGCCGGCAAGTCGGTAGTTAAAATTGTATCTGAAAACAATTCCAGCTGCAGGTTTGGTAAACTGATTAAAATGTTTGATAGGATTCAGATCTCCGATATAGTAGGATCCGCCAAGGAATATACCGATCTCAGCACTTTTTTTGTTCTTTAAATTCTGAGCAAAAGAAGTCTGAAATAACAGGAAAAATAAGACAACTATATAATGGCGTTTTTTCACGTATGTCACGGGTAAACAACTGTTTAAATCTCCTTTTATTGCTTTTTTTTTCAACGGAAAGCAAATATAGTAGAAATTTGATGATCCGGGGGTGTTAAATTGTTTAATTACGCTTGTCCAGTCCCCATAAAAGCTTGTTCCGGATTGTATTAAAAAAGCTTTGATTTTCGAGTTTTATGAGGTTGACATTAAAACTTGCCTTTTTAACTGTCAGCTCAATGGAAGAATCGATGGTTTCACTACGGGTATCAAGCGTAACAAGGTAATTTTCGCTTCGGCCTTCTACTTTCAACGTGATCTTGTTATTGTCTGAGATCACAAGCGGACGCACATTCAGGTTGTGAGGGGCAATCGGTGTGATGACAAAATTCTCAGAACCCGGCATTACCAGTGGACCACCACAACTTAGGGAATACGCCGTTGAACCGGTAGGTGTGGAAATGATCAGGCCATCGGCAAAATAGGAGTTCAGATAATCTCCGTTGATATACGCATGAATAGTAACCATGGCGGAGGAATCCTTTTTAAGAACGGTCAATTCGTTCATGCCGTAATTCAAATCCCCGAAAAGACCAGTACTTGTGTGAACACTTAACAACGCGCGGGTATCAATGCTGAATTTTTTATTAGCGAGGGCATCAATTGCTTCACTGATTTCCGTTTTAGCCACATTGGCAAGAAAGCCCAATCTGCCTGTATTTATCCCAAGGATGGGGATGCCTGAACTCCTTACATAGGTGAGGGTTTCAAGGAAAGTCCCATCACCTCCAAGGCTCAGCATAAAATCAATTTTCCCACTCAGATCAGTATCATTTTTAAATGTCTTCACTGAATCCGGAAGCGTGAGTGTTTGTTTCAGAAAATTAAGAAAGGGCTCATGCACAAGGATCTCTGCCTGATGCTCAGCCAGTTTTTGAAATAGCACCTGAATATGTCCCGAAAGATTATCCTGAGTAAGACGCCCGTATATTGCTATTTTCATGGCTGATGAATTGTCCGGACCTTTCAGATCAGATATTAATATAATTCATAAAAGAGTCAAAACGGTTCTTCAGATCATCTGAAAATTCGCTCTGATGGAAAGAAGCTTTTACCGTATAGTTATACCTGTAGAAGGTTTGAAGAATTCCCGAAAGGTCTTCTTTATTGAGTTTTAAGGTTACTTCAACTTGAGTGGAATCCGTGATGTGATTCACATAAAGACTCAGGATCTTTGCATCGTTTCCTTCAACGATCTGGGCAATCTGAGTAAGTGAATAGTCGTGAAGATTCATCTCAAGAACAATGATTCCGCCCGGTTCGCGTGTTGCCGCCAACAGGGAAAATTGTTGTAAAAGGCTGGTAACCGGAATCAATCCGCTGTATTGATTGTTCTCGTCCAATACTGGCAAAACAGTTAGTTTCATTGCCGAAACCATTTTAATTACCTCATACACATGCTGATGGGCAAAAACGAAAGGACGTATCAGGGAAATTTTGCAACTGCCCAGTTCATTGTCGGTGATGTTCAGATCCAGAATGTCGGTATCGGAGATCAGTCCCAGGTATTCGTTATTTGAAACAATTGGCAGATGGGATACTTTGAACTCATCCATCCAGTTGATAGCCATAAGTCCGGTATCATTGGTTTTGAGCGGGGGTATCTCGTCTGTTATAAGATCTTTTGCAAGCATTTTTTCTCCTGAAATTTATTAATTGTACACCTGTGATCAAACCTGTTCTTCTCAAAACAATTAATACACATTCTTATTATACAAACTTACTAATTTTTTAGCTTTACACTTTATTTAAAAGCCCATGGAAACAAAGTTAAGTGTAAATATTAATAAAATTGCCACCCTCAGAAATTCGCGTGGCGGCAATGTTCCCGACCTCTTAAAGGTGGCTTTGGATTGTGAGCGTTTTGGTGCTCAGGGAATCACTGTTCATCCACGTCCGGATGAGCGTCATATTCATTACAAAGACGTGCGGGATCTGAAACCGTTGCTTCAGTCGGAATTCAATATCGAAGGAAATCCCGGAGAACAAAAGTTTGTCGATCTGGTTCTGAGTGTTAAACCTCACCAGGTAACTCTGGTTCCTGATGGCACAGGTCAGCTGACTTCCGACCACGGTTGGGACACTGTAAAAAATCAGGATTACCTGAAAGAAATGATTGCAGTTTTTAAAAAGGCCGGCATTCGTACTTCCATCTTTGTAGATCCTGATCTTAAAATGATCGAAGGGGCTAAAGAAACAGGAACCGATCGTATTGAATTATACACGGAAAGCTACGCAAAGGATTTTTCCAAAGATCCTGAACAAGCTGTTAAAGCCTTTGTTGCTGCCGGAAAAAAAGCAAATGAACTCAACCTCGGAATAAATGCTGGTCACGATCTCAGTCTGCAAAATCTGAGTTATTTTGCGAAGAACGTTCCCGGGCTACTGGAAGTTTCCATTGGACACGCACTCATAACAGATGCCTTGTATTTTGGACTTGAGAATACAATTCAATTGTACAGAAGAGCATTGAAGTAAATTGAATTAAAAAGAGTAAATGAAATTACATTTTAGAAAATATGGCTCCGGGCAACCAATGATCATTCTTCATGGTTTATTCGGACAAAGTGATAACTGGAACAGTCTTGCGAAGCAATTTGCTGAAAACGGATTTGAAGTTTATGCGGTAGATCAGCGTAATCATGGACTTTCTCCTCACAGTGATGTGTGGACATACAAAGCCATGAGTGATGATCTTCATGAACTGATCATGGATAACGATTTAAAGAATCTGATCCTGATCGGACATTCCATGGGAGGAAAAACGGCAATGCAATACGCGCTGGATCATCCTGAGTATGTGGTTAAATTGATTGTAGTGGATATGGCTCCGCGACAATATCCTCTTCATCATCATTCAGTGATCCAGGCCTTGGAAGCGGTTGATTTTAGTGTCGTTCGCACCAGAAGAGAAGTGGAAGATGTTTTGTCGGAATATATTTCTGACAATGGAACTAGGCAGTTTCTTCTGAAAAATATTTACTGGAAAGAAGAAACTGTTCTTGACTGGCGGTTCAATTTAAAAGTGATTTCGGAACAAATACAAAACGTTGGTGAGCCCACTCCGGATGAATCCTCTTCGGATGTAGAAACGCTGTTTGTGAGAGGAGAGAAGTCTGATTACGTTACCGATGATGATCTGCAACTGATTCAGGAGATCTTTCCGAAGTGCATGGTGGAAACTATTCCTGCCGCAGGACATTGGGTGCATGCGGAAAAGCCGGCAGCGTTTTTTGAATGTGTGCTCCGATTCATAAAATAAAAAAGAGGCTGTCTCAAAAGTGAGGTAGCCTCTTTTTTTGTAATAGCGGATTTTTACGAACAGTGTTGTAAAATTAAGATAGACTTGT
>JALYRR010000260.1 GCA_030855265.1 Bacteroidota bacterium | reverse complement strand
GTGTGACATTAATAGTAGCAGAAGTTTCTGCAGTACAGCCATTGATATCACTGGTAGTAAGTGTATAGACTCCCGATTGGGAAGCGAAAATAGAAGGCTGACTAGATCCGGAAGGTTCCCAGAAATAGCTGTTTACACCTGGGTTTCCCGAAAGCAGAACAGAATCTCCATCACAGAATGTTAACGAACCATTCGAAGTTATGACAGCGGCAATTGTTGAACTAATGATTGTTACAGAAACGTTGGTTAGAATTCCGCAAGACGTTATTGTACATGTGTATATTCCCGGGGAAGTGATGACCTGAATGCTGTCACTGCCGCTAAGTGGAGATTGCCATACAACCAAACTTCCTGCATTTGTGATCGCGTTTATTATAACAGAGTCACCCGGACATAAAATTTCAGAAGGTGAAGTAAGGAGGATTGGGGTGCTGTATTCATTTACATAAACAGTATTAGATACAACCTCGCAACTATCCGGATCTGTATTTACACAGTAATAATATCCGGGAGTAATTGCATAAATGGAGGATCCGGAAGAGGGAATAATTCCTGATGGGCCATACCACTCAAAATTTCCGCTACCAGTACAAAAGAGAGGAACGGAGTCATTCGGACATATTACCGAATTTGATGGTGAAACAACAGGTTGAGGCTTTAGATTGACCATGATGGAATTAAATCCATAGCATCCGAATTCATTCATGCCAAAGACATCATAGTAATCAGTCTGATCTACATATACACTGTCATTTTCAGCATAAATCCCTGTGCTGGTTCCTATCCATATGTAATCAACACCACCTGTTGCGATTAACAAGGATGAGTCACCAGGGCATAACAGGGTGTTTCCAGTTACCGAAATAACAGGATTAGGATCGATCGTAACGTAAATATTCCTACTGATATATAACGTATCTGCATCACAGGTATTTTGCCTTATAAGTAGTGCAGAAATAGTATATAAACCTGAAGCGATCGGTGCAAAAATATTTATCGTATTAGTAAAGTCTTCGGAACAATTTGTCGTAGAATAATAACTGATAGTAGCAGCAGGAGATGCAGTCCAAATTACTGTTAAGTCGGGAATACAAGTATAATTAGCCAGGGGATTGGAGATTGTATCAAAAATATACATGGTAAATACTTCATCCTCACAAATGTTTATGGAGTCGATGCTCGAAGTGTCTTCAGTACAAATCATTTCCGGGATCAATGGTGGAAGGATGCTATCAATTTCAACGATCACATAATTTGTTGTTTTGCATCCAAACGTATTTATTGAAACAAAAAGATAATAGTCCGAAACAGTAGCCAAAATGGTTGAGGCAAAGGTTGTATCTAAAATACCTGTTCCTGCATCATGGATCCACATGCAATTATTTGGTAAGTAATTTCCCCCGGTAAGAAGTACCGAGTCATAACACACCCGAACAGTATCGGTTATGATTGCATTTATATTGATACCGGCATCATCTGAAATTGATGGGATATCGGGAATTGGATGAATGGCAACGTATGAAGTATCGTGGCTTACAAAACATCCATCCACAGAAGTTTGTTCAACCCAGTAATGTCCGGAGGTTGAAATAGTAATGTATCCATCGGTTTCTCCTGTGGACCACAAGTAGCTATATTCAGGGCCTGCGGGAGTTGTTCTGCTCTGGCCCCCGATAATATTGGATCCACAGTATGGTATTGTATCGGGGCATCCGGAAATCGATAATCCATAAATACAAACCCCCAAATCTTCTTTACTGCATCCACTCAAGTCAAATCTCCAATAATAATCATAAGGCTCATTTGTAGGATCTATGCTTTTTGCAATAATAATATCAGCATTTCCATCTGACAAAAAGGTGAGGACGTTTCCGTAATTTGCATCACCGCAATAGGAACCACCGCCTGAGAGCGTGTAGTTTCCATATCCAATTGACGAGCTTGTTGCAAATCCAATGCGTTCCTGAAAACTGCCGGTAATTATTGGCTGTCCGGAAGGATTTAAAGCAATCCCTTTTCCATAGTCATCTTCTGGACCAGCGGTCTGCCTGCTCCATTGCCATGCTCCCAGATTATTGTACTTTGTTACAAAAATATCTTCATATCCAACACTATTAAAAATTCCTTGTCCGTACTGATCTGCATATTCATTTAAACGACATTTGAAATTTCCAACAATAAATGGATTACCTGCGTTATCTAAAGCAATATTTTTAGAGGTGATACTACTGTTAGAACCATCGGCCTCCTTCCACAACAGACTACCTGAACTGTTATAACAAGCAACAAATACTTTATTCGAATATGGATTAATAAGTGTTAAACTCGGCGGTCCAAAAAATGTAAGATTGCCTGTAAAGTCTCCGGTAATAAATATGTTGGAACCAGCATCCACAACAATACCTGACACCACATTCATGGTTCCTCCGCCTATTTTTTGAAACCATTGTTCTTGACCAAGTGGGTCATACTTAATAAGAAAAATGGCATTATATATATTGTTGTTATGAACTACATCAAACAGTATGGTATCACTAAACTGTCCCGTAACATAAATATTTCCGGCTGGATCACAACCAACATCAATTCCTCTGTCGGTGGCTTCCGCAGAACCTTTTTTCGCCCATAAAAAATTTCCGCTACTATCTAACTTGGCAGTAAAAACATCAATAGTACCCGAAAGACTAGTCAAAGAAAAACTTCCGAATGTAGCAGTCCCGGTAAATTCCCCGGTTATGATCACATTTCCTGAATTGTCCACAGTAATTGAATTTCCAATATCGGATAAAAGCCCACCTGCACTTTTCAGCCATTGTAGTGTACCTGCATTGTCATATTTGGCTATGAATATATCCTGCCCACCGACAGAAGTGATTGTGGAAGAACCAAAAGTTGCCGATCCAAAATAATACCCTGTAATGAAGGAGTTGCCAGCTTTATCAGTTTTTATTGAAAGTCCGCGATCCGCCCCTGTGCCTCCACCTTTTACAGACCAGACATAATTACCAAGAACATCATTCTTTGTAATAAAAATATCTGTAACTCCTGATGAGCTTAAGGTTGTACTTCCGAAAGTAGCGGAATTTAGAAAATAACCTGTTGTATAAGAATTTCCTGTAGAATCGGTACTTATATCATATCCTTCATCATTGTTGATCCCTCCCGCCTTTTGCATCCAATAGGTTTGTGCTTGGGAACCTTTGCTAAGCAGAAGAAAAGAAAGAAAAAAAGCAATTATGAAGAATGTACTTTTCATCTATGGAGTTTTGATCACTTTTATAAATATACAGGAATAGAATATTAATCAAACATAATATTTTAATAAAAAAAACCAGCTATCTCTTTAAAGATAGCCGGTTCAAATTTAAGTGCATTGTATTTAATTCTTTATCGGGATCAATCCGCGGATTCCCATATCCACAACGAACTCTCCGATGTCAGGTTGGTAATATCCATCCGCATTCACTTCATCCCACTCAAAACTTTTGTTGGTTGATAAGGAAACTGTAATGATGATATCACTGGTTTCTGCTCCTGTGATTACCAATGGAGAATTAACCATGGTACTGTTTACGAACTGTCCGGTTACAAGACAACTTCCTGCAGGAATTGGTGAGGTTGCGAACAATGGATTCGGAACTGTTGTGGCTCCTGCCGACTGTCCGTCAATAAAGTAATCTGTTCCAAAAACATTTGTTTCAAATCCCCAGTATCCCTGAGTATGATTTCCTGCTCCGCCAGTTCCGCTGGATGGAGTATAGCTATGTCCATTGAGCTGGTAACCTGTAATGTAGGATCTAAATCCAATGAACGATGCAAGTGTACCAGTTCCAATCCCGCTTCCCGGAAGTGAATTGGATTTATAGGTAATGTCATAATTCTGGTAAGCCAATGAGATCCGAAGCCATTTGTATGAACCCGGAGTGATCTGGCTGATCGCTTTTGAGAAAAAGATTGCGTTTTCAGCGGAAGCTACAGAAGCACAAAAGTCAATTGCAGTTGATCCTCCTGCTGTCGTTTGCTGGCCAACATACAATACTTTACCGCCGCCAACCGGATCAAGATCACCTGCCAGCTCAATATAATGCTGACTCATGAAATTAAAAATAGGTGACTGAGCTGCATTTCCAGCAGGGATCGTGGAAGGATTACCTAAATTATTCAGACGGACCTGGGTACTATCGAATTTGAATTTGAAGATTAATCGGGGACCTGAAGCAGTATCAGGGTTGAAAGAAGTTGCCGGTGAACATGCTGCGGCAGGTGTTGCCGGAGTTTCAGGTTCAGGTTCTTCATCTTTGTCCTTTTTGCAGGAAGTGAAGATTACAGAGCTGAATGTCATTAGTACAGCAAGGGAGAATGTTGTTTTTAATTTCATGTTGTTTGTTTTGTATCTAACAATAATACGAAAAAATTGGCGAAGGATGATTGATGAATGTTGATCTGATGGGTTTGATGATTAATGTAGG
>JALYRR010000006.1:33458-40648 GCA_030855265.1 Bacteroidota bacterium | reverse complement strand
TGCCGATAATGAAAGCAGTTTCCAATTCAAAGTCAAGCAGCTTGCAGGCTCCGTAAACAGGAAGATCAGAGTCAGCGGGTTTCATTTGTCCTTTGGGACGGTGGAAGGTATGTCCGGAAACACAAATGGATGATGATCGTCCGTGATAACCTACCGGAAGATGTTTCCAGTTTGGAAGCAATGCATTTTGCGGATCACGAAACATGGTTCCTACGTTTGTTGCATGGTCAATGCTGGAGTAAAAATCTGTGTAATCACCGATGCGTACCGGTAAAAGCAATTCTATTTCTGAAAGCGGATGAAGCACTTTTTCACGCACTTCTTTATTGTCGCGAAGATCAGATGTGTTTTCATTTAGGAGATGTGAGAGGCGTTCGCGCAAAGCACGTGTTGTGGATTTGCCCAATGCGATCAGATCATTCAAAAATTGATTTGTGAAAATGGAATTATCGATTTTCAGTTCATCGAGGAATCCTAGTTTGTTCAATATCGCGAGATCCAGTACTTGATTTCCGATGGCAACACCCACGCGCGGACTGGATGAAGAAGTTTTAAAAATTCCGAAAGGAAGATTCTGGATCGGGAAATCAGAGTTTTTCTCGACAGCTATCCATGAGCGGAGTGAAGGGTTATTGGCCTTGATCATACATGAGTTATTGGGCAACAAAAATAGTATTTTTTAATGGTGATTAAGACAATGTTGCTGTATCTTTCAGGAATGTTTTCGTTATAATATAAAATGCTATGAAAACACTATGCCTGCTGTTTATGATTGGTTTTACCTGTTGCTTGTCTGCTCAGGAGGATTCGCTGCGGGGAAGTATCAAGGTGCAAAAAAATGTTCCATTGGATTCAGCTGAATTCCTAAGAGGATTTCGATTTGAACCTGTTTTGACGATTGTTGAACAAATGCCTGAATTTATAGATAAAGATGGGATGAAAGTCTTTATTGAAAAGAACCTGAAAAAGCCGACAATGGAAGTGAACGGGGCGGTAAAAGGAACTGTTTATCTCTCCTTGACCATAGAGCCAAACGGAACTGTCTCCCGGATCAGCATGTTAAAAGGAGTCATGGGTTGCAGCAGTTGTAATAAAGAAGCGATTCGGGTGGCAGGTTTGATGAGCAAATGGAAACCCGGCTTTCAGAATGGAATTGCTCAAAGGGTGAACGTCAATATTCCATTCGAATTTTAATTTTAAAGCCTTATGTATCTTTTTAATCTTCCGGCGTTATATACCCGAATAACAGTGAATACTATATGATCGAAACCTCTAAATATCATGCAACACCGGCAGCCCTGGAAACGGAGCGGCGTTCTGTGGAAGCGGCAAAAAAAGATCCGGCTTTGTTCGCAGTATTGTATGATAAATATTATGAACAGATCTTCCGGTTCATTTTTCAGAGGATGGATGATAAAGAAGCTGCTTTTGATGCCACGCAACAGGTTTTTATGAAAGCCATGGAAAACCTTCATAAATATGAATTCCGCGGTGTTCCTTTTGCTTCCTGGTTATACCGGATCGCATCCAGCGAAGTAAACAATCTTTTCCGTTTACAGAAAGCTCAACGGACAGTTAACATTGATTCCGTAAGTGTGTACGGGATCATTGAAGAGATCGAAGAAAGCAAAATTGAAAAGTACCATGATACGATCGTGGAGATCATTGCAGAAGAGCTGGAGGAAAATGATCTGCAACTGATCGAGATGCGGTTTTTTGAAAAACGTTCTTTTAAAGAGATCGGGGAGATACTCGATATGACAGAGAACAACGCCAAAGTGAAAACATACAGGATCCTTGAGAAGCTTAAAAAACGGATCAAGCCCTGAACAAATCGATCATCAGAAAAAACTGTTTCAGAAAAATTTAACAGAATACTAATTATAAAATATTGAATACATACCTACTCAAATGAAAAAGAAAATAAACTTAAACCGTCCACAGGTAAGCTCAGATGAAATTTCGCAGCGCAAGGACTTTGATTCGGTTTTAAAAGGGCAGGCAGGAAGCACGGCCATTTCGAAAGCGTTAATAAAAAAGCCCTGGTTCCTATCAAGTGTGGTGGCGGTAATTGTAGCCGTAGTTACTATTGTGGTTCTGATGAAAAAAGAGGAGAGCAATTCTGTTCAGCCGCAATCACAAAAGCAGGAAACCCTTAATTCTGATAGTCTCGAACTGGCCGCATTTTACGCTGCAGAAGAAGCGAAGCCTTGTGTTAATCCACCCCTCAAAGGACTGAATATTTCCTCAACAATTTTTACTGTTATCGCTGAAAAAGGAGGTAGCCTTATGGTAGAAACAGGATCAAAACTCATTGTTCCCAAAAATGCATTCAGCGATGGAAATGGCAATCTCATAAAAGGTGAAGTAGAATTGCGCTACCGTGAATTTCATGATGCGGTGGATATTTTCCTTTCCGGAATTCCTATGACTTACGATAGTGCTGGGACAAGATATCATTTTGAATCTGCGGGAATGATTGAACTGACCGGGTTTCAGAATGGCAAAAAAGTGAATATTGCAGCTGGAAAAAAGATCGATGTCGAGATGGCTTCCGAATATCCTGGAACTAAATATAATTTGTATGAACTTGATACGATTAAAAATAACTGGACCTGCCTTGGAAAAGATAAAGTGGTGGAGAAGAAAAATGCAACAACAGAAACCGATAACATTATCGTTGGAAAAAAAGACATCAAGGAAAGTCCTCCATATATTCAGATAGAGAAAAAGCGAAAGGTGATTGAGCTGGAAATAGAAAAGAAGATCTCGGTTTTGCCTAAAATGAATCCTGCGCCAACCCGTCCTAACCGGGCAAGCAAAGATCAGTACACGTTCGATTTGGATGTGGATACAACAGAGTTTCCTGAACTTGGAGTTTACAAAGGGTTATTGTTTGAAGTAGGAGAGGAGACAAAGAATTTCAGCAACAAACTGTACGATGTGACCTGGGACAATGCTACGATTAAAGAAGGATCAAAACCAGGTGAGAATTATACCATCATTTTGCAGAAAGGACAGAAGAGTTACGAAGTGATCGCAAACCCTGTTTATGAAGGAAAAAATTACGAAGTTGCAGTGAAGACCTTTCAGGAAAAATTCAATACGTATTCGAAGCTTCTTGACAATAGAAAAGCCGAAGAAAAAAAGATCGCGGCTCAGTATCAGGCTAACTTACTGGTATTGAAAAAGGAGCAGGAAGCCTGGGAAAAAAAGTGGCAGAAGGATGAAGAAGATCATTATAAAAAACTGAGTACTGAAGGAAAACTCCTGCGCGTTTTTTCAGTCAATAATTTCGGTTACTTCAATGCTGATTGTCCGCTGGTGCGACCGGGCGGGGTAGACTGTATTGCAAATCTTACAGGTAGCGGCGGGCATGTATTGCATGTGTATGGTGTTTACCACGTGGATAAATTGCGCAATGCACTGTTTACATACACCCGCAATCCTCTTACGACCTTCTCGTTTAACCCGAAAGTAAATAATCTGCTCTGGACAGTGGAAAGTGGGATCCTGTATTATATGGAGCAGGATGGTTTTGAATCCATTAAAGACGGGGAAACACAAATCCTTAAGATGAAAAAACTGGAACAGCAGTTTTCAACAGCTGAAGAAATGAAAGCCTTTTTTAAACTTTAAGAATGAAACGAAGCGTCATTGCCATTATTTGTTTTTTGGCTGTATTCACTCTTCGGGCGCAGGTGATTGAAGGTTCAAGAGGAACCATAAAAATCAGCGCAAAAAAGGATACTGTTTATGTGAAAGCGACAACCCGGTTTTATGTATACAGCACATCATCGCCACACCGTTATGAAAATGCTTATGAAGATCTCAACAAACATCTTCTGGCAAGGCGCGCCGTGCAGGAAACCCCGCTTGTTAAACTGGTGGAAGCAAGTCCCACAAAGAATGATCCTGATAAATTTGATTATACATCTTTCTTATCCGAACATGAACTGATCAAAAAAATCAGACTGAGAGATTCCCGTGCTGATACTGTCAGACTGCTCGTAAATATTGATCCGGAAGGGAATGTGAAATTTCTTGATCTCACTCCCGTTCAGAAAATGAATGATACTACATTGATCTATGATGTAAAGGATAAAAAGTTTTATCCTGACCGTTGTCATTCTCTTACCAAATATGCGTTTAACGATTTGCTCAAGAAAAAATGGCAACCGGCAAAAATTCTTTCATTAAAAAAACATCCTTCCAAACAGAGAAAAAAATATGTCGAAAAGAAAGCATACATGGAAGGCGTACTCACTATAATTTATTCGTCCGATCCATTTCCTGAAACCTGATTTAAAATACTTCTTTATCTTTAGGCATTCATAACTCAGGAATGCAGATACCTCAAAAACGCAATTTTTATTTTTTGCTCTCTTTCATTGAAGGAGGATCCGTGATGGCTGCGGAATTACTTGGCGCAAAAATGCTTGCACCGTATTTCGGTTCATCTTTGTATGTGTGGGCAACAGTGCTTGCAATTACTTTAGGCGGACTCGCGGCAGGATATTTTGCCGGCGGGATCATGTCTTATAAAAGCAAACAACCTCTTGCACTGTTTTATGTGATTCTCGCTGCAGCTGTATTTACTATCCTGATGCCGTATTCTTCCAAGCTTGTTCTCTGGGCAGTTGGAATGCACAGCCTGATTCCTTCAGTAATTTTATCAGCCACCTTTATTTTATTTCCTCCGGTATTTATGATGGGAATGGTTTCTCCTCTGATTATTCGTGCGATTACCTCTGATGTTGAACAGTCGGGGAAGGCCGCCGGTTCTATTTATGCGATCTCTACATTGGGTGGCATCATCGCAACTTTCGGATTTGGATTTTATGTGATTCCTTCTTTCGGTTTAACAATTCCTTCGATCATTACAGGTATTGTTCTCGGAATTATTCCTTTGATAGTAATTCTGAAAAATAAGCAGATCGTAAAAGGCGCTGGTTTTTTTTTGCTGTGTGCCTGGGCTTTATCAGCTTCCTCCTTTAAAACTTCTTCCGCAATAAAAGTTGTTTATTCTGCCGAAGGATTGCTTGGACAACTTATGGTTCTTGATTATCCTCAATATGATTCTGTTCGCAAAGAAGAGAGTCACAGTCGCTGGATGTTCGTTAACAGGATATCACAAACGATGTATGATTCCCTGGCGGATGAATCAAAAAACGAAGAAAAGTATTTCACGTATGTGTACCGGATCTCTGATTATGTTGATTCGTTTCCGAAGAGTACGAAAGTATTATTGCTGGGACTCGGCGGTGGAAGTGTGGCGAAAATGCTCTCATCCAAAGGGTTTGAAGTAGAAGCCTGTGAGTTGGATAAACGCATCGCTTATGTTGCGAGGAATTATTTTTACTTATCCGATAAGGTAAATATTACAGTGGATGACGCACGGCATTTTATAAAAACCTGCAACAAAAAATACGATGTAATCGTGTTTGATACTTTCAAAGGTGAAGATCCTCCAAATCATGTTTTTACTTCAGAGTCACTTGAAGAAACTAAAAAACTACTGAATCCGAATGGGATCATTTTTGTGAACAGCCTTGGATATCTGGAAGGCAGTATTGGGAAATCGATGCGTTCGATCTATAAGACTTTCAAGAGTTCCGGATTTAATGTTCATGTGCTTCCAACAGATCCCGATCCGGATCAGCGGAATCTTTTATTCCATGCTTCATTATCATCGGTGAAATTTAATCCCGGATTTATAAATGAAAAGCAGATTGATCTGGAAGATGCTGTAGTTCTTCAGGATGAATTTCCTGTACTTGATATCTTAAATGCAGAAGCTGCAAAAAAATGGAGAGTAATGGCGATCGGAAGTTTTAATGCGGATATGAATCAGCGGACATTGCCTGTATTCTATTGATCACAATCCTATATTCACACCAATCCGGATAATAGGATTCGTGTAAGGTGTATAAGCCGACTCAGTAAAATTGTAAAGGATCATCGCGAAAATACCTGAGCTGTTGCCGAAGCGCTGTAAGTAGCCAACACCACCGAGCAAACTTCCAACTTCTACACGTCTTCTCTGAAAATCAAATGCCTCGAGATTAAGATATTCGTATTCTCCGTGTCCGAACAGGTAATCAAGAAAATAGTAACGCCCGAAAACTCTTCCACCATAAACATTGGTTTTGAAATCGTAGTATTTATCCTTGTAATGATAGTATTGATAAGTAGCGCCGATCCCTGCATGGATCTTATCCGTGATCCTGTATCCGATTAAAGGAGAAACTTCTGCAAAGGTCACTGTACCGAATTGAAATCCTAAATTTCCTCCAATAAAGACTCTGTCGAGAAACCTTTCCTTCTTGGGATGCTTACGAAGCATCGTGCTGTCTTGTGCATAGACATCAGCAACCGCTAGGGATAGCAGGGAAATTAAAATGAAATGAAATAATAAATTGCGCATCATTTTACTTTTTGTAAAGTTAGCAAAAAAATGTGTTTCTTTGGTTGATACAAAATCAGGCTGCATATGAATATTGTTGTTACCGGAGCAAGCAGAGGAATAGGGTATGAGCTGGTCCGCTTTCTATCTTCTGATGAATCAAACACAGTGTTTGCGGTGTCACGCCACTTGAAAGGCCTTGAAGAATTGAAGGGAATTTGTCTGAAAGCAAACCCCGCTTCCCGCATGATTCCCATTCATGCAGATATCAGTGAGCCATTGTCCGCAAAAGAAATATCAAGCAAACTTTCTGAACACATAACACGAGTGGATGTCCTGATCAATAATGCCGGAACCATTGTCAATAAACCGTTTTTGGATCTTAGCACACAGGACCTTGAGATAGTTTATAATGTAAATGTGTTCTCTGTTGTTCGGTTAATACAGGCATTACTACCATTTCTGGAACATTCCGAAAAAGCGCATATAGTGAACATCGGCAGTATGGGAGGGTTTCAGGGGAGTTCGAAATTCGCCGGATTATCGGCTTACAGTTCAAGCAAAGCTGCATTGGCGTGTCTGAGTGAATGTCTTGCTGAAGAACTGAAAGATCGTAATATTGCAGTGAATTGCCTGGCATTGGGAGCGGCGCAAACAGAAATGTTAAGCGAGGCGTTTCCGGGATACAAGGCACCATTATCAGGACAAGAGATGGCATGCCACATCGGATATTTTGCAATGAATGCACATAAGTATATGAATGGTAAGGTGATACCGTTTTCCA
>JALYRR010000006.1:28522-33448 GCA_030855265.1 Bacteroidota bacterium | reverse complement strand
GAGCACCCCATAGATTTGCGGGAGAGTATTATTTTCCTCATATTCGTAACTAATATCAAATACAATCCGTAAAAAGCCGGAGTGTTTTTTTACTTTTTAAACATTTAATTAACCCAAATTTTCTTTTATGAGAAAAATCTTTACTCTACTTTCCCTGCTACTTATTGGTCATCTTGCTCTGGCGCAGGATGCTGCATTGGCTGCACCCAGCGGGGCTTTTACTGCACCTGTTTCAGGTTGTGCTTTAACAGCTGCCGAAAATGTGACGGTAAGGATTTTCAACTTCGGGCCCGGAACCATCAATACAAATTTTAATGTTTCCTACACCATTAACGGCGGGCCTCCTGTTACAGAAACAGTGGTTGGTCCTAACATTCCGCAGAACACTTCCTTTTTCTATACATTCACCACTCCTGCTAATCTTTCTGTTCCGGGAACCTATACATTTAATGCAACCGTTTCAGGTGTGGCAGGAGATGGAAATCCCGGTAATGATACCTATACCGGTTATGTCGTAAACGCGATTTCACCTTCTGTAGGAGGAACAATTGCAGCACCTTCCAGCGTTTGTATCAGCGGTAACAGCGGAACACTTACACTTTCAGGACATACAGGAAGCGTTCTCGGATGGGAATATTCAACCGATGGCGGAGGAACCTGGATCAGCATCTCGAATACTTCAACTACTCAGACTTATAATAATCTAACAGTTTCTACCCGTTACAGAGCACAGGTGCAGAATGGAGCATGTACTCCGGTTAATTCTGCGGTAGCGATCATCAACATTGACCCGGTTACTGTTGGCGGAACGGTCACAACAAGTGCAACAGTGTGCAGCGGATCCAACATCGGAACACTAACCTCAGCTGGTGGTAGAGTCGGAGCAATCCTTAAATGGCAATTTTCTATTGACGGCGGTGTCACATTTACCGACATTGCAAATACAACCAGCACGCAGTCGTACCTTAATCTTACGCAGACAACCCGCTACAGAGTGGAAGTTCAGAGTGGTGCTTGTTTAACGGCATTTTCTACGCAGGCAATTATTACAGTGAGCCCCAATACTGTGGGAGGCACTGTGAGCGGTGGGACAACTGTTTGCAGCGGAACAAATTCAGGAAATCTGACTTTATCCGGACATACAGGAGGAGTTACGCGCTGGGAGTTTTCTACAAATGCAGGAGCAACCTGGACTAATATAACAAATACAACTGCTACTCAATCTTACCTGAATTTAACGGCTACTCGTTATTACAGGGCATTGGTAAAAAGCGGAGCATGCGCAAGTGTGTATTCTGGAATCGACTCTATTGTTGTGGTTCCAGCCTCTATTGGAGGAAGTATTACTTCGGCCGCTACTGTCTGCAGCGGTGCAAATAGCGGAACACTGACGCTGGCAGGAAATGCCGGAACGGTTCAGTATTGGGAATTTTCAACGAATGGGGGTGTTACATATACCAACATCGCGAATACAACAAACACACAATCCTATTTAAACTTAACTCAAACAACTATCTACCGTGCGAATGTAATGAACGGTGCTTGTCCTGCAGTGAATTCAGGAACAGTAACGATTACAGTTAATCCTCCTTCTATTGGCGGTGTTACTTCTCCCAATGATACAGTTTGTAGCGGAAGCAACAGCGGTTCAATCATGCTGAGCGGGCATACAGGTACTGTAACCAATTGGCTTTCTTCACCAGATGGAATCACCTGGACTAACATAGCTAATACAACAACCACCCAAACGTATACGAATCTAATCGCCACTACTTATTATGCAGCTGTGGTTACCAGCGGTGTTTGTCCTTCGGATACTTCTGCAAGCGACACGATTATGGTAGATGTCCCTTCAATAGGTGGGACAATCGCGGCGGATACAAATGTTTGTTATGGAAATAATTCCGGAACGCTTACGCTGAGCGGAAATACAGGAAGTGTTGTTCGCTGGGAGTTTTCAATCGATGGCGGGATCAACTGGAATCCAATAACAAATACTACCAATACGCATACTTATGCCAACATTACTCTTACTACTATTTACAGAGCTGTCGTACAGAATGGTTCCTGCGCCAATACGGTCTCTTCAACAGCTACGTTAACAGTTGATCCGGTTTCAGTTGGTGGAACCATCAGCGGAAGCGCCACTGCCTGCGGAGGATCCAATAGCGGAACACTTAACCTGATCGGTTATGTAGGGTCAATTCAGTCATGGGAATCATCCACGGATGGAGGACTTACCTGGACAACCATCGCGAATACAACAGCAGTTGAAAATTATCTTAACATCATAACCACTACTGTTTACCGTGCAATTGTAAGAAGCGGAGTTTGTTCAAATGACACTTCTGCAACAGCAACGATCACTGTTGATCCTCCTTCTGATGGTGGTTTGCTTGCCATGTCAGATACAGTTTGTGCTTCTTCCAATTTCGGAACACTTACTCTTTCCGGATTTACAGGAACAATCCAGCATTGGGAATCTTCTATCGATGGTGGACTTACCTGGCTAACGCTTGCAAATACAACTGCAAGTCAGGTGTATATGAATCTTGCTCAAACAACTACTTACAGAGTGAATGTGAAAAGTGGTGTATGTAATGCAGCTACTTCAAATGCGGTGACCATCACTGTTGATCCGGTTGCTGTTGGAGGATCTCTCTCCGGAAGTACCGTGGTTTGCGATACAGTCAACAGCGGAACTTTAACGCTTGCAGGTTCAGTTGGTACAATTCAGAACTGGGAATCTTCTACGGATGGCGGACTTACCTGGATTTTGATTGCAAACACAACAACCACAAATAACTATACTAATTTAACAGATACTACCTGGTTCCGTGTGATTGTAATGAGCGGACTTTGCGGAAATGATACTTCTACAACTGCTGTGATTGAAGTGAACCCTCCAACGGTTGGCGGAATGGTTACAGCAAATGATACAGTTTGCTCAGGTATGAATAACGGTACTTTATATCTAAACGGACATACAGGAACTATCCTTGGTTGGGAGATCTCGACAGATGGCGGTTTTAACTGGTCACCACTTTCCAATACAAGCGATTCACTTGTTTATAATAACCTGACCATTACAACTTCCTATCGTGTAAATGTGAAAAGCGGAATTTGTAATGCAGATATTTCTTCAAGTGCAACCATTACCGTAAACCCTGTATCAGTTGCCGGAACATTAAGCGGAGCAACTCCGGGATGTGAAAACAATAACACTGGAACATTAACACTCAGCGGTTATACCGGAAACATCCAGAACTGGGAGTCTTCCACGGACGGTGGTGCAACCTGGTCACTGATTGTAAATACAAACCCGACGTATTCATATGTCAACTTATCTGATACTACCTGGTTCAGAGTGATTGTGCAAAGCGGCGTTTGTGCTGCTGACACTTCGGCCGCAATTAATGTGATCGTTTATCCGAAACCGGTAGCCATGTTTACTGCGGATACTGTTTGTATGAACAATTCAACTTCATTCACGAATTCGTCAACCATCAACTCAGGATTTATCCAGTTCCACCAGTGGGATTTCGGTGATGGAAGCAATTCACTTTCAATAAACCCGACTCATATCTATTCTTCTGCAGGAACATTTGTTGCAACGCTTGTAACAACTTCCAACTTCGGATGTCTGGATACAGCCACAATGAATATACTTGTGAATCCGTTGCCACCCGCTTCAATCGGAGCAAGCGGTCCATTACAGTTCTGTATGGGCGACAGTGTGATCCTCACCGCTGCATCTGGAGGGTATGATTATATGTGGAGCACGGGTGACAGCACTCAGAGCATTACTGTAATGACATCAGGCACCTATGTTCTTACTATCACGGATAGCATCACAGGCTGTTCAGATATGGATTCTGTTTATGTAATTGTAAATCCAGCAGCCTATGTTTTTGCAGGAAATGATACTACGCTGAGTTTAGGAAGTTCCATGCAGTTAAATGCAACAGGTGTAGGAATTGTTTCATGGGGCTGGTTCCCGAATACGGGATTAAACAATGCTTCTATTCCTGATCCGATCGCGAGTCCGGTTATCACAACAACTTATGAATTAGTCGGAACAGATGCGAACGGTTGTATGGATAAAGATTCCATCACCATCACTGTCATTCTTGATTTTAATGTAACGGTTTCCAACCTGATGACTCCGAATGATGATGGATTCAACGACAGATGGATTGTGGAGAACATAGAGAATTATCCGAACACAAAAGTAGTGGTGTTGAATCGTGAAGGTCAGGAAGTATTCAGTTCTGATGCTTATGACAGTAACTGGGATGGAACAAATAAGTTCGGACAGAAATTACCTGACGGAACTTATTATTACATCATCATGTTCGAAGGATCTGATAAAATTTACAAAGGAGCAATCACGATCCTGAGACAAAAATAAACAGAGACATAACGATTATTTGAAACACATTCATAATTTAAAAAACATCCTTATGAGGAATTCAATTATAAAATTTGCACTGGCCCTGTTAGCATCTTCTCCTGCTATCGCACAGCAATTGCCGTTCAGCAGCCAGTACTATACCAATCCATTTGTGATCAATCCTGCATTAACAGGAACCAAAGAAACGGTAAATGCATTTCTGACACACCGTTCACAATGGACAGGAATGGCAGGCGCACCGCAAACCAGTTACCTTACGATTGATGGTCCGGTGGAGGCTAAAAATATAGGTCTTGGTTTGAAATTGTATTCTGATGTAACAGACATCACTAGCAAAGTAGGAGCATTTGCAAACTATTCCTATAAGCTGAAGATCAATGATGACAATAATTTGTATTTCGGATTGGCTTTGGGTGTGATCAACAATCGCATCGATTTTTCTAAAGCAGTTGTTCGTGATAAAGATGATCCATTCCTTTCAACCACTGCACAGAGTAGAACTGTTTTCAGCG